>JAJFTR010000064.1 GCA_021372825.1 Actinomycetes bacterium
ACCCAGCTTGTACATGTCAAGAGAACCCGTGCGGAAGAAGACCGCCCCGACGCAAAGAAACAAGCATGCCTTGAACAACGCGTGGTTCACCACATGGAAGAGCGCCCCCGCATACCCCATCGCGCCGTGCGCACCGAGGTACCCGGCGGCGCCGATACCCGCGAGGATAAAACCCATCTGGCTCACCGAGTGGTACGCGAGCATTCGCTTCGCGTTGCTCTGGAGAAGTGCCATACACACGCCTGTGAACATGGTGTAGATACCGATCCACAGCACAACCAGCCCGAGCTCCGAGGAGAAGTGCCACAGTGCAGACTCGACTTCGGCTCCGACCTCGGGACGGAAGATCGCCGTCACTGTGCGGAAGATCCCATACGCTCCTGCCTTGATCATCACGCCCGAGAGCAGAGCGCTTGCGGGGGACGGCGCGACCGGATGGGCGTCGGGGAGCCACACGTGTACGGGCTGCATGCCCGCTTTCACACCGAAGCCCAGGATGAGTAGGCCCGCCGCAGCCCATCGAAGGGCGTCTGGGGCGCCACTCTCGGGGATCGGCCCGATCGCGCCGGTACCGCCGAGCGCATAGGTGAGCATGATGCCGGCAAGGAGCGCGAACCCGCCTATCACCGTCATCCAGAAGTACTTGAGAGCTGCGGCCTTTGCTTCGTCGGTCTGAGTGTGGATGACGAAGAGAAACGCGACGAGTCCGAGCGCCTCGAAGAACAGATAGAGGGTGGGAAGGTCCCCAGCGAGCACCACTCCGAGCATCGCGGACAGTGTCACGAGATTGGTGATGTGATACCGGTCGTGCCTTCTCTCGTGGTGCAGGTAGTCGAGCGAGTACAGCGTGGACGCGAACCACACGAATGCCGAGAACAGCGCAAAGAGCATCGAGAAGGCGTCGACCGTGAAGTCGAGCCTTCCGAGCATGAGTGGCACTTCACACGTCACACGGTGATGTTCTGCGATGAGCGGGACGAGGGACGTCGTCTCAAGGAGGGTGACACCGCTCACCACCACGACGAAAGCGTTGCGCCACGACCCGCCGATGTGCGCGATGGCTTTCACCAGCGCAGCCGCGACAAGCGGTGTCGCGACGATCAAGGCGGGCAGTGCGCTGTAGTACGCCTCGTGCATCCAGTACCCCCTACCTGAAGAACGACTCTGCCGCTACACGCGCAAGCGACAGGGGCGAGCCCTCCACAGACGCGAGCAGACCGAGAACGATGCTGATGCCTACCGCGACACCCAGGGGAGCGAGCATCGAAACAGGCGCCTCACGCGAGACATCGGCGCCGGACGCGAGTGACACGCCCTCGGCAAGCGGGCGCGGTTCACGGAAGTACGCCCTGTAGACCATCGGCAAGAGGTAGATCGCTGCAATGAGCGCTCCCCCGATGAGGACGATCAGGTAGAGGGGCTGCTGTGCCTCGAGTATGCCGAGCCCGAGATACCACTTGCTCACGAAGCCCGAGAGCGGGGGCGTGCCGATCATGCCGAGGGTGACTATCGCAAGGGCGGCGCACGTGAACGGCATACGCTTGGCCATGCCGTCGATCTCGCTCACGTTGTGCACCCCCGCACGTTTGATGAGCAGTCCGGCGACAAGGAAGAGGGCGCCTTTCATGAACGCGTGGTTCGTGATGTGCACCATCGCCCCGACCGCTGCTTGCTCTCCGAGCAGCGACACCCCAAGAGTGACGTAACCCATCTGCGAGATCGTCGAGTAAGCCAGCCGCCGTTTGATGTTGTCCTGGTTGACCGCCAGGATCGCCGCGAAGATGACCGTGAGAGCGGCAAGGTAGCTCAACCAGCGCGTCACATCGAGCTCTCGCAGAAGCGCGACACCGAACACGTTGAAAACGACTCGCATGATCCCGAAGGTACCCGCGGCGACCATCACTCCTGAGAGGACAGCCGAGAACGGCGCCGGCGCTGCGGGATGCGCATCGGGAACCCAGCCGTGGAGTGGAACGATGGCTGCCTTGACGCCGAAACCCGCGATGAAGCACCAGAAGATCGCACGCAGCTGCCCCTGCCCCATGGTGATGTCGAGCAGTGGAGTGGTCGAAAGCGTCTGGTCGCCGGCCACGAAGAACGTGAAGACGATCGCCAGAAGCACCAGACTGCCGCCGACGAGGATGTAGATGATGTACTTCGTCCCCGCCGCCATCGCTTGAGGCGTGCCTTCCTGCACGACAAGGGGGTACGTGAGGATGCTGAAGAGCTCGTAGAAGATGAGGAAGGTGAGCAGGTTGCCCGAGTACGCCACCCCCATCGTCCACGCGAGACACAGCATGAAGAAGCTGTAGTAGCGTCCGAGACGCTGTTCGTCGGCCATATACCCGAGGGAGTATACGAGCGCGAGCATCCACAGTGCCGCCACAGTGAGCCCGAAAAGGGCTCCGAGGGCATCCACCCGCATGTACATCCAGATCGTGGGCGTGAGCTTGAGGATGTGGGTCTCGTAGACCTTCCCCGAGAGCACGCCCGGCACGAAGGAGGCCGCCGCGACGAGCGTCGCGGCACACACCGCGCAAAGGCCGACCGAGCGCGTGGCGCGGGACACCTTGGCGAGCGGCGCGGCCAGCAGCCCGCCCGCGAACGGCAGGACGAACACCACTAGAGTCAGCCATGTGTTGACAACTTCGCCTTCCACGACACACCACCTACTACATCCCGAAGACGAACTGAACAGCGGCACGCGCAAGGGAGAAGGGCATCGCAGGCACATCGACGGTAGTACCGAGCATGATCACGTACGCCGCACAGATGAGGGTCGGGGCCAGCAGAGTCCAGGGCGCTTCGTCGATTCGCAAACGCGCACCTGGTGGCGACTTGAAGAACGCGAGGTACACGATGGGGAACCAATACCCCGCGTTGAGAAGTGAGCTCACGATCATGACGAGCGCGAACCACCACTGCCCCGACTGGAGAGCGCCCAGTGACAGATACCACTTGCTCACGAAACCCGCGAACAAAGGAACGCCCACGAAAGAGAGCGCAGCCACGGTGAAGGCGCCCATCGTGTAGGGCATCTGGTATCCGATGCCGGCGAGCTCGTGCACGCACGTCTTGCCCGTCTTGCGCTGTATGGCGCCTGCCACGAAGAACATGGTGATCTTCGAGAACGCCTGGTTCGCGATGTGGACGATGGCAGCCGTCGCACCCCACGGTGTGAGAAGCGAGGCGCCCAGGATGATGTAGGACAGCTGGCTCACCGTGGAATACGCGAGCCGTCGCTTGAAGTTGTCCTGGAACAGCGCGATGAAGGAGGCCGCGATGATCGTGAAGGCCGCAAGATAAGCAAGCCACGTGGTGAGGTGCATCTGCCGGAGGAGTTCGACGCCGAACACGTTGTACACGACCCGCAAGATGCCGAAGGCGCCCGCCTTCACTACTGCGACAGCGTGGAGAAGAGCACTCACCGGAGTGGGCGCCACCATGGCCGACGGTAGCCAACCGTGAAGCGGCATGATCGCCGCTTTGACGCCGAAGCCAGCAATAAGACTCACGAAAAGCCACGTGAGCGCCGCCGGACCAGCTGAAAGTGACAGGATCCCAGGTTTGGAGAGTGTGATGGTCCCACAGAGCTGATAGGTCAGGACCGTGCCCAGAAGCACGAAGGCGCCGCCCGTAAGGGTGTAGATGAGGTACTTGCGGCCCGCTTTCATCGCCTCGGGAGTCTCTTCGTGGATGACGAGCGGATAGGTGCAGATGGTGAGCGTCTCGTAGAACAAGAACAAGGTGAGAAGGTTCTCGGCAAAGGCGATTCCCACCGTGGCGGACACGCACAGCGCGAAGAACCCGAAGAATCGCACCTGAGCGTGCTCCGGCTCCATGTAGCCGATCGCATAGATGGTGGTGAACACCCACAACATCGAGGACACGATGCCGAAGAACATGCCGAGCGCATCGGTGCGGAACGCAAGGCCTATCCCCGGAGTGAACTCCACGAGCCGAAAGACGTACACCGTACCCTTGAGCGCGCCCGGCAGCATGGTGAACACCACCAGCAGCTTCAGACTCGCGGCCGAAAGACTCCAGAAGTTCCGCCAGAACGGCTTCTTCCCCATCAGGAAGACGAGCCCTGCACAGGCGAAGGAGATCATGGGCGCCAGCATCGGCCGGATGTCGGTGACTTCCATCTCAGCCTCCTATCGTGGCAAGCATCCGAGTGACCGCTGGCTCGATGAAACTCAGCGGGATCCTTCCGAGAATGCCCATGACCAGGCACAAAGCCGCCAGGATGAGCATGGGCGCAAGCATCGACACAGGCGCCTCACCGATCCGTGCAACTTCAGGATGCACGGGTTCCTGGAAGTAGAAGGCGTTCACCATCCGGATGTAGTAGATGAAGATGAACAGCGCGCCGAACACGAGCGCAAAGCCGAAGAACGGCCGCCCCGCCTGGAACGCGCCGAGAGCGATGTACCACTTGCAGAGGAATCCTGCGGTCGGAGGGATACCCACGATGGATATGGCGCCGATCGCCATCGCGCCTCCCGTCAGGGGCATCCCATGACCCACACCGCGTAAGTCCGTCAGCGTGCGGTAACCGGTACGATGGATGATCGCTCCAGCCGCCAGGAAGAGCGTGGACTTGATAAGAGCGTGGTTGAACACATGCACGCTCGCCCCGATGAGCGAGTACTGCGAGGCGAGTCCCAGCCCCATCACGATGTAACCCACGTTCGAAATGGTCGAATAGGCCAGCATCATCTTGATGTCGTCCTGGAAGATGGCGAAGAACGCCCCCATCACGATCGAGATGGCGCCGAGCCACACCAGGACGGTGTTGAGCACCGACAAGTCGACAACGTCGGCCCGATAGACGATCTGGTACATCCGCAGCATGCCGAAGACACCCATCTTCACCACCAGGCCGGAAAGCACGGCCGAGACGGGACTGGGCGCGATGGCGTGCGCATCGGGAAGCCAGATGTGCAGTGGGAACACGGCGGCTTTGACCATGTAGCCGAGCGTCATCGCCGCAAGGGCGACGATGAGTGGGAGCTTCGGCACACCGGCGGTCAGGCGAGCGCTCACGTCCGCCATGTTCAAGCTACCAGTAAGCGCGTACAACATGCCGATCGACAGCAGGACGAAAAGGGAGGACACGGCCCCCAGCACCAGGTACTTGAACGCCGCCATCTCGGCGGTCTTCTCTCCACTGACCGCCACAAGCGCGTAACCAGACAGCGACAAGATCTCCATGAACACGTACGTGTTGAAGAGGTCCCCTGTGACGGTGAAGCCGATCATGCCTGTAAGATTGAGCATGAGCAGGCAGTAGTAGTAAGGGATCCTTTTCGGCGACAAGGCCTGCTCGGCATAGCGCTGCGAGAAGATGACTGCGAGCAGGCCGATGAACGCGATCACCGCCGAGAAAGCGCTGAACTCGTCAAAGCGGAACTCGATCCCGTAAGGCGGCTCCCATCCGCCGAACCAGTACGAGAAGGGTCCCGTCTGGGCGACGCGCAGCACCAGCGTGATCGCTATGGCGAAAGTGACCGTCATGACCCCGATGGCCCAGCGCCCGGCGACCCTGCCACTCCCGCGAGCCACCGCAGGCGTCACGACCGATCCGGCCAGTGGCACGACCACCACAAGAGCGAGCCAGTGAGGCCACAGGAGCACGTCACTCCATCTCCCTCAACTCATCGGCCTCGATCGTCCCTGTCTGCCGATACACGCGGATGATCAGGCTCAGAGCGATAGCCGTGGTACTGACCGCGACGACGATGCCGGTGAGGATGAGGGCCTGCGGGATGGGGTTGGTGAAAGGCGGCGAGGCGTCCGCGCCCATGATCGGAGCATCGCCCCCCTCGACCACACCCAGGGCCACGATGAACGCAAAGACGGCCGTCTCCATGATGTTGAGTCCCATGAACTTCTTGATCAGGTTGTTGCGCGTGATGACGCAGTACAATCCGATGGAGAACAGCACCACCGAAGCCGCATAGTCCAGATTCGTCCACAGCGCCTCGATCATCGCTCCTCCTCCATCATCCAAAAGATCGAGGCCATGATCGTGCCGCCGCCCACACCGATACCGATCTCGATGACCACCAGCATGAGAGTGCCGACCCAGCCCCACTCGTCTCCAGACGGGAACCCGAGGTAGTGACCCGTCACGGCGAGACCCGCCAGGCCCACGGTCACGAACGTAAGCGGCGCCGCCGCTTGAAGCCACGGGCGGGCAGGCGCGGGCACCATCCGGTGTGCAACGTCCGGTCCGAGCACGACCGTGCTCACGATCACGAGCGCCCCCAAGATGGTGCCCCCCTGAAAGCCGCCGCCGGGCGACAGGTGACCGAACAAGATCACGTACATCCCGAAGAGCGCGATGAACGGCGCCATGGTCCGCACGATGAAAAGCAGCACCGGTGACACCGGTGTCGACGAGCGTTCTTGCGAAGTGCGCTCCTCGTCGCGCAGTAGCAAGATCGCGGCGACCGCGACCACTGACGTGAAGATGACGGTGACCTCACCGTTCGTGTCGAACCCACGATAGTTGAGGATCACGTCGGTCACGATGTTCTCGGCGCCGGCCTCCTGCGCTCCTCGTTGTAGATAACGTTCCGAGACATGGGTGTACGCAGGTGTCTCGCTGCTTCCATGAGGAGGAAGCTCCGCCATGGCAGCGAGAAGCGGGATTGCGATCAGCACCAGCAACGCCGCGACCGACGCTCTCTTCATTTCTCCACCCTCGTCGTCCGTCCGATCGCCACAAGGAAGAGTACCGTGGTCACACCCGCCCCTACCGCGGCTTCGGTGAGAGCGACGTCCGGCGCTCCTCGATGCTGCCAGATGAGACACATGATCAAGCTGTACGTGGAGAAGACGATCGTGGCCGCCAGCAAGTCCTTCATGCGGATCACGGAGATCGCGCAGGCGACCAGCAGCAGCAACAACGTGATATCGAACGCCCGGCTGAGCATGTCACTTCTCACCCCCGCTTCTCTCCTGACGCGTCCACGGCCGAAGTCCCGTGCGATATGCCGCACGCGCAAGCGCGTTACCTACGGTGGGGCTGGATAGCAGTACGAAGGTTGCGATCGCGACGATCTTGAGGGTGTCCACCGAAAGACCGTGCAGGACTGCAAGCGACAGCAGCACGGCGCCTGCGCCGACCGTGTCACATTTCGTAGCCGCGTGCGTCCGCGAGTAGAAGTCCGGAAGTCGCAAGATCCCGATAGTGCCGACCAGGAAGAAGAAGGCGCCTGTGCAGGCAAGTACCGCCGAGATCGCCCGCGTGACGACAGCGGTGTCGGTCATCGCCAGTCACCACTCAACCGTCCGGTCTCGATGAAGCGCGCGGCTGTGACGCTGACGATGAAGTTCAGCATCGCGTACACGAACGCGACGTCGAGGTACATCGTCCGTCCGAACACGTAGGCCAGGAGTACGAGCACGACGAGTGTCTTGGTACCGACGATGTTCACCGCGAGGATCCTGTCGACCACCGTCGGTCCTCGGTATGCACGCACCAGGCACAGGAACGCGTTCACGAGCAGGAAGATCGCGATCCCCCAGAAGAACCCCTGCATCTCCTGCTCCTCCTACTCCTCGAACACCCGCTTGATCCGACGCTCGAAGTCACCGTTGACGATGCCTTCAGAGAACTCCTCGTTCAAGCAGTGGATGACGTAGGTGTCGTCCTCCAGGTCGATCGTGAGCGTGCCCGGTGTCAAGGTGATCGAGTTCGCCAGAGCCACGCGCGAGACATCGCGTGTGAAGCCCGTCCTGTGAGAGATGACCACCGGGTCGATCGGCATGTGAGGGTCCAACACCTTTTCGGCTACCCCGATAGCGGCAAGAACGATCTCCCGCACCAGGTAGCCGACATACCCTACGAACCGCACCGACTGCCTCCACGTGAGCACGGGGGCGTCCTCGCGCGTCCACAAGTGAGTCGCCGACCACCAGCCGAGCGCCAGTGAGAGTGTGGCGCCCATCGCCACGTCCGACACCTTGAAGGAGCCGGTCAAGACGAGCCAGAAGACCATGAGGAGTGTGCTCGACTGCGCGAACCGGATCGGCAGGTCGCTGCCACGGACGGGCGACCTACTTTGTTCGCTGCCGCGCTGGCCCTCGCCGCTCATGGCAACGCCTGGCTTTCCTGCGATGCGGTCATAGCCGGTGGACCTTGCCTGGCCACACGTGCCTTGCGTGCCGCATCGAGCCGTTCACCCGCGAGTTCAAGCAACAGGGGAAGGTCACGCGCTTCTGAGGGGTATGCGGCACACGCGACGACCACGTCGCACGTCGTCACCGGCTCAAGCGCATCACCCTCGAACTGCGTTGCGCGGATGTCGGCTTCCAGACGTGCCGCCACCGAGTGACACTCCGCGGCCGTGGCGAACGGCAAGAGCACGGCGAACTGCTCCGCACCAAGACGGCCCACGATGTCGGTGTCACGCAGCGACACTTTGATGACCGAAGCCATGTGCTCGAGCAGGAGCTCGGCCTTGTAGTGTCCGAACTTCTGCTTGAACCCCGCGTAGTCCGCGACCTCGACAAGCAGCAGACCCATGGGCACACCGTAGCGGTCGCAGAGCCGCATCTCCTCGGCGAGCCGACTGTGCAGGTAGGCGGACTTGAACACTCCGGTAAGGGGGTCGTAGATGGACGCACGCTCGAGCTCGAGCTCGTGCAAAGCGTGACGCCGCGACTGCGCGCCGATCACCACCCCGCACAGCACTGCGGCTGCCAGCCCGACACCGATCCTGCTGAGTGACGCGAGCGCGCCAGACGGGGCCGTCAGCACGATGAGCAACAAGGCGATGGCGCTCGTGAGGACCGCACCCGCGACGTAGTAGGTCACTGCCGCGATGACGATCGGTATGAGGTACAACGGCCAGAAAGCGATCAAGTCCCCCGTGAGTCCTACGACCAGCGCAGCAAAACCAGTAGTCAGAACGATCGAGAGCAGGCTGGTAAGGTGGAACCCCGACGATCTGGGCGTGGCCTCGTTCTCGACAGAGCCGGTCACCCCGGCATACAGCAACGCCTCCCCTGCGTCTGTTCTCACGCATGCGTCAACGTCGCAAGACCCCGGCTGGACATCGTGCCGTCCCCCTCGATGGACGACACCCGGCATCGATTCGAAGAACCTCCGCGCTCGTGAGCATTCACGATGTCTGGTGAATGTATGCCACGCCGGGCGACGGAAATCACACAAAGGACGGAAGAATGAGGAAGCCTGAGCAGGGGTTAGCGAAGCCTGACGCATTCAGCGTTCCGGAGATGCGCCTGTGATCGTATACTTCCGGGTCCCAACCCGAGCGAGGCGCTACTCGGCCGCCGAGTAGAGCGTCCACAGCGCCTGCGTGCCGAGCTCCGCGCCACCCTCGGCGGCGAGCCGCTCGTACAGGCGCTTGGCCAAATCCAGGCCAGGCAATTCGAGGTCGCGCGCCGATGCTTCCTCGAGCGCGATCCGAAGGTCCTTGACGAAATGCTTGACGTAGAAGCCTGGGGCGAAATCGCCCTTCAAGATGCGCGGCCCGTAGTTGCTCATCGACCACGAGCCTGCGCTTCCTGCCGAGATGGCCGAGTGGACCACTGCAGGATCGAGCCCTACGCGTTGGGCGTACGCCAGCGACTCGACCACGCTCAGCATCGTTCCGGCTATCGCTATCTGGTTGGCCATCTTCGCATGTTGGCCCGCACCATGCCCTCCCATCAACGTGACAGTCGGCCCCATGACGCGGAACACCGGCAAGGCACGCTGGAAGGCCTCGTCCGGCCCGCCGACCATGATGGTGAGCTTCGCTTCACGCGCGCCGACGTCACCGCCCGAGACAGGCGCATCCAAAGAGAAGACACCTCTCTTCTCGGCTTCTTGGGCGATTCGCTGTGCAAGCGACGGAGTCGAGGTCGTCATATCGATGATCAAGGACCCCGGTCTTGCCGTTTCGACGACCCCGCCAGGTGAGAGGTACACCTGCTCCACGTCAGCCGGATACCCCACGATGCTTATGGTGATGTCCGCCTGTCGAGCGGCCTCTCCTGGACTAGACGCCCATCGTGCTCCACGGTCCACAAGGTCCTGCGCCTTGGACGCCGTCCGGTTGTGCACCACCAAGGGGTACCCTGCGTCGAGGAGGTGACCGGCCATCGAGTGTCCCATCACCCCAAGCCCGATAAAAGCGATGGAAGGCGGCCAGGGCGTCATGACGGCCCCGCTGACGGTGCGTCCTGGTGCCCTATGGAGGGGTAGATGGCCCATTCCGGCACACCCGCCATACAGGCCGGACAAGGCTGGGAGGAGAGCATGTCGATGGTGCCAAGCAGCATGCCACCCACCCTCCGGGCGGGAGGCAACAAATGCACGTGCACATGCCCGCAAGCGTGTTCTACCTGCAAGGCACGCATCCTGTGCGAGTCATGTTCTGCGTAATCGGACATAGCACTCTCACCTTTCGCGGCTGCGTTCGCCGACCCTGCAATAATATGGCTGATTGCCACTGTTGTCAAACTCATTGACACGGCGGTAAACTCATGTCGATGCGCGGAGACCTTGGTGATACGTTGCGGGTTTTGCGCCGGTCGCGTGAAGAGACGCTGAATGACGTCGCTGACGCTACGGGCCTGAGCGTTGCTATGCTCTCTCGAATCGAGCGCGGCCAGCGGTTCCCCTCGCCCGAGACGCTCAGCCTGCTCGCCTCCCACTTCGGGCTGCCACAAGAAGAGCTGCTCGGAGAGGTGATAGCCGAGCGCATGTGTGATCGGTACGGTGTCGAACCGGCCTCGTGGGCGGCCGTGACCCTGGTAAGACTCGGTCCAGTCCCCCCAGCGGCCGTTGCACGTGAAGGCGCGCAAAGCGTCGACGCGCATGCGCGCGATTGTGCCGACATCGCATGCACAGCCACTGTCCTGCTCGATTCGGCGGTGCGCGAGTTGGCGCGGTGGCTGGGATGGGGTTCCCGTGCGCAAGCGATCAGCGCATGCGCTGCGCTGATGTCGCTCTCAGAGATCCCCCGTCACGCGCTTAGGGAGGCATCGGAGCATCATCCTGACCCCGCCGTCAGACAAGCGGCGGCTGACATGCTCTCACGCGCCGACGGCTCCTGAGTCAGGCTCGTGCACTCCTTGCAGGATGATGAGGGCGACCACGACGAATCCACCCAAGACCGCGAGCGCAGCGGTACGCCCCAGACCAAGACCATCAGCAACGAGGCCCCACACCAGAGGGCCGAGGACCGTCGCAAAGCGTCCCACCGCCGCGTACAGCCCGAAGAATTGTCCGAGCTTGTCCGCCGGGCTCAGGC
Organism: Actinomycetes bacterium; assembly: GCA_021372825.1. Taxonomy (GTDB): domain Bacteria; phylum Actinomycetota; class Coriobacteriia; order Anaerosomatales; family Anaerosomataceae; genus JAJFTR01. Next base: position 11,277 of record JAJFTR010000064.1, read on the forward strand.
GCGTCATGTAGACGCGGTCCGCAGCCCACACCGAGCCGAGCCCGCTTCCCCCGGCTAAGCCGACCATCCATCCCAACGCCGGAAGTCCACTCGCCTTGGCGCCTATCGCCACCACCACCGCGATCACCAGCGCGTACAGCGCCGAGTGCAGCACCGCTCGTGGACCAAGCCGGTCCACCGATCGCCCCGCGACGAGCGCGCCGAGACCGGCGGCGAGTATCCCTGCAAGCGCGAGCACGTTCGTTTGCTGGTCGGATAACCCCAGCTCAAGCTTGGCGTAGATGGCGATGTACAGGAAGACGGTGTTGATCGCGTCCGTGTACAAGAAACGCGCGGTCAAGAACCGCACGACCCCAGGATACCGGCCCGCTTCTCTCCACGCCCGCAGGAGCATTCCCGGCGAGTCCGTCACACCAGGGTGTTTGCCCGGTTTCGACTCGCGGGGGCGGTCCCTCACCCAGACGAAAGCAGGCAGTGCGAATATGAGAAAGGCCGCCGCGAACGAGCGGAAGACCCACGCGTAGCCGAACCGCGGCAGGACGAACGCCCCAAGCGCCAGCGCCAGCGCCGAGCCCGCGTAGCCCACGGACACACCGAGGCCGGAGACGAGCCCGCGGTTCCTCTCAGTGCTCACGTCAGCCAACAGGGAGTCGTACATGACCGCGCCGAGGTTGAATCCCACCGTCGCTACCCCGTACAGGACGAGCGACGCCCGCACGCCCCCTGTCGCCAGAAGCGCAGTGGCGGCCACGCACCCGAGGGTCGAGCCGATGAGGAAGGGCCGCCTTTTCCCCACGTGGTCACTGAGGGCTCCGATCCACGGAGCGGCGATGATCACGACCAGCATGGCGCAGGCGGTCGAGAGGCCTATCCACCAGTCGCGGCCCCCCTGCGTCTGCACGACCCACGGCGCGAAGTACCGGCTTCCTACGCCCAGCGCGAACGTCGTGTTCGCCAGGTCGTACAGCACCCATGCGATGACACTTGCACGCGTGGTCCGCCACGCGGCGGCGTCAGATACCACAGACTCGGGTGCGTGAGAAGACATGTAGCTCAGTGTACCGCTGCGCCAGCACAACGGAGGCGGCCCACGGCTCGGAGGGCCGAGAATAGAGGTGTCCCGAGAAACCTCGCCGACGAATCCGGTACTCCGCAGCTTCCCATTTCACACCTTTGGGACCTGGAAAAGTCCGGCCAGCTCGCGCAAAGCCTTTCGCTTCCAAATCCCGCCGGCAGCTACTGGTACGCTGCCTTTCGCGGTTCGCCCGGTCCGACCTCTCGGGACAAGAAGGACGATACCCTCGTTGGCTGCGGCATGCAAGAGGTTTTGTTGGAAAAGTACGATATTGCGCCGAACGGCTGATAAGTGGAGCTCGGCGGTACGCATTAGCCCCCGAACGGTACTCGCAAGTACTTCGAGGCCGCACGGGACCGGCTGCAGGAGTCGCCTCCCGTGGCCCAGCGGCGTTTGCATCGAACGTATGTCCTTTGTATACTAACTCTATTGGTTCGCACACTAAGGAGATATGGATGGCGTCACGGACAGACGACCTGGCCGATCTGATCCACAGGGCGGAGCGGCTGTTTCGAGGCGCACTGGCCGCGGCGCTGGAAGAGACCGGGCTCACGGCTTCGCAGGCTCAAGTGATACGCGCGTTCGCGCGCTCAGAACAAAGCGGTCTCACGCACAAGCAGATCACCGAAGAGATCGCGGCCGACATCGCCACGACCTCGGGGCTCCTCGACCGGCTCACCAAGGCAGGGTGGCTCACCGCCACTCCTCATCCCGAGGACGCGCGATCGCGACTCTACTTTCTGACCGACAAGAGCCGAGACGCACTTGCCGACCTGGAGATACGCGCTCAACGCGCAACGGCGCAGGCTACACAGCGACTCTCACCCCGCGAGAGCGCCCTGCTCGTCCGGTTGCTCTCGCGTCTGCTGAAGTAGCGGCTCACAGGCGCCGGCAAGACGTACGTTTCACAGGACCTGGTCGATGATGAGCGCCAACAAGGCCGCCGGGAGCGCACCTTCCACCACGAGCGCGTTGTTGAACGAACCGATGCCTGCCATGATCGGCACGCCAAGACCACCGGCACCCACCAGCGCGCCCAGTGTCGCGGCGCTCACGTTGATGATGAGCATGTTCTTGATCCCACCCATGATGACGGGCATAGCGAGCGGCAGCTGCACGTGCCAGAACCTCTGTCGCGCGCTCAGCCCCATGCCCCGCGCGGCATCGACCACGTCGTAGGGGACGCTCGTGACCCCAGCGACGATGTTGAGCATGATGGGCAGTATGCTGTAGATCACAAGCGCAAGCACTACGGGCTCCCAACCGTACCCCATTGCAGGCACGACGAGGGCAATCACCGCCACCGAGGGGAAGGTCTGCCCGAAATCAGCGATGGTGACGACAAGGTCCTCGAACCGGCGTCCAAGAGGCGTGAGCAGCACCGCCCCCAGGACCCCGCCGATGACCAGCGCCACACCGCTGGCAGCGGCAGCCACAGTGACGTGATCGACGAACATCTGCGTGAGGGTCTGACGCTCATAGAGCACGACACGCTCATCGGGGAACACCAGGTGCAGAACGCGCCCCAGCCCATCCGGATCCGCGAGCATCCAACCGAGGACGGCTGTGAGGATGACGGCGGCGATGCGGTCGCGGACGTATCTCACTCCCGCCGTCACACTCCGGCCTCCGCTTCGGTGCCACGGTCACCGGAATCCAAGCCGTTGCCGCCCGTCCGCATCGACTCTACCAATGCTCCGAAGGTGATCTTGCCCACGGCACCGAAAAAGTCGCTCACAAACGTGTCGGCCGGATGCTCCCACAGCTCCAGCGGCGTCGCGTACTGCACGAGGCGCCCGGCCCGCATGAGCGCGATGCGATCACCCAACAGCGCTGCTTCTGCCACGTCGTGCGTGACGAAGACCACTGTCTTGTGCAGATCGCGCTGGAGCGCGCGGAACTCGACCTGTAAGCGTTCTCGCGTGAGAGGGTCCAAAGCGCCGAACGGCTCGTCCATGAGCAGTAGCGGGGGGTCGGCCGCAAGCGCCCTGGCGACGCCGACACGCTGGGCCTCTCCACCGGAAAGCTCACGCGGCTTCTTGTGCGCGTATTCCTTGGGGTCCAGGCCCACCATCTCGAGCAACTCGCGGACACGGGTGGCGATCTTCGTGTCGTCCCAGCCGAGTAGACCCGGGACGACACCGATGTTGCGGGCGACCGTCATGTGGGGGAAGAGCCCCACACTCTGGATGCCATAGCCGATGTGTCGCCGGAGGTCGTCGGGTTGACGCTCCTTGATATCGACACCGTCGATGCGGATCGCGCCGTGATCTATCTCCACCATGCGATTGATCGACCGCAGCGTCGTCGTCTTGCCGCACCCGCTCGGGCCGAGCAAGATGGCCAGCTCCCCCTCTTCCACCACAAGTGAGAGGTCGTCGACCGCGGCCACATCGCCGTATCGTTTCGTGACGTGCTCTAGTTCGATCATGCGGCTGCCTTCCCCTGCGCGTCTTGCGCGTCTGACCCAGCGCTCGCGAGAATCCCTTCCAGACCACGCACCGCGATGTCCAGAGACAGCCCCAGCGCCACGATAGGCAGCACACCGACAAGCACTAGGTCCTCCGCCGTCTGTTCCAGACCGTAGAAGACGATCCTTCCGAGCCCTCCCCCGCCCACCAGAGCTGCGATGATCGCGCCTGCCGTGGTCTGCACGAGTGCGATACGAACGCCTGCAAGCACAACCGGCAGTGCCAGCGGAAGCTCAACTGACCACAACCGTTGCCGGGAGTTCATCCCCATCCCCTTCGCTGCGTCGACGACACCCGAGTCCAGACCGCGGATCGCTGAATACACATTGCGGGTGATCGGGTACAGCGCATACGCCACCAAGACGACGAACACCGGCGCCCACCCGATGCCCCCCACGCCAGCTGCACGAGCGACAGCCACGTTCTCCCCCATCCAACTCATGAGCGGCATCAACAGCCCGATGAAGGCAAGGGTGGGCAGGACTTGCGCCACGTTCAACACGCCGAAGACGGCACTCTCTGCCCGGCGGCGCCTCGCCGACCACACCCCCAGCAGCACTCCAAGGACCACCGCCACACCCGTGGCTCCCGCCGTGTACATCACGTGCTGACCGAAAGCACCCCAGAAGGCTTCGCGAATGTTCGCATACTCGCGCAAAACAGCCAGTTGGGACAGCCTGCCCGACACCAGCAGACCTCCGGTGGCCACCAAAGGAGCTATCCATGCCACCGTTTTGCCGAGCCGCGCCTCACCCGGCCCGGCTGCCGAGAAAAGGACCAGATACGCGCCGAAGAGCATCACGTAGAACGACCCGCCGAGCGATGTGCGCGCGAGCGGCCCCTCCAGGGCCGCGAAGCTGGCCGCGCGAGCGCCGGCCGCCTCCAAGGCGGCCGCAGCGAGGGCGCTTGCGCCGAGCCCGCGCGCGACAGCCGCCCAGCGCCCCCAGCGCGCGAAGGATCGCGCGCGCGCTCGCGCGGCCAGCACGCCGCCGGCGGAGAGCGCGGCAAGGACCAGCCACCCGCCGAGCAGCCACCACCCGCGCCCTCCGCCGACGGCGAGCGCGCGCACCGCGACGCCCGGCAGGACGCGATTCGGCCGCAGGACGACGAAGGGACCAAGCACGGTCGCCGCCGCTGCGAGAAGAGCCCCCGCAGTGCCTACCACGCCGCGGTCGACCGCGACGGTACGCAACCCGTTGACGTCACGCTCATGACGGGGACCGCTACTTGAGGAAGCCATTGGTGGCGAGATAGTCCTTGGCGACAGCCTTTGCGTCCTCGCCGCCCAGCGCCACGCGTGAGTTCAACGTCTGCAGGGTGGTGAGGTCGAGACTAGCGAACACGGGCGCGAGGATGTCCGCGATCTGCGGGTACGCATCCATGATCTCGCCGCGTACCACTGGCGCTGGTTCGTACACTGGCGGCACGCCCTTGGTGTCTTCTAGGACCACGAGCCCGAGGTCGTCGAGTTGACCGTCCGTGCCGTAGCACAAGGAGAAGTTGACTCCGTCGGTCCCGTTCGCCAGCGCCTTGAGCATCTCAGCGGTGTTGCCGTGGCTCAGCGCGATCATCTGGTCATCCGCGATAGTGAAACCATACGCCTTCTCGAAGCCGGCCAGCCCTTGAGGGTTGTCTCGCCATGACTGTGCTCCGATGAGCTTGACTGGCTTACCCGCGTTCACGTAGGCGGCGAAGTCCTCCATCGTCTTCAGATTCTCTCTCCGTGCGAGCGTCTTGGTGGTGCAGATCAACTCCGTGTTGTTCGCTGGCGCAGGTGCAAGCCACCAGATGTCGTTGACGGATCTATCGAGCTCGGCGATGCGCGCATAGCCGGCCTGGGCGTCACTCCAGACCTTTGCGCCCTCTTCTCCCTCGTGGTAGTACTGGCCAGACCCGGTGTAGTCGACGGTGATGTCGATGTCCCCTTCGAGTAGCGCCTGCCGAACGACATCCGGGGTACCCAGCTTGGTCTTGTCGACGGTCTTGATCCCGTTGGCCTCCAGCATCTGGACGATCATCGAACCCAGGATGGCGCCCTCGGAGTCCAGCAGCGAGCCGACTCGCACCTCAGGTCCGCTCTTGGCAGCCGGAGGGGCTTGTTCAGTGGAACTTCCTACCTCCGCCGTCGAGCACCCGGTGAGCGTGAGCGCGCTCGCCAGACCCACCACGACCGCTATGGCCGTCAGTCGCTTCATCCGTGATCACCTCTGAGTCGATTCGAACAGAAAGGCACTCCTCGGGCTGGACCGCTTGAAGGGCTCAGCCCCATTCGTTTATGTCTACCCGGGGCGCGCATCCTGGTCACGAACGCCGTGCTCAGTGACCCCGAGAAACCACCCGCTCACTTATCGAGTCTCCGCAGGAGCACTTCATTCACGACCGAGGGATTGCCCTGACCGCGCATCTCACGCATGACCTGACCCACGAACCAACCAAGAAGACCCGACTTCCCCGCGCGATAACTCGCCACCTCATCGGGATTGGCAGCGAGAACGCGGTCGACGACTTCCTCGAT
>JAJFTR010000096.1 GCA_021372825.1 Actinomycetes bacterium
ACGAAGGACCGGCCGTCATAACACTTGGGGTGCCGTTCACTCGGCACGCCTGGAGCGCTACTGCGGGATGAGCACATTCGCGAAGACGAGCCATGCCAGGAGCGACTTGGCGGTGAGGCTGAGGAACACGTACATGGCCTCGCCGAACAAGTAGTCTTTCCACTTGCCGACCTGCTTGTACTGCAGCACCTGGTTTATGGCGAAGCTGCTGAATAACACGAACATCGATACGAAGATCCAGTAGACAAAGCTGGGGGTGAGGTCGCTGGCTCCCGGGCCCCAGAGGTAGTCCGCGATGGCCAGCCACGGAAAGATGCCCGCGATGCAGCCGAAGATGAACGCCGTCCAGTCCGGCTTGCCGGGCTGTTCGTATTTCTCCATGAGCCATCCGAACAGGATCATCGACATGTTGGCGCCGAAGATGCCGATCAGCGCGGCGATGTCGGTGATCGATACGAGTGCGGCGATCAGCACGACCATGAGCGACGAGCTGAACGCGTACTCCATCCAGCGGTAGTAGTTGTGGCCCTTCTTCAGCCCGTCGACGTACGCGTCATACGCCGGCCCGGCGATGATGAAGTGGGCCACCGCCGAGAAAAACAGAAAGAGCGCGACGCCCATCCCGAGGTCAAACTGGAAGTACGGCTGCGGGCTGCCGTAGACGCCGGGTCCCGGGCGGGTCGTGAGCCAGGACGCGGTGACCTGCACGGCGTACGGCTCGGCGAGGGCGACGACGGCCACACCCTGCAGCAGGTGGAACAACCCCATGGTGACGTTGTAGAGTCTGAGCCTCTTGAAGCGCTTCTCCATGTCGGCCATCTCGTCCCCTTTTGTCGTGGTCCATCGACCCGGTGGTTGCCGGAAACTTCCTACGTTGGTGGCGCACTCCGCATGTGAGTGACGAGCTGCTGGAGAAACCGCGCGACGGCGTCGGTGTCCGCAGGGTCGCAGACGGCGAGCGCGGCGGTGACCGCGCGACCCATGGGGCGGAAGTACGCTTCCGCGCCCTTCAGGGCCGAGGGTGACGCCTGGAGGAGAACCCGGCGGCGGTCCTGCGGATCGCGGACGCGCGTGACATGACCCGCGTCCTCCAGCCGCCTGATGAGCGCCGAGGTGGCCGGTGAGCTCAGGCCGACCGCTGCGCCCAACTGGCCGGCGGTCATGGTCGTGCCGGTGCGCGTGGCCTCACCGAGAGCTGCCATCGCTCGGATGTCCGTGTCGTGGATGCCATGCTCGGCTGCCCAGAGCTCGGTGGCGCGGAGGGACTCGCTCACGTAGGCGCAGAGGAGGGCGACGATGTCCGCACGAGCGGAGTGGGCGACCACGGGCTGTGCTGCCTCGGGGTCCTTAGGTGTGGGAGCGGAGCTCATGGGGAGATGATATCTCCACGGTGGAAGTAAGTCCAGCGTGGGGGTTGGGTTCAGCGGAGGGGGACGACTGTAGCCCACTCTGAAGCAGCACAAGAACAGGCACGTCGAGTCTGCGTTGGAGTACGCGGAGCCAGAGGGCTGGACTGTCGAACTCAAGTCCAGAGGCTTCGCGCACCGGCGGGTGGAAACACGGCATCGACGATGAGATCGGCGCGTTTTGCAGCAGCCTCGCAGATGCCAACACCTGCCCTACCTGTGATGGGACGGACTCGCCGCCGCGGTGAATGCCGAGGGCGGCCGCAAAATCTTCTGACTCGACACGTTCACCGCGGAGTCGGGCTCCCGCAAAGGCCTCATCGCAGCGATCGAAGCCACAGGACTCGGGGCCTCTCGGCAGCGGTGCCGAGGCGGCCAAAGCCCGCATCACGGCGTTTGCGACGTTCTCCGTCCGCCACTGGCGCCAGAATCGGCGCAACAACCCGCGGGACAGACGGAGCCGTGACATCGGGCGCGGAGCGATGTCGTGGGCATCATCCACTGGTGGGTTCCGTACTCTCCAAAAAGCACGACGAGTGGCAGGTGAGCCGGCGCTACGACTCGATCGGGTCACTCGAGGAGAGCATATGTCCGTAACGGGAAGGTGGGGCGCTGGCCTTGGCTCCGTGTGAGCGCCTTCACCCGACCGCACAGTGGTCAGGCGGTGGTTTACCCGTCAAGAAGGTAACCTGACCATGCATTATTGATTGTTTCCTAAACCTGGTGTCGCAGGTTCGAATCCTGCCGGGGGCACCACAACGCATCCAGAAGGGACGGGCCCGAGAACCCGTCCCTTCGCGCTCCGCGTCGTGCCTCGGACTCCGTGAA
>JAJFTR010000009.1 GCA_021372825.1 Actinomycetes bacterium
GGCAACGCGGACTTCGTCGGCGCACTCAGGCAGCGGCTCGTCACCCACCTGCTCGGGGTACATACTGTGCACGTGAGCTGTTCACGACTCGGAGGAAAGGAGAGCCTCATGGCCGACGAGAAGACAACAAGCGAAGACCTCGGTCTCATCGAGAAGGCGTTTCTCATGGGGGTAGGGGCGGCGCTCCTCGCCAAGGACAAGGCCCAGGAGCTCGCTGACGAGCTCGTGAAGCGTGGCAAGCTCACCCGGGAGCAGACGGACTCGTTCGTGAGCCGCATGGTGAGCCGTGCCGACGAGGCCGGCAAGTCCGTGCAAAGCTCGGTCGCCAAGGAGACGGAGAAAGTCGTCGAGACGATGGGTCTTGCCTCGGCGAAGGACGTGGAGGAGATCCGCGAGGAGCTCACCGAGATCAAGTCGCTCATCGCCTCGCTCCGTCCTGTCGACGCCTCACCCGAAAGCAAGTGACAGCAGCGCGCCGTGGCGGGTTCGTCCCCGCCAAGCACCTGGACCGATACCGGCATATCGCGGCCGTGCTTGCCGATGAGGGCCTGCACACCGCCATCGACACGTTGGGTCTGTCGCGCGTGGCGCCTGCGCGCCGCAACGGCGCAGGCGCTCCCGACGCGCTCACGGTCGAGCAGCACATCCGGCGTGCCATCGAACGCCTCGGCGTGACGTTCATCAAAGGCGGTCAAGCGCTCTCGACGCGCACCGACATCGTTCCGCCCGCGCTTGCCGCCGAGCTTCGCAAGCTGCAAGACGAGGTCACGCCGGAGCCTTTCGAGGTCATGCGAGCAGTGGTGGAGCAGGACCTGCAGCAGCCGATCGAGAGCGCTTTCTCTTCTTTTGAGGCCGAGCCGTTCGCGTCCGCCTCCATCGGCCAGGTGCACCGAGCGGAGCTCGCCGACGGCACGTGTGTCGCGGTCAAGATCCAGCGGCCGGGCGTGCGCGAGCAAGTGGAGATCGACCTCGACATCACGCTCACCCAGGCGCAGTGGGTGGCTCGTCACATGAGCGACACGTCCGATCTGGATGTGATGAGCATCGTCACCGAGTTCGCGGATGCGGTGCGCGGAGAGCTCGATTATGTGCGGGAGGCGCGCAACGCCGAGAGGTTATGGCGAGCCTTCCGCGACGACGAAGGGACCTTCTTCCCGCGCGTGTACTGGTCACACACCACGTCGCGCGTGCTCACGCTCGACTACATCCCCGGCGTGAGGATGAACCGGCTCGACGAGCTCGATGCCGCGGGGTTCGACCGTCCGCTCCTCGCCGTTCGCGGGATCAACTCGTATCTGCGCCAGATCTTCGAGCTCGGTTTCTTCCACGCCGACCCGCATCCGGGTAACTTTCTCGCGCTTCCAGGCAACAGGGTGGCCTTCACCGACTTCGGACGCGTCGGGACACTCTCGCGCGACTCGCGTGAACGCTTCACCGACCTTCTGTGGGCAGCCGTCAACCGCGATCCGGAGCTTGCGACCGACACTTTCCTCGCGCTTGCCTCCTCGCCTTCCATCGACGAAGTGGCGTTGCAGAACGAGGTCGCACGCCTCATCAACAAGTATCACGGGCGTGAGCTGGGCCGCATCGACCCCACGGAACTCATGAGCGAGGTCCTCGCGCTGATCCGCAACCACCATCTGGGGGTCTCGAGCGACTTCGCACTCGCCATCGCGACGCTCGGACTTCTGGAGGGCGTGGGCACGATGCTGGACCCCGAGTTCGATTTCGCGTCGACGGCAAGGCCCTTCGTGACGAAGGCCATGAGCGAGCGCAGACGTCCGGAGGAGGTCCTCGAGCGCGCGGCAGGCTCGTGGAGGCGGCTCGGCCGCTTCCTTGAGACGCTGCCTGTCTCGGCCGACCGCTTGATGCGTCGACTGTCCCGTGGCGAGATGCGCGTCGCGGTCGTGCCGCGCGACTATCAGAACCTCATGGACCAGATCGCGGAACTGGTGAACAAGCTCGCTTTCGCGATCGTGGTCTCGGCGCTCGTGATCGGCGCGAGCACGCTTCTGGGAGTCGCGGACGTGCCCGCATGGCTGCACACGGTAGGCGTCGTGGGTCTGGTCGGCGCCTTCGTCGTCACGTTGTGGTTCCTGCTCTCCATCGTGACCGCGCACATCCGGGCGCGACACCGGCGCTAGCATCCCGCCCGCGCTCCGACGTGCGCGACAAGGCGGAAACGATTCGGTCACCTCTCGGAAAAGCGCTCTTCTCGCCGCGTCGACGTCGTGGCCTGATACCCCTACAGGTGCAGGAGCGCGGTCACGCGCCCGTCAAAGGAGGGGGTCATGGGACGGCAGGTCTCGCAGACGCAAACCTTTGCCGACAAGCTCATGAAGCTCATCCCCACGGAGATCGTGGGGGCGTACATGGTGCTCGCGGGGGTGATCGGCTATCCACCCGGCTCCACCCAGTACGTCTCGGCAGGGCCGGAGATCACCGATGACGCACTCCGGGCGTTCCTCATCCAGTTCATCTTCGCGGTCTTGTTGGTGCTGACCCCGGTGTATTTGCGCCGGGTAGGGCACGTCGCCTCGCTCCCGCAGATCGCGGTGAGCACGCTCTCGTTCGTGATCTGGGTGTATTCGCTGGGCGGGCCGTTCGTGGTGTGGGGATGCTACTACCCGCTGATGGGCTCGGTGGTGCTCGTGCTGTGGGCGCTGTTCACGCCGCTCCTCGTGACTCCCAAAGCCAAGACGAAGGGCAGGTCGTCCACCGCCGAGGTGTCTGCGGTAGGCGCCTAAAGACGCAGGCGCCGAGCAGGGAAGGGGGGCCGTCTTTGAGGCGGCCCCTTTTTCGCGCCCTTCGCCGAGGCGCTGGACCTGCCGAGCCGGATCGTAGGATGTCAGACTTTCTGATATACTGAAGGACGGAGATGATGCCGATGGGTGAATACATCCGTATGGGCAAACGAGGAACAGTGGTGATCCCGGCCGAGACCCGCCGAAGGTATGGACTGCAAGAGGGCGAGTTCCTGGTGATGGAAGAGTCGGCCTCCGGGTTGGTCCTCAAGCCGACACGAACGTACGAACTCGAGGTCTATACTCCCGAGCGCACGGCCGAGTTCATGCTCAACAACGCAATAGACGCGGCGGATTTCGACGCGGCTCTCGAACGCGTTCGTAAGATGGGGATCGACCCCGAAAGCATCCCGCATCAGAAGCGGCCACCCGAGTGACCGACCGGGTCTTCCTCGACGCGAACGTGCTCGTGTCGGCCGCCATCACGCCCCACTCGCGGCTGAGAGACTTGTGGCAAGCGCTGGACGTGAGGTTACTCGCGTCGCCGTACGTCATCGCTGAGGCTCGTGCGAACGTCGTCGATCCGGCGTCTAGCAACGAGTTGGAGGCGCTGCTCCGAAGCGTTGCGGTGCTTCCCGCCGAGCCGGTGCCCGTGCCCTTCGCCGAGGCGCTGGACCTGCCCGAGAAGGACGTGCCGGTGCTTGCGGGCGCGGTGGCTTCGGGCGCCGACGCGTTGCTTACCGGAGACCTGACGCACTTCGGACCGCTCATGGGTCGGCGCGTGGCGGGTGTGGTCATCCTGCTTCCGGGCGAGTACCTGCGCGGACATATCGGGTAGCAACTTCCCTGGAAGTCGCGTGAAGGAGCCGCCCATGCCACGCACGAAGATCGTCGCCACCATAGGGCCCGCCAGCGCCTCGAGAGAAGCGCTCGACGCGCTCATCGCCGCCGGGATGTCGGTAGCGCGCGTGAACGCGTCGCACACGCCACGCGAGGGGCTTGCGCGTGCGCTCGAGACCGTCCGTGCCGCATCGGTCGCGGCGGGCGCTCACGTTGCGGTGATGCTCGATCTTGGCGGACCGAAGCTGCGGGTAGGCGAGGTCGCTCTGGGCACGACGCTCGTGGCGGGCACTCCCTTCGATCTGGTCGCCGATGAGTGCGTCGGCGACGCGAGGCGCGTCTCGGTCACCTATGCGGGCCTACCCGCCGACGTCCCCGAAGGAGCGCGTGTCTTGCTCGACGACGGTCGCATCGAGCTTATGGTCACCGGCCGTCGTCCCGGGGTGCTCGAGACGGTGGTCGTCACCGGAGGCGCACTCTCCTCGCACAAGGGTCTTAACGTGCCGGGCGTGCGGCTGTCGCTGGATGCCATCACCCCCAAAGACGTCGATGACCTGGCGTGGGCGCTGGACAACGGCGTCGATCTTGTGGCGCAGTCCTTCGTACGCGTGGCCGCGGATGTCGACAGACTGCGCGCGCTCATGGGCGAGCGGGTGGTGCCGATCGTCGCGAAGATCGAGAAGCACGAGGCGCTCGACAGTATCGAGGACATCGTCGCGACCGCGGACGCGGTCATGGTGGCGCGCGGCGACCTGGGAGTGGAGACGTCGCCAGAAGAAGTGCCGGTCGCTCAGAGGCGGATCGTCTCGGCATGCAGAGCTGCGGGCAAGCCCGTGATCATCGCGACACAGATGCTGGAGTCGATGACCACCGCCACACGGCCGACACGTGCAGAAGCGTCCGACGTGGCCAACGCCATCTTCTCTGAGGTCGATGCGGTGATGCTCTCGGCGGAGACCGCAGTGGGCGCCCATCCCGCGCTGGTGGTGGCCACGATGGCGCGTATCGCCACGACGGCTGAGAGTGCGCTTGCCGAGACCTCCGGCGTGGCGCCGCTCGGCGGCCGCGATGACGTGACCCGCGCGGTCTCGGCAGCAGTGGCAAGGATCGCGCACGTCCTCGACGTGGCGGCGATCGTGACAGCCACACAGTCGGGGGCGACCGCACGCGCGGTCGCGGCGCACCGTCCGCGTGTGCCTGTCGTCGCGGTCACACCAGATGAGACCGTTGCGCGCCAGCTCGCGCTGGTGTGGGGCACGAAGGCGGTCGTGGTGCCCCAGCGGGGAACCATCGAGGGGATGCTCTCCCACGTTGTCACTGCCGTCGTCGACGCGGGGCTGGTGAGCCGTGGCTCTCTAGTGGCGCTCACCGCGGGGGTCGCGGTCGGCGTCAAGGGCGGCACGAACCTCATCGAGGTGGTGCGCGCGTGAGGGGGGTATCTCCCGCGCGTCGCAGCTCGCGCCTCCACCTCCGGTAGAGGTTGAGTCTACACGCAGCCTTTTTCGTGCTATGATGCGCGTGAGCGCGGTGCCACCGCAGCTCTTTCCGCCAGCCTACACGCAGCACGAAGACAGGCCATGACCGCAGCGCGCAGGACGAACAACGGGGCTCGAGCGGATGTCCGGCGGACTTCCTCGGCGAGGAAGGCTCCCGCGCGGGCCTCTGGTCGCACACCCGCGGGCAAGCGCTCCTCCCGCTCCTCGACTCCGGCGCGCGGACGTGTGAGCCGCCACGGCAGCCGCCGCAAAGTCGTGATCGTCACACTCATCGCGACGTTCGTGGTGGCGGTGTGGATGCTCTATCCCGTCGTCCGGCTCCAGTACCAGCAGCAGCGCGAGAAGGCGGATCTGGAGCAGGAGCTCGCCGCCCTGAAGAAGCGCAACGCCGACCTTCGCGCTCAGGCGGAGCGGCTCAAGACACCGGAGGGTGTCGAAGAAGCGGCGCGCGAGAGTCTCGGGCTGGTCAAGCAAGGTGAGCAGATGTACGTGGTGACCGAAGGGGAGCCGACGTCCGCACCATCCCCGGACGTGAGCGGCAAGACCCGTAGTGTCACCACTTCCGAGACATCGGTGTGGACCGATGTCCTCGATGTGATCTTCGGCGTGAAGTGATGGGAGCTGACGGCCGGATCGTCGCCTGGCAACTCGGCCGTCCACCTCGCGAGCCGTGGCGCGTCTGCGTGAGGTGCGACTTCGGGTACCCGCAGGTGATCGCCTCGCCCTCGCGGCTGGATGACGGCACGCCCTTTCCCACGCTCTTCTACCTCACCTGTCCGTACCTCGTGGCCGAGGCCTCCGCACTCGAAGCGGCAGGCGCCTCGAAGCAGTGGGCGGAGCGGCTGCGCGCCGACGAGAGCCTCGCGCGCGCCATGCGTGTGGCCGATACGGCGTATCGTGAGGCGCGTGCGTCAGAGAGCGGCGGGGTGGACGCCTGTGCGGACGTCGGCATCGCGGGGCAGCGCGATCCTCTCGGCACGAAATGTCTGCACGCGCACACCGCCGCCGCGCTTGCGGGTATCAACGACCCTGTCGGGCGAGATGTGGTCGCCTCGGCAGGTGCACGCTGCAACGACGCGCGCTGCTCGGAAGGAGAACAGTCCTGTGGCTGAGGTGAGGCGCCTTGCCGCCATCGACATCGGAACGGTGACCACGCGGCTTCTTGTGGCTGACGTGTCGGACAGGGGCGTGGCGGAGGTCGCGCGGTACTCCACCATCACGCACCTGGGCGACGGCTGGACGGGCACCGGCAGGCTTTCGGAGGCCGCCATCGAACGGGTGGCGTCCACTGTCGCTGAGTTTGTAGCCGAGGCACGATCGTCGGGCGCGGTGGAGGTGTTCGGGGTGGCCACCAGCGCATCAAGAGACGCCGAGAACAGCGCGGATTTCTTGGACCGCCTCGCGCAGACGGGAATGCGTCCCGAGATCATCTCGGGCGCGCGTGAGGCGGAGCTCACCTTCTTGGGGGCGACCTACGACCTGGGCGGCGAGGACACGCTCGTGGTGGACGTGGGAGGCGGCTCCACTGAGCTTGTGCTGGGCGACCGTGACGACGACGGATGCGTGGAGATCGTCTCGGCACGCTCCGTCGACGTCGGCTCCAAGCGCGTGACCGAACTCTACCTTCGCAGCGACCCGCCTCGCGAGCGTGAGCTTGAAGAGGCGGGGGCTTTCGTCACAGAAGAGCTCCGGCCGTTCTTCGAGGGGCTACGGGCTCGTCCGAAGGACATGATCGCGGTCGCTGGAACGGCGACATCCCTTGCCGCCATCGACATGGCGCTGGATCCTTATGATCCGGCGCGCGTGCACGGGTACCGGCTGGGCGCCCATGCCATCGCCGACATCCGCGAAGACCTGGCCGCCATGACGTTGGAGCGCCGCATGCACGTCGTCGGCCTGGAGCCCGCCCGCGCGGGCGTGATCGTCGCCGGGGCCTTGATCCTGGAAACCGCGCTCGCGTTGGCGGGACTGGATTCGACGCTCGTAAGCGAGCACGATATCCTCTATGGCATGGTGATCGACAGGTACCGGAGCAGCTGTTGCGTACGGCATGCCCGGGAGTGAGGCGGCGTATCCGAATTGGCACAGGAGGGGGACTTAAAATCCTCTGGCCGAAAGGCCGTGTGGGTTCGACTCCCACCGCCGCTACCAGCTACTCTCGACGGGTGACCGTCTGGCATACTCGATGTGGACACATAAAGGCGGCGTGCGGTGGCGTGCGCCGCTCAACGAGCGTGAGGGAGGTCCCGCTTCGTGCCCGACGATGAGGCATCCCGCCTGTTCCAGGCGTTCGTTGCGCAAGACCCCGCCTCAGCGATCCAGGTGGTCGAGCGTGTCCGTTCGGGAGGCGTCGCTCAGGCGGACCTCTTCGACACGCTGTATGTGCCCGCTGTCTCCTTCCTCGGCGGAGCGTGGGCCGAAGGCGCGATCGATGAGGTGACGTTCACGCAAGCATCGGTGGTGGCCGAGCAGATCGCCTCGTTCGTGATGCCGCCGCTCGCGCGTCCCGACACCGGTGTCACACTCGTGGCGGGCGTGATGCATCGCGATCACCACACCGTGATGAAAGACATCGTGGTCGCCACGCTCAAAGAGGCGGGCTACCGGGTGAACGACCTCGGCGTCGACGTGAGACCCGCCGACTTCCTCGAACGGGTGGAGGAGACCGGCGCGCGCGTGGTGCTCGTCTTCGCCGAGATCATGGCGCAGGCGCGCTCAGTCGCGCGTGTACGTGAGATGCTCGAGAGTCAAGGCCACGACGACGTGGTGATGCTCGTGTGCGGAGGCCCGTTCGCGGCCGACCCCGCACTCGCTCGCGCGGTGGGAGCCAACGGCCTCATCGCAAGCGCGGAAGGAGCGCTTCGGGTGCTCGAGCGGGTGCGCGCCGACGTCCTGAACGGGGGAGCGCGGTGAGCCGGGAACGCTCGCCCCAGGTGATCGCCGCGGAGGGCCTCGCCCGGCAGGGACAGACGCAGGCGGCCGTCAGCGCGTGCTACGACGCGCTTGCGATCGACGATCGTGACGCCTTCGCCCATGCACTTCTCGCCGAGCTGATGTTGGAAGGTGACTTCTACGATGAGGCCATCACCGCAGCAACACAGGCCATCGAGCTCGATCCCGACTGCAGCCCGGCGTATCTTGCCTTGGGTCTCGCCTATGACCGCCGCGGGGGGATGTGGGACCAGTCGGTCCTGGTGTGGCACGAGCTTGCCGAGGTCACGCCGGACCTCGTGACCGCGCATGTCCAGCTGGGAGAGGCGTTCGCCGCCGCCGCGTTCGAGGAGGAGGCGGTGGAGAGCTGGAGGCACGCGCTCGAGCTCGACCCCAAGCAGGCGCGCGCGCACTACAACCTCGCGATCGCCGCACTCATGCGAGAGGGCATGGCCACGGCCTTGCCGTCGTTCCATACCGCGGGAGAGCTCGACCCGAGCCAAGACGAGTTCTTCTTCGCGCTTCTCGGCCTGCCTGCCGAAGACGTCGTCATCGACTCCGGGCGCGTCAAACCCGAGAGGGAAGCGCGGCTTGTCTCGGCCGAGATGCTCGCTCGGCAGGAGGACTTCTTCGGTGCGAGCGAGCTCGTGAGGCTCCTGCTGGACGCCGACCCGGCGGATGCCGACGCGCTCGCGCTTGCGGCGTACGTCTACCTCAAGCAGGAGGCGACGAGCGAGGCGATGGCCTGCGCTTTGCGGGCGCTCGCCTTCGCGCCCGAGCTCCCCACTGCGCTTTACACCCTCGGCGTGGTGTACTCGCGCTGGCCGGGTCTCGCGCGGCATGCGGTGCGGGTGTTCGCCGCGCTTTCGAAGGCGGCGCCGCAGCATTCGCTTGCGCATGTGCTTCTCGGCGAATCCCTGCTCGGCTTACAGCGCTACGGTCAGGCGAAACGCGCGTACGTGAAGGCGATCAGGCTCGACCCGGCGTGCGTGCGTGCGCGTTTTGGGCTTGCAGCGGTGCGCCTCACCGAGGGCGCATACGCGGAGGCCCGCTGGGAGATGCGTCGCGCGGCCTACTACGACACCAAGCGTCAAGGCCTCTTCTGGCGGCTGTGGGACGCATATGCCGAGGGGGGTGAGGTGTGATGGCGCATGCTGAGGGCGCTTCGCGTGGCGACGCCACGC
The DNA here is from genome assembly GCA_021372825.1 of Actinomycetes bacterium. Classification (GTDB taxonomy): domain Bacteria; phylum Actinomycetota; class Coriobacteriia; order Anaerosomatales; family Anaerosomataceae; genus JAJFTR01. Next base: position 9,196 of record JAJFTR010000009.1, read on the forward strand.
ACCGGCCCGACGAGGTCACCACACGCGAGGGCGTCTTCCCCATCGGCGTGGACCACTACCCGCTCGACGCGGAGCGCCAGGGTTACGACGAGTGGTACACCGGCGACATCGACGCCGACTTCGCGGCGATGGCCGAGGCACGCCTCTCGCGCGTGCGCGTGTTTGTCTCATGGCGATGCCTGGAGCCCCAGGTGGGCCAATACGACGAAGAGATGGCGGAGCGGCTTGAGAACCTGGTGGCCGCCGCGCGGGCACACGGTCTGCAGCTCATCGTGTGTTTCTTCGCCGATGACCGCCTTGCCGAGCTGAGTGCGGTGCCGTGGGGCAGACACCGGGACCCGCGTACCGATGACTACCTCATCGCGCGTGAGGTCGCACTCGCGCAGCGCATCGTCAACCGGTACCGCCTTGAGCCGGCCATCTACGCGTGGGACCTTGCGAACGAGGCCTTCTGCACGGGATTCACTTCCGAAGAGGCGTTCGAGAGGTGGGTCATCACGTTGCGGGAGGCCATCCGCGAGGTCGATCCCACCCGTCCCATTCTGCTCGGGGTTGATCCCGAGACCCTCTTGCGCGCGAGCGGTGTGGACCCCCGCCCCGCGATCGACTTCTCGGAAGGTGCGTCCTCACACCTCACCGCGTCCTATCGGGCGTACGCCGCCGAGGGGCCGTTGACCTCGGGGCCGTCCACCTACGTGGACGGGTTCCTCTTGAGGGCGGCATCGAGCGACCTGCCTGTGACGGTCGACGGTGTCGGGGTGCACTCGCTGGACTTCTCGGCTGCCGAAGAGGCTGCCTACGTGCGCACCGTGCTGTACTCCGCGCTGATGAACCGCGCGAGCGGCGTGATGCTCAGGCGCTGGCGCGATCTTGAGACCGAGAAGCGTGAGCCGTACTTCCAGGACCCCTACGAGGTGCTGGTGGGAATGGTCGACGTCGCCGGCGAGCCGAAGCCGGTGCTCGATGAGGTGCGCGCGTTCGCGCGCGTGGCGGTGCGCATCGACCCTGAGCGATACGCGCTCGCGCCCGAACGTGCCGCAGTGGTCATACCGGCGGAGCGCTACGAACCCCTGCCGTCGCTTGCGGGTCTGTACGACCCGCGGAGCTGTCTGCAGTCGTACATCGCCGCCAAAGAAGCGCACGTGCCCGTCACAGTCGTGCGCGAAGGAGATCCGCTCGGCGGGTACCACGCGCTTTTCATCCCCTCGCCGGTGAGGCTCACGGCATCCATGTGGAAGGACCTCGCCGTGTTCGTGCAAGGCGGAGGATCCGTGGTCCTGTCCTACGGCGGCGGCGACGCCGACCCTGCGGTGCGTGAGATCTTCGGGGTGCAGTTCCTTGGTGACGCCGGACCCACAGGCGTGATGTCGTGCCGAGTAGCCCAACCCGGTGTGCTCGGCGGCATCGCCTCGTTCGATGCCCGAACGGTCCTCCCGCATCACGCTCTTCTTGCAGCAAGCGGGGCGATGGTCGTCGCCACCGATGCCAAAGGGAACCCGCTTGTGACCGTGCACCAGTATGGGCAGGGCAAAGCCGTCCTGCTCGCGGCCCCGGTGGAGCGGGCGATCGCTCAGAACGACCCGTGGGCCGCCCCCACGGCCGTACGCCATTTCGTCCGAGAAGTGTACGGCTCGGTTGCGCGAGCCGCCGGAGCGGGGGCGATGGTGGAGTGCGACAGGCCGGATGTGGAGCTCGCGCATTTCCTCGGGGAGGATGACGACATCCTGGTGGTCTTGAGTCACAATGCCGAGAAGGTGACCGCGACGGTCACGTTCGAACGTGTGGTATCGACAGTCTCCGACGTACGAGGCGGGACACCGTCGTCGGTAGGCGGGAAGACGTTCGGTATACCTCTACACGGTAATGGTGCAGTCACCGTGCGTGTCGCGTATCGGCAGCAGAGCGGGGGAGTGGATGTACGACCGGCATGACCTGAACGATTATCTGCTCGAATCGTGGCTGGAGTTCCACGAGGCTCTGAAAGACCATCCCGAGGTCAAGAGGATGCTCTTCGATCCCGTCACGGGGCTTCCCACCACGCCTCTTTTGTTCCCTCGGATCGAATCGCTCCTGGAGGAACGCGGCGAGATCTCACTACTGTGCTTGAACGTCGTCAAGTACTCCAAGATCGAGGAGATATACGGGTGGAAGGTCTTCGACGAGGTCATGCGCCAGGTCGCCGATGCTCTTGAGCACATCACCGGCGCCGAGTTGCGTGACTCGGACATGATCGCCGAGCTCATGATCTCGGGGAACGCCTTCGTGGTGGTGCTTTCACCTCCGCGCACCACCGAGTCGATGGCTCACGAGCACCTCACCAAGATCGCCCGGCGCGTGGAAGACCGCGTGCGCGCGGAGCTCAAGTCCTCGCTCGACCCGGCGCTCTACCCCAAGTTCGGCTGCTACGTGGGCGCGGCGACCGTCCGGCACGATCCCAAGCTCCGCCTTGAGCGCATCGTGCACGACGCGCTTGATCGGGCGCTCGCACAAGCGGACACGCGCGAGGCGCAAGACGCCGAGGAGCGCACTCGGCGCCTTCGCGAGATCCTGGACTCAGGTGAGATCCGCACTCTGGTACACCCCGTTCTCCGGCTCGACGACCTTGAGGTCATCGGCTACGAAGCTCTCTCGCGCGGCCCGGAGGCGAGCGAGTTCGAACGTCCCGACAAGCTCTTCAAGGTGGCGTACGACTCGGACATGGTGCTCAAACTCGAGCGCCTGTGCCGCAAGCGCGCTCTAGAAGCGGCGCAGAAGATGCCGCCGGGCAGGCTGATGTTCGTGAACGTCGAGCCCGAGGCGGTCGCCGACCCCGAGCTTCGTGACGTCATGTTCTCCTCGCTTCTCGCCGAGACGGAGCTGGCGCCTTCGAGCATCGTGCTCGAGATCACCGAGCACACCGCCATCGCTGACTTCTCCGCTTTCCGCTCCACTCTGGAGTACCTGCGGATGCTGGGCTTCGTGGTGGCGGTCGACGACGCGGGCGCCGGATACGGCTCGCTCCAGTGTCTTGCCGAGGTGCACCCCGAGTGGCTCAAGATCGACATATCGCTGGTGCGGGGCGTGGACTCCGACGACGTCCGCTACCAGCTTATCGAGAGCCTCGTGACCTTCGCGGACAAGGTCGGCGTGAAGCTCGTGGCCGAGGGGATCGAGACGCGCGAGGAGTTGGAGGCGCTGCGCAGGCTCGGCGTGCAGTACGGGCAAGGCTTCCTCTTCTCGGAGCCGACGGCGCCTTTTCCCGCCGACGAAGACATCCGTCTGCCGTAACGGCCGCCCTGTCTCCTGCTCGCGGCGAGGCTGGACGCGTCATCAGAAACGATTATCCTTACGATAGCCGACGCTCGAAGACTGCCGTCCTCGGGCCAGCGCATGACGACAGGAGCGACATGGAATCCGTGCGACTCACACAGCTCTCCACGAAGTCGGGTTGAGCCGCCAAGTGGGGTCCGGGAGACCTCGCAAACGTGCTCGAGCACCTGGCGCCAGGCGCCTCCGCGGATCTTATGGTGGGTTTCGAGACCTCCGATGACGCGGCGGTGTACCGTCTCGGCGAGACGGCCGTGTTGCTCACGGTCGACTTCTTCACGCCCATGGTGGATGACCCCTACGATTTCGGCCGGATCACGGCGGCCAACGCGCTCTCGGACATCTACGCTATGGGGGGCCGGCCGCTCACGGCCATGAACCTGCTCGCCATGCCATGCTCGCTTCCTCCCGATATCGCCGCGCGTGTCTTGCAGGGTGGCGCCGAGAAGGTCCGCGAGGCCGGAGCGGTCGTCGTCGGCGGGCACACGATCGACGACAAAGAGCCCAAGTACGGACTGTCGGTCATGGGGGTGTGCGACCCGGATGCGGTGGTGCGCAACATGGGCGCGCGTCAAGGCGACACACTGGTGCTCACCAAGAAGATCGGCGTCGGCATCCTCAACACCGCCCTCAAACAAGGTCTCGAGACGGAGGAGACCTTGACTGAGGTGATCGAGGGCATGGCGCGGCTCAATCGCGCAGCCTCGGAGGCCATGGTAGAGGTGGGCGTGAACGCGGCCACTGACATCACAGGGTTCGGGTTGGCGGGGCACGCTCACGAAATGGCGGCCGCGAGCGGGGTGGTGGCCGAGATCTTCCTCGACCAGGTGCCTGTGTGGCCCCGGGTCCTCGAGTACTCGCGCGAAGGCGTGCGTCCCGGGCGGACCGCCGATGTGCTGGACTACCTCGCTCCCTTCGTGGCCTGGGGTCCTGCGGGGCCGGACCTTCGAGCCGTCCTCGCCGACCCGCAGACCTCAGGCGGGTTGCTCATGTCCGTGGCCGCGGACAAGACGCAGGAGCTGCTGGACGCCCTTGAGGCGCACGGCGAGCCCGGTGTGGTGGTCGGCAGGGTCGTGGACGGCAAGGCTGGGCTGGTCAACATCGTCTGAGCCGTCACAGAGCGGCCGCACCGGAGAGGAGATGTGACAGTGGGAACCGTGGTCTTCATCAACTCCGACCGCATCGGCCAGGGCGACAATGAGCTGGGCGCCAAGCTGATGGGGTCGTTCCTGTACTCGCTTGCGCGCACCGGGCATAAGCCCTCCGCAGTCGTCTTCATGAACGCTGGCGTCCGGCTTGCCTGTGCAGGGTCTCCTGCGCTTGACGATCTGCGGCTGCTCGTCGAAGACGGTGTGGGCGTGTACTCGTGCGGGACGTGCCTGGACTGGTATGGCCTTCGCGAGGACCTCGCCGTGGGCGAGGTCGGCGCCATGAACGACACAGTCGCGCTCATGATGGAGGCCGACGACGTCGTGAGCGTGGGATGAGCGCCCGCGTACGTGCGTGTGTCGCCTAGACGCCGCACGTTCATGGGGCTCGGCGTCCGATGCGACGCTCGCGGTGCCGGCGCGGGGTTTCTCGGCTAGAATGGTCCCATGGACATCCAGTCGCTCTTGCGCACTCTGCCGAAAGTGGACCGCATCCTCGAGCGGGAGGACATCTCGGCGCTTGCCGAGACACATCCGCGCACGCTTGTGACCGACGCGGTGCGAGAGACGATCGATGCGCTTCGAGAGGACATCCTGGCCGGCGTCGAGCGCGATGTCTCCGTAGACGCCGTCGCATCCCAGGTGGTCGAACTGGTCCAGATGAAGGCCATGCGCTCGCTACGGCGGGTCGTGAACGCCACCGGGATCGTCGTGCACACCAACCTCGGGCGGTCACTCCTGTCCGATGAGGCCGCTCGTGCCGTCGACGAGGTGGCGCGCAGCTATTCCACGCTGGAGTACGACGTGGAGACGGGGGAGCGTGGCAGCCGTCATACCCATGTGGAGTCGCTCATCTCAAGACTCACCGGCGCCGAGGCGGCGATGGCGGTCAACAACAACGCCGCGGCTGTGCTTCTCGGCTTGGCGGGAATCGCGCGCGGAAGAGAAGTGATCGTCAGCCGCGGACAGCTTGTCGAGATAGGCGGCAGCTTCCGAGTGCCGGATGTGATGCGCGAGAGCGGCGCGGTGATGGTCGAGGTCGGAACGACCAACAAGACGCATCTTCACGACTACGAGAACGCGCTCACACCCGCCACGGGGCTGCTGCTCAAGGTCCACACGAGCAACTACCGCGTGGTGGGATTCACCGAGGAGGTCTCGCTCGAGAAGCTCGTGGCGCTTGGCGGCAGGCATGCGGTGCCCGTGATGGAGGACCAGGGCTCAGGCGTGCTCGTCGACTTGCGCCGCTGGGGCCTTCCTTATGAGCCGACGGTCGCCGAGTCGATCGCCGCGGGGGCCGATCTTGTGACGTGCTCGGGCGACAAGCTCCTAGGAGGGCCGCAGGCAGGCATCATCGCGGGCAAGTGGCATGTGATCGCGGCGCTCAAAAAACACCCGATGGCTCGCGCCGTCCGCCTCGACAAGATGACACTTGCTGCCCTTGAGGTGACGCTGCGCACATACCTGGACCCCGACCGCGCCTGTCGCGAGATACCCACGCTGCGCATGCTCACCACTCCGCGCGCAGAACTCGCGACGCGTGCGGTGCGCCTCTCGGACCAGATCGCGAACGCGTGCGGCGACGCGTACCTCGTTGGCACCGCCGATGACGTCTCTCGCGCGGGTGGAGGAGCGCTTCCGATGGCGGACATCCCCACGACGGTGGTGACCGTCGTGCCTCAGCACATGGGAGCGACCGAACTCGAGGCGCGTTTGCGGAGCAGTGAGCCGCCCATCGTCGCCCGCATCAACGCCGGCAGGCTGCTCTTCGACCCCCGCACGCTCACCGCCGACGACGAGGCAGTGGTCGTCTCGGCGCTCAAGGAGATCGCGAGGGCGTAGATGGACGCTCCCTCGCTGGTACTCGGCACCGCCGGGCATATCGATCACGGGAAATCCGCACTCGTTCGGGCGCTCACGGGCACCGATCCTGACCGGCTTCCCGAAGAGAAGGAACGCGGCGTCACGATCGAGCTCGGTTTCGCCCGGCTCGAGCTTCCGAGTGGGCGCAGCATGGGCGTCGTGGATGTGCCAGGGCACGAGAAGTTCGTGCGGCAGATGGTGGCGGGCGCCACCGGCATCGACGTGGTGATGCTCGTCATCGCCGCTGACGACGGCGTGATGCCGCAGACTCGCGAGCACCTGGCGATCATCGACCTTCTCGGCGTCCCCCGCGGCGTTGTCGCTCTCACCAAGATCGATCTTGTTGACCGCGAGTGGATCGAGCTTGTCGCCGACGACATCCGGCAGCTGCTTGCGGGCACCTCGATCGAGGGAGCGCCGATCGTGCCGGTGTCGAGCAAGACGGGCGAAGGTCTGGCGGAGCTGCGCGCGGCCATCGACGAGGTCGCGACCAACGCCGAGGCGCGCCAGTCCCGCATGCCGGCGCGGCTTCCCGTGGACCGAGTGTTCACGATCGCTGGCGCGGGGACGGTCGTGACGGGCACGCTGTGGAGCGGGTCGGTGGCGCGCGATGACGCTGTCGAGGTGTACCCCCGTGGTACGCGCGGACGCATACGGTCGCTTCAGGTGCACGGGACGCAAGTCGAGCGCGCGAACGCGGGGAATCGCGTCGCGCTGAACATCGCGGGCCTCGAGCGCGACGAGATCGAGCGTGGCGACATCATCGCCGAGCCTGGCTCGCTCACGGTGGCCGACCGCTTCGACGCGTATGTGACCTATCTTGGCAGCGAGCAGAAGCCTATGAAGACCGGGACACGCGTGCATGTGCACCACGGTACGCGTGAGGTATTGGGGCGTGTGCTGCTCATGGACGCCGAGGCTCTGCGGCCCGGGGAGCGCGGCTATGCGCAGTTGCGACTCGAGGAGCCCCTTGCACCTCGCTACGACGATCGTTTCATCATTCGCTCGTACTCGCCTATGTGGACCATAGGCGGCGGGGTGGTGCTCGATGTGCTGCCGCCGCGCCGCACGCGCCTTGCGCCGCACGAGCGCGCGCTGCTCGACGCGCTCGTGTCTCACGACCTTGCCGCCGCGGCTGTCGGCCTACTCGCTTCTCGCGCGCTGCCGATGACCGTCGCTCAGGTAGCGGCCTCACTCGGTCTTGCCCGCTCGGTGGTGGAGGGCGATCTTGCCTCGGCATCGCTCGTGCGGCTCAATGTGGGGACCGAGACCTGGTTCGCCGATCCGGAGGCTTTCGAGACCCTGCTTGCCACGCTCGAACGCGAGCTCAAGGCGTTCCACGACTCGAACCCCAAGGCCACCGGTATCGCGGCGCTCGCGCTACGCGATCGCGTCGACCACCGGCTCGACCCGAAGGTTTTTGACGCGCTGCTCGCGGTGGCGGCAGAACGGGGGATCGCGGTGCTTGCCGACGGGGAAGTGCGTCACCCCAAGGCGGCCTCGAGCGCGCTCGCCGCAGAGGAGGCGGCTCGCGCCGCCCTTGTGCCGCTTATCGCTGAGCAGGGACTCGCGCCGGCGACAGTCGCGGAACTTGCCGAGACGATCGGCGCGGATCCCGGCCTGGTGCGCAAAGCCCTCACCAAGCTTGTGGCGTCAGGAGCGGTGGTCCGGCTCGGCCCTGACATGCACTTCGATGCGGGCGCGGTCGCCGCTGCCCGCCAGAAGATCGTCGACTATCTTGCCGAGCACGGGACCATCCTCGCCAAGGATGCGCGTGACCTGATCGGCTCCAGCCGCAAGTACATCGTGCCGCTGCTGGAGTATTTCGACGCCCAGGGGGTTACCAAGCGAGACGGTGACGTGCGCACGCTGGGCAAGAAAAGGTAGGCGGCGCGCGGCATGGGGTGCTCCTTAGCGGTCCTCCGTTGACACCACGTCGGCACCGTAGGGACAATAGCCGCTTGGAGGCGAATGGGTCCTGGTGGGCCCCGCGGTCTTCAAAACCGTTGTGGGGCGTGAAGAGCGTCCCGGGTGTGTTCGATTCGCACACGCCTCCGCCAAACGACACGACCACGAGCGAGCGGACCGCTCGTGTCTTCTCACGGCCGAGGGACGAGCGTCTGCATACGGACGCGACCTCAGAAGGGCGGTAGCGATGGATGCGCTTCACGCGATCCTTTCTCGGCGGAGCATACGTGCGTATACCGCCGAGCCGGTGTCGGGCACCGGCATCGAGGCCCTTTTGCGGGCAGGCATGGCGGGACCCACCGCGGGCAACCAGCAGTCGTGGCGGTTCGTGGTCACCACGGATCCAGGCATACGTGAGGAGATGGCGGCCTGCACGCCCTACGGAGCCACGCTACGCGCAGCGCCGCTCGCCTTCACGGTCTGCGCGGACACGCACGGCCTCAAACACCCCCAGATGTGGGAGCAGGATTGCTCGGCCGCGGTCGAGAACATGCTCATCGCCGCTCACGCTCTAGGACTTGGCGCCGTGTGGCTCGGATTCTGGCCCAAGATGGAGCGCGTCGAGCCGCTCAAGCAGGTCCTCGGACTTCCGGAGGGCGTCGAGCCGCTCGCGGTGATCGCCGTCGGGCATCCCGCGGAGGCAAAGCAGCCGGCGGACCGTTTCGACCCGCAGAAGGTCCGGTACGGCAGATGGAGCTAGGCGCGCCCGTCCTCGAAGCGCGGGACCTCGTCTTCGAGCGGGAAGTCGACGGCCGTGTCGTACGGGTGCTCGATCACGTGTCGCTTGCTATCCGGCCAGGTGACATCATCGAACTGCGCGGGGAGTCGGGCGCGGGCAAGACGACGCTTCTGCGCGCCCTCGCCCGCCTGCTGCCAGGCGTATGCGGTGAACTCGTGCTGGACGGCCGGCCGGACCGCGAGGTCGACCCCCGCCTATGGCGCACGCGGGTGACGCTCCTGCCGCAGCGCGCGGCGCTTCTGCCCGGCTCCGTCGAGGAGAACCTCGGTTTCCCCTTCACGCTCGCTGTCCGCAAGCACACAGACCCGCCCTCCGCCGAGAAGTTCCGAGCGGGAATGGACGCGCTGGGGCTCGACGATGTCGCGCTTTCCCGGGATGTCACCCAGCTCTCGGTGGGCCAGGCGGCGCGCGTGGCTCTGTTGAGGGTGCTCCTCGCGCGTCCCGCCGTCCTCCTGCTCGACGAACCCGACGCGAGCCTGGACGACGCGAGTGCTGCGCGCCTTGGTGAGGCCACAGCGCGATTCGCTGCCGAAGGCGGCGCGCTCGTGCGCGTGAGCCACCTGCGCGCTGACGCGACTGCCACGCGCTCGTTGCGCCTTGCGGCCGGGCAGCTCATGGAGGTGAGCAATGCCGGCTGACGGTGTGATCGCCATAGGGTGGTTCGAGCTTGTGCTCGCGGCGGGTTTCATCGTCGCCACGGGTGCGCTTTCGCTCGCACTCCGGCTCGGGCTGGTCAAGGACCTGGCCATCGGCAGTGTCCGCACATACCTGCAGCTTCTCGCTCTCGGAGTCGTGTTGCGATGGGTCTTCGAGGTCCGTTTGTGGTATGCGGTGGTGGCGATACTGGTCTTCATGACCGTGGTAGCGACTCGCATCATCCTGAAGCGTGTGCCTCACGCGCCGAAGGGGTTGTTCGGCTCGTCTCTTCTCGCCATGGCCGTCACCGGCTTCACGGTGACCTTCGCCGTCACCGGTATCGTGATCCGCGTGCCCGCGTGGTACGAGCCACGCTACGTGATCCCTATCGCGGGCATGGTGCTCGGGAACTCCATGACCGGCATCGCGCTCTCGTTGGAGCGTCTCTTCTCGGACCTCGACGCGCACAGCGAGGAGGTTCTGGGTACCCTCGCGCTTGGTGCTAGCCCCTGGGAGGCGGCGCGCGGCGCCGTGAGGTCCTCTCTGCGAGCGGGCCTCATCCCCACCATCAACTCGATGGCGGCGGCAGGCATCGTCTTCATTCCAGGGATGATGTCCGGGCAGGTCCTTGCGGGTGCGGACCCCCTCGAGGCCGCGAAGTACCAGGTGGTGGTGATGCTCATGGTGAGCGCTGCGACGGCGGTGGGCTCGATCATCGCCGTGACACTCGCATACCGTCGCCGGTTCAGTGCCGACGGCGCCTACCTGGAGCAGGGTTTCCGAGCGCACGCGTCGTAATCCGCACGCACGTGGTACCGTCCGCGCCAAGGTCGGGTGGTTGCGGTGCAAAGCCGCCGATTGCATACTGGTTGCGCACGCGGCCGGGCCGCGGGATCCACGCGACGGCCGTTCGGCCGAGGAGACACATGACGGGGTTCGAGCTCTACCTGAAGCGCAACGCCAAGCGCTTCGATGACTATCTGGCAGCCTTCTTCGCGAACGGCTCACACCGCGATATGGAGCGGTACCTGTACGGACCGCTGCGTGCCTTCTCGGACAATGCCGGCAAACGCCATCGCCCGCTCATATGCCTGCTGGCGTGCGAGGCCGTGGGTGGGGAGCCGGCCAAGGCCTGGCCCTCGGCCGCCGCTATCGAGCACTTCCATACCGCCGCCCTCATCCATGATGACATCGAGGACTCGTCGCTCACTCGGCGCGAGCGGCCATGCATGCACGTGACCGAGGGGGTCGGGCTGGCGATAAACGCCGGCGACCTTGCGCTCGCACTGGTGTGCGGCACGGTCGTGCATGATGAGGGACTCGACGATCCCACCAAACTGCGTGTCCTCGACGAGCTCGTGGCGATGACGACGCGCACCATCGAGGGGCAGGCTCTCGACATCGGGTGGGCTCGTGACGGCCGGTTCGATCTTGATATCGATGACTACCTGGTGATGGCCAACCACAAGACGGCGTTCTACTCGGGAGGCATCCCTCTTGCCGTCGGGGCGATCATCGGCAAGGGTACCGAGGAGCAGATCGAGGCATTGCGCGCGTTCGGCATGTCGACCGGGCTCGCGTTCCAGATCCAAGACGACGTGCTCAATCTGGTGGGTACGAAGGAGTCCACCCACAAAGACTTCCGCAGTGACATCACCGAGGGTAAGCGCACGCTCGTGGCTATCCACGCCCTGCAACACTCTGCGCGAAGCGATCGGCTCCGCGAGATACTCGCGTCAGGCACGACCGACGCCGCGCTCAGGCAGGAGGCCGTCGACATCATGATCGAAGCGGGCTCCATCGACTATGCCCGCGACTTCGCACGGCGTCTGGTACTTGACGCCAAGCGCGACCTGGAGGCCGCCGTGCCCGCGAGTGGCGCCCGTAAGCTGCTGCTCTCGATGGCGGACTTCTTCATCAAGCGCTCGTCTTGATGCCCGGGCTGCTCGGGTACACTCTCAGGTAGCGGCGGGGTGACAGGGAAGGAGTGTCGTATGCGCGCGATTCCGGTGAGTGACGGTATCTGGTGGGTCGGCGGAATCGACTGGAACCTGCGGGATTTCCATGGCTACGAGACGCCTCGTGGAACCACCTATAACGCCTATCTTGTGCGAGGCGAGGACACGTGGGCCCTCGTGGACACGGTCAAGACGCCGTTCGTCTACGAGCTGCTGTCGCGTGTGTCGCATGTCGTCGACCCCGCGCAAGTCGGCCTCATCGTCGTCAACCATGTCGAGCCCGACCACAACAGCGGTCTTCAGGACGTGATGGCCGCGATGCCTCACGCCCGTGTGGTCGCCTCGGGTTCCGGCGTCAAAGGGGTCGCCGAGTATCACGACGGTCTGGTCGTCGACGCGGTCGGGTCCGATGACGTGATCGACCTCGGCGGCCGCACGCTCCGGTTCATGCCGGCGCCGATGGTGCATTGGCCGGATTCGATGTTCACATACTGTCCCGAGGTGGAGACCTTGATGCCGAACGACGCGTTCGGCCAGCACCTGGCCTCCTCCGCCCGCTTCGCCGATGAAGTAGGCCGAGACCTCGCCTTCACCGAGCTGGGGACGTACTACGCCAACATCTTGCTGCCCATCTCCGCGCAGGTGTCCAAGATGGTGGACAAGATCGCCGAGGCGGGCTGGGAGCCAGAGGTGATCGCGCCATCGCATGGTGTGGTGTGGCGCGGTTCGGACGTCGGCGCCGCGATCGCCGCGTACCGGCAGTGGACCTCGGGGGCAAAGCGCGACAAGGCGGTGATCGCGTACTCGACCATGTGGGGCTCGACGAACCTGCTCGCTCATGCGATCGCCGACGGCGTCGCCGCAGGCGGCGTCGAAGTGCGCTTGTACGACCTTGCCGTCACACCGGGATCCCTCATCACCTACGAGTTACTCGAGTCGAAAGCGCTCTTGCTCGGCTCTCCCACGCTGCACCATGGGATGCTCTACCGCCTTGCGGGCTACCTCCAGTACCTGGAAGGACTCAAGCCGGCGGGCCGTCTGGCCGCGTTCTTCGGCTCGTACGGCTGGGGCGGCGGCGCGGTCAAGCAGATGCGCGAGCGTGTGAGTCAAATCGGCCTTGAAACGCCGTTCGAGGACTTCACCGTCAAGTTCAAACCCACTGCGGAGGACCTGGCCGCCGCTGAGGCATGGGGAGGGACGATCGCGGAGGCGATCAAGGCGTTCGGTCAGGACGACGCCGCGCGCTGATCGCCGGACCCACCTCGGCGCCACTCCGCAAGGACCTGGGCGGCCTCGTCGACCGTGAGAGCTGGAGGAGGAGCGGTAGGGTCCTGCGCGCGGAGCTTCTCGAAGAGCTCCGCCAGCACTGGCGGCTTGATGTTGCTCGCGGCGAGCAGGGAAGGGTGTGCGAAGACTTCTTCAGGAGTACCCTTAA
>JAJFTR010000032.1 GCA_021372825.1 Actinomycetes bacterium
AGGGCGGCCGTGACCGCCACCATCGCAAGCGCGACGCCCGCTATGGCGAACACGTCGCTTGCGAGAACCACCGAGGCGAGTACGAGTCCGGTGGCGATGAGCTTGCGGGCGGGCGAGGTGCGGTGGAGCGGAGTCGTGCCGAGAATGGCTGCGCTGTCCATCGAGGTGACGTCCATCTACTGCCCTCCGTGCTCGTCGCCGATGATGGTGCGGTGTTCCTCGGCGAGTACACCCGCGAACACGAGCGTTGGACGCACCCGGGCCACGTAACCCAAGATCCACGCCGTGATCAGGGCTTCGATCACCCAGCCGATCGGCCCGAGTGTGTAGACGACCGACGCGAATCGGCGCACCGAAAGCGCCTGGTCGTGAGCAGCATGTTCTCCTCCTCCGAACAGGCCGATCGAGACCGCTCCGCCGGACAGCGGGTTCGCGAAGCGGAGCGTCTCGGCATCGAGAGCACCCGTCTCGCGCGCGGTCGCGCCACTCCCGCCCAGCGCGACGATCCCGACGAGCATGGAGGTCGTGATCGCCAGTGTGACGACGGTGGCGATGCCCGCCGCCCAGCGGATGCGCCGACGCCCCAGCACCTTCACGAGCGCGCGCACGAGCGTCCAGCCCAGCACCATCTCGGCGGCGATGATGCAGGCGTTCAGTCCGACAACGGTGATCCCACCGTGCCCAAGCAGCGAGAGCATAAGGACGACGATGAACGCCGAGACGATCCCCAGCCACGGGCCAAGCAGAACGCCGGCCACCACGGTGAGGTTCACGTGATAGGCGATGGGGACGATCTCGGTGGACATCGCGACCAACACGAGCGCCGATACGGCTCCCAGTAGCGGGACGGCCCGGCGGATGTCCGCCCTCTCCGAGCGCTTGGAGGCCACACTCACCAGGACGATCGCGGCGACCCACCCTGACACCCAGAGCCACGTGGGAAGTACCCCGTCAGGGATATGGATGTGCGACATCTAGCGCTCCAGGGGGGATGCGCCGCGCGAACACGCATTGCACGTGCCGTACAGAGTGACTTCGTGCGATGTGAGCGTGTAGCCAGCTCTCCTAGCGGACGTAGCCAGTTGAGCTTCGAGAGAACAGGGAAGTGGTGTCACCGCACCGCATGAAGTGCACACCAGGTGGTGGTGATGAGCCCCGCCTTCGCATACTGCATAAAGCGCCTTCCCGCACCGCGTTCCGACGCACGCTATGTATCCTGTTCCGAGCATCGCCGCGACCGCGCGGTAGACAGTCGCAAGACCGACACCGGGAAGGATCCGCGTGACCGAGCGGTGCAGGTCTTCGACGGTGAACGCGCACCCGATCCGCGCGCTGGCCTCGGCGATGGCACGGCGCGCGTTGCTCACCCTGTGGGTGCCATACGCACGGTGCATGTCCCGTTCGGCCGATGGGATCACGAGGCTCCTTAATGAGAACGATTATCACTTAGGACAGCGTACAGTCACGGTGCGCGGGGCGCAAGAGCACAGGGATGCGTATACGGACGGCAGGACGACAGCGGGAACGTTCGTATCGTGCGCGGCGGTCTATGCGTCAGCTGGCGCAGACTCCTTCGCCGACCCGCAGACGAGGTGCAGCCGGTCGCCTGGAAGCTTGATCGTCACACGGTCACCGGGGCCGACGTTGCCATCCGGTGACGGTTGGAGCTTGTCGATCTTCCAGTGGATGTACCGCTCCGAGTCCGCTCTCGACGTGTCGTCACTCACAGCGAGCATCACCGTGCGCTCGTAGCGTGATTCGCTCGTCCTGACGGCGACGGCGTGGAACACGTTATCCGCGGTGTCCTGCTCGGCTCGGGAGACGAAGAACGCGCGGATCCCAACGTGGGTGAGCCCGTGTGGGACCGGCTCATCGCAGCGCAGGCGGATTCCCCACGACTCGGCGAACAGCCAGTGTTCGTCCAACCTGGTGGCGGGTGAGATGTTCTTGCAGCCCGAGAGCCGCAGCGCAGCAAGTGACTGCGGATGGGAGACGATCCTGCCCGGAAGCCCTACGTCCTCGACATGCCCGTCGTTGATCACCGCGATCCTGTCGCAGAACCGGAAGGCCTCGTCGATGTCGTGGGAGACGTACAGGATCGTGCCTTCGAAGCGGCCGAAGGTCTCGAGCAGCTCCTGCTCGAAGCTCGCTTTGAGGTGCTCGTCGAGCGCGGTGAAGGGCTCGTCGAGCATCAGTATCGGCGGTCGGGCTGCGAGCATGCGCGCGAGGGCGACACGCTGCTGCTGGCCCCCCGAAAGCTTGGCGGGATAGCGGTCCTGGAGTCCGCGAAGGTGGAAAGTGTCGAGCAGCCCGGCGATGAGCTGACGCCGGTCATCTCGCGTGACCGCGCGATCGATCCCGGATGCGATGTTCTCGGCCACGGTCATCGAAGGGAAGAGCTGGTAGTTCTGGAAGAGCAGCGCCGACTTGCGTTCCTGGGGGGAAAGGTCGATGCCCCGTTCGGAATCGAAGAACGTCCTGCCGCCGACGACGATGCGGCCCTCATCCGGCCTTTCGAGGCCGGCGATACAGCGGAGGGTCATGCTCTTGCCACTGCCCGACGCGCCGAGCAACCCGACTGTCTCGGACGTGGCCTGCAGGTCCACATCAAGAGTGAAGGACGCGAGGCGTTTTCGTATGCTGACAGATGCGCTCACCGTGCCGCGTCCGCCTCTCTGAACCTGTTGCCGCGGGCCATGTAGCCGTTGATACCGAACACTGCGGCGCACGATATGGCCACGATCAGGGCGACCCACACGCCTGCGGTCACCAAGTCGCCGGAGGCCCAGGAGAAGTACACGGCGATCGGCATGGTCTGGGTGACGCCGGGGAGGTTGCCCGCGACGAAGAGTGTCGCTCCGAACTCACCCATGGCCCGCGCGAACGAGAGGACCGTGCCTGCCATGACGCCTGGCCACGAAAGCGGGAGCAGCACGCGTCGGAGGATCTTCGCTTCGGAGAAGCCGAGGGTGCGAGCAGCGTCCAGCATGTCGGGGTCGACCTGCTCGAACGCCGCCCGCACCGTCCGGTACATCAAGGGGAACGCGACGGCGGTGGCCGCGAGCACTGTAGCGGGCCATGAGAAGATGAGTCGTAGGCCGTGGCCGATGAGGAACCGCCCGATCGGAGTGGAGTTGCCGAAGATGACGAGGAGGAAGTAGCCCACGACGGTCGGGGGCAGCACCATCGGCAGAGTGAAGACCGAATCGAGCCATCCCTTTAGGCGCCGGTGCGCTCCGAGTGTCTTGAACGCGGCGAGGATGCCCAAGATGACGACGATCGCCGATGCGACGAGGGATGTCTTGAGCGACACGGCAAGAGGCCGGAAGTCGAACTCAGCAAAGTAGGTGGCGATGGTGTCCATAGGTTCTTCGAGGTCACGTGGAAGCCGGAGGTCGCATCGTGGGCTCACCTGCCGGATGACAGGACAGTCGGTGGCCGAGAGAAGCCGAACTTCTCGAACACCGACAGAGCTTCGGGCCCGCAGAGGTACTCCACGAAGCTGCGGGCGTCTTGCGCATGCGCACTAGACTTGATGACCGCTGCCGGGTACACGATCGGGTCGTGCATCGAGCTGTCGATGCCGAACGCGATCCTGACCTTGGGGCTTGTGAGTGCGTCGGTCTTGTACACGATGCCTGCATCGGCGTCGCCCGTCTCGACGTAGGTGAGCACTGCTCTCACGTCCTTGCCCATGACCGTCTTCGGCTTGATAGTTTCCGCCACACCGGCAGCGGTCAGGGCTTGCCATCCGTACTTGCCGGCGGGCACGGACTGCGGGTCACCGATCGCGACGACAGCGATCTTCCCACTGGCCAAGTCGGTGAATGAAGAGACACGTGCAGCACCACCCTTGGGTACGATGACGACGAGTGAGTTGCCGAGCACATCCTTGCGCGTGTCTTCATCCAAGTATCCCGCGTCCTCCAGGGCATCCATGTTCTTCTTCGCAGCCGAGATGAAGAGGTCGGCGGGAGCTCCCTGCTCGATTTGGGCCTGCAGGTTGCCGGACGAGTCATAGTTGACGGTGAAAGTCACGCCGGGGTGTGCGGCCTCATATGCCGAGATCACTTCGTTAAGCACATCAGTGAGAGAGGCGGCTGCCTGGACGGTGAGCTCCACGGGGGGAGCGGTTTCTGCGGACCGAGTACTTGCCGGGGCTGTCGTGCCGCTGGTCGCAGCTTGAGGAGATGAGCAGCCAATAGAAGCGAAGACGAAAGTGGCTGCCGAAACGATGCTGAGTACAGCCTTAAGGCTGCGGTCCTTACCCCTATGCATGGACTCTCCTTCTTGCTGGGAGGTATGCCGGTACCTCCTGACGCATCCTGTCTCCAGGGCCAACGCATCGGCCCCGCCAGTGCCATAAACTATATTTTAGTGTTGTGTGAATGACAAGCTGTCGCGTGGCTATGTGAGACGAGAGTCCGCCGGAACGGCCAGTTCGAGCACCGCGCTTTGTTGCTGGTTGTATTCGACGACGATGAGAGAGAAGATCGCGGCATGAACGCCGCGGAGTGAGATGACGACACCATGACCAGGCACGATCGACTGCAGCGCGCAGCATCGCATGGCCGGGCGTGAATGTGGTGGAGAACCTTCCGCCCGCGCCCGCCCGCATAAGCGACATCGAGCAGCTGGCCGCCGTAGCTGACCCGATGCGTGGGTCGTTGCTGCGCATGCTCATGGCCCGTCCCGCGACGCTTACGCAGCTTGCGAGTGAGCTCGGGACATACCCCTCACGGGTGCGCTATCACGTGAAGCGTCTCGAAGAGGTGGGCCTGGTCCAGCTCGTGCGCTGCGCGAAGACACGTACTTCTGTCGAGAAGTATTACGAGGCTACGGCCTCGGCCTATGTCGCTCATATCATGCTCATCCCCGAGAGGGTCGAGTCGGAGCCCGTGGTCGTGGTGCACTGCGATGCGGCCGTGGAAGCGCTTGTCGAGGCGGTGCGCAGCGAATCGAACAGCGCCGACTACGCGACCGTGTTCACGGGGAGCCTCGACGGCCTTGTGGCTCTCCGTCAGGGTCTTGCGGTGGTGGCAGGATGCCATTTGTTCGATCCAGCCGCAGAAGAGTACAACCTGCCATATGTCCAGCATCTGTTCCCAGGTCGCAAGATGGCGATGATCACGGTGGCCGATCGTGAGCAAGGTCTGGTCGTGAGGCCGGGCAATCCGCTCCGTCTCACATCCTTGGCGGATCTTGCCGAGCCCGGTGTCCGCATGGTCAATCGGGAACTAGGCTCCGGGACGCGCACGTGGTTTGACAGCGAGATCGCGCGATGTGGTGTAGACGCGGCTGGACTCGATGGATACGAATCTGTGGCCGATACGCACGCCGGTGTCGCCGAAGCGGTCCTGAAGGGCTCAGCGGATGCAGGGATAGCGCCGCGTGGGGCGGCTGACGCTGCAGGCCTCGGATTCGTGCCGCTGTTCGTCGAGCGGTACGAACTGGTCATGGACGAGAGCCGCCGTGAGGATGAGCGGGTCGCCCGGCTGCTCGACACACTGACCAGCGGAGCGTTCCAAAGACGCTTCGCTGAGCTCGGCGGTTACGACCCGGCGCGTGTGGGTGACGAGCGCGGCACCGGCTAGCGCTTTTCGTTATGCTTGTGAGAAGTAGAGCTGTTGACGAATTGACAAAGTCACATTCATGTCACAGCATGTACGTGATCCGGCAATCGCATAGTGGGTTCGCTTTCGACAAGCGTCGCTTCGGTGTTCCATTCCGGCAAATGGAAGCCGGGAGGTAGGCATATACGTCGGGAGCAAGGGGAAAGGGGTTGTGGCCATGGCCGATACGCTATGGTTCGACTCGGCTGCCTGGGCGGTGTGGCTTGCGCCGTTACTCGGCCTGCTCGCCGCAGGGCTTTC
>JAJFTR010000038.1 GCA_021372825.1 Actinomycetes bacterium
CGCCGAGGAGATCCGGAAACTCGCGGAGTCGGTGACTGAATCCACTCAGGAGATAAACCGTGTCGTCCGCGAGATCCAGGCGTCGACGTCTGCTCTGATCATGCAGACCGAGAAGGCAGCGAAGAAGGTAGACGAGGGAAAGACCCTCGCCCAGAACACACAAGACGCCCTGGAGCGTATCGTCGCCCAGGTCGAGGAGACCACCGATGCCGCGAAGCAGATCTCGATCGCAACGCAGCAGCAGCGCACCGCTTCCGAGCAGGTCGTGGTTTCGATGAAGGAGATCGCGCAGGTATCTCAACAGGCCGCGACTACGTCTCGGCAGATCTCGGCAGCGATACTGGAGCTCAACGCGCTGGTCGATTCCATGGTCGTGAGGTGATTCCACGCATCTGCAGCGACTGCCATAGCAGGAGAGCCATGCCGCGAGTCGAATGGTATGCGTGTCGTATTGTCCGAGTGGCAGTGTTTCGCTAGAGTGATTCGCAGACGAGGTGAGGGAATCGTCAAGATCACTTTATGCGGATCCCGGGACGAGCAAGGAGAGATGCCCATGGCAAAAACCTCTGGGTCGAGAGACCCTGTCCGGCGGGCGCGGCACATCATCTGGATCGGCGTCGCCCTCTTGGCGCTTGCCGCGGTCATCATAGTCGCCTTTGGCGCGACGTCTACTTACTGGTTCTGTGCGGAGATCTGTCACAAGGTGCAGGACGACTCCATCGCGGCCTACGACCGCTCGAGCCACAACATGGTCTCCTGCATGTCGTGCCACGAACCAGTGAACGCGGATCCCATCACCTTCACGTTCAAGAAGGCTAAGTCCCTCGGCGAACTCGTATTCACCGTGACGAACAATTACGAGCTCCCGCTGAATCCGGACAGCAAGCTTGCTTTGAACACGGAGGAGATGCCCTCCAAGCAGTGCACCCAGTGTCACAACCTTGACACGCGCAAGGTCACGCCTTCGCCGGGCATCATCATCGATCACGCTGTTCATGAAGAGAACGAGATCAACTGCACCGCGTGTCACAACCGTGTCGCTCACAATGAAAGCGGCGACTGGGAGCCCGTGCTCTTCAACCCCAATGACGGCCCCAAGAGCGTCAAGCACCAGAACTACATGTCGATGACGGCGTGTTTCCGGTGCCACACGCTCACTGCGGAAGCCCCGGAGGGCGGCATAAAGGCTCCCGGTACGTGTGCGGCGTGTCACCCTGCAGATTTCGATCTCAAGCCTGCGAACCACGATGCGAAGGACTTCTATCCCAAGGGTCATGCGAAGCTCGCGACTGCTAAGATCGACCGGTCGACGGGCAAGCCTGTCCTGGGCGAGGAATCCGAGGAGGCCACTGAGGCCGAAGAGGCCGAAGAGGCCGAGACCGAAGAGGAGGCCGAAGGTCTCCATCTGGTCGCAGTGGACAAGGTCGATTACTGCAGCACATGCCATGTGGTCGACAAGTTCTGCGCTGACTGCCACGGCATGGAGATGCCGCACCCGGCCGAGTTCAAGGAGAAGACGCACCCCGAGCTGGCGAAGACCAAGCTCGACAAGTGCGACATGTGCCACCAGGTGAAGAAGAACGGCTACCTGTTCTGTAACAACTGTCACCATGGCACGAAGAGCAACTGGAAGTACGACCCGAAAGTCAAGTGGCAGACGCAGCATGCCAAGGCTGTGACCACGAACGGCGTCGCCGGTTGTCTAGGCACGTGCCACGAGCAGAAGTTCTGTGTGGATTGCCACACCAAGCTCAAGCCGCTGCCGACGTCCCACAAGGATGCCAAGTGGTTGCGCGACAAGCTCACGGTGACGTCGTACGGATCCAAGGCGGCCGAGCCCACGGGCAAGCATGCGCTTGCTGCCATCAAGGCCATCGACAGCTGCGATGTGTGTCACGGGCCAGGCGGTACCAATGCGAAGTTCTGCAAGGGGTGCCACGGCATGGAGATGCCACACCCGGACACGTTCAAGAAGAACCACGTGTCGGGGCGCAAGACGCCTGCTCTGTGTGCCAACTGCCACACCAACAAGGAGCTGTGCTCGGACTGCCACCACAAGGGCGCCAAGAACGGCGTGCCGTGGACGAAGCAGCACCCCAAGACGGTCGCGGCAGACGGTGCGACCCCGTGCTTCGAGCAGTGCCATCAGGACAAGCAGTTCTGCGTGGATTGTCACACAAGACTCAAAGCGGTGCCGAGTTCGCACAAGGCCGCCAACTGGACGCGCAACCTCGCGCTCGGGAAGGCCGCGGGCCACAGCACTGCCTACAAGAAGGCCACGGACAGCTGCGACTACTGTCATGGGTCGGGAGGCGTGAAGGCGAAGTTCTGCGCAAACTGTCATAAGATCCAGATGCCGCACCCCGATGGGTTCAAGGACAGCCATAAGGCGGACTTCCAGGCCAAGAAGCTCTCGAAGGCCGTATGCACCAACTGCCACACGCAGTACATGTGCGACAACTGCCACCATCCGGGCGCTTCGGCCAAGCAGCCATGGCGGACGTATCACCCGAACATCGTCAAGAAGAGTGGTGCAGAGCCATGCTTCAAGTGCCACAAGGAGACCTACTGCTCGTACTGCCACGTGCGACTGTAGAACCCTGTGTGTCGACGGTGTGACGGGAGCCCGGCCGGAGTCATCCGGCCGGGCTCCCGGTTCGCTGGGACAGCTTTACCTGCTCGTCCCGCTCAAGTATGATAGCGGCTCGCCGGGATGTGGCTCAGCTTGGTAGAGCGCTGCGTTCGGGACGCAGAGGTCGTGGGTTCGAATCCCGCCATCCCGACCACCTTGATCAAAACGGCAGGTCCGGCGTCGTGCCGGACCTGCCGTTTTCAGGTTGAGAAGGGAAACGGATGCTCGAAGCGCTGTTTCATGTGGTGGGATACGGGCTGTGTCACCAGCTGCCAGAGCGTTCGTTCATCGCCGGTGGTTACCAACTGCCTGTGTGTGCGCGTGACACGGGCATCTACTTAGGGTTCGCGCTGTCGGCGACCATCATCGTACTCGTCGAACGGGGTCGGCGGTCGACAGAGGTCCCGCGAGCACCCTGGCTCATCGCGGGCGTGGCATTCCTCGCTGCGATGGCCTTCGACGGCGTGACCTCTTACGCCGGGCTGCGCTCTACTACCAACGACCTCAGACTTTCGACGGGTTTGCTCGCGGGTTACGCGCTGCCGTTGCTGGTGGTTCCGATGCTCAACGGGCAGTTGTGGCGGGCAGCGTCACGAGAGAGACTGCTTGAAGGCGGACGGGGTTGGATCTGGCTTGCTTCAGTACCTGTCTCATATGGGGTCATCAAATGGGTGCTTCCGGTCACAGGCGCCGTCTACCCGTTGCTGGTGACGATTGCGATCCTGTTCACCTTCGCCGTCGTGAACCTCGTTATCGTGACTGTCGTACCCGTGTTCGAGCGCCGAGCGCGGCGACTGGCAGACGCGGGACCGCAAATCGCGGTGGCTGTCGCCTTGACCATCGCGGAACTGGCTGGAGCATACGCGCTGCGCGTGCTGCTGACACGATCGTTGTGACGATGGGCGGGACCTTGCGTTACGTGCTCGCCAGCGTAGAGTCATCCCCATAAGGTCTGCGCAGCGCCGTAGTGGAGGGGAACAGATGGTCTACACGAAGAAGGACACGGTCCGGGTCATGGTGATCACCAAGGACCATCGCATCGAGGGCGACATGCATGTCCTGGAGGGAAGTCGGCTGACCGACTCACTCAACTCGCGCGGCAAGGACTTCTACGCTCTTACGAATGCACGGATCTACAAGATCGCGAGCGACGAACTCATTGCGTCGCCAGAGTACGTAGCGGTTGCACGCGATGGCATGACCGCCGTCTTCCCTGTCGATAGGTGACTCCATAGGGGTGTCAGACCTGCCGTGTACGCTCTCATTGCCAGTGCGACAAGGAGGACGTCATGAAACAGGCATCCGAGCGTACTTGTTCCGGTTCGACCAACCTCGAAGAGTATCTGGAGCAACTCATTGAGCACGCCGTCGCCTGTTGGGGTGTCTCGAAGGGGACAGCACGCTACGCCGCTCGTGCGACAGAGCAACATCTTGCGCCGCAAATCGACGGTGGCATCCTTGACGCACGCGCGCAGTCGCGAGTGCGCGGGTACTTTCGAGCGGTCGTGCGCCGGCGCGCCCTCTCGGACGGCGCTGAGGCCGACGCCGAATACAGGTTGCGCCTGCGGGTCGCCACACTCGCTGAGGAGCTAGGGCGGGCGGGTATGGATGCAAGCGCGATACGCCGCGAGGCGGTCAAGTTCTACGGACCGGATGCTGCCGGGCTGCTCCCTTGGGCGGTTGCCTGAGGGAGGGCGTGTCGGTCTTTCATCAGCGGAATGAGGCAGATCCAAGGACGGCATACGTTGTTCGATCGAGTACCCATACGCGTCGGTGCGTGAGAGGACCCTCGTCTTCTCCCCACGCCTCGACGATGATCCATGCGTCGGTTCCGTCTACCGTCCCTGCTTCGATGTACACGGGCACGGCCGGATGGTCGGCCGGAAAGTCGCGGGTAAGAGCGTCAGCGAGCGCCTTTGCTGCTTCTCCGTGACCCCTAAGTTCGGCCAACCTCTCCTGGCGGACATCAGCGGCGCGCGACACGTCGACTTTCGAGGCGGACCCAAGCGGTGTCTCCTGTGCCAGCTCCTCTACTTCACTGAGAGTGTAGGATTCTCCTTCGGGTACGTACTCGAAAGAGGCCGAGCAGCCGGCGAGTACAAGACATGAAGCGATCATCAGCCAGGCAGTAGCTGCGCGACGTGCGGTCCTGCTCATCCACGATCGCCTCCTCGTGAGGTAACGTGTCGTTCGAGGTGGTTCGAGGTATCAGGCCCACGGAACGAGTGAGAGGAGCCCTGTCCTTTTGCAGACAATCATATGCTTCACCTCCGACTTCGGCATAGGTGACACCTGGGTCGGCATGTGTCATGCCGTCATCTACAGGGCGTGTCCGCAGGCGCGCGTCGTGGATCTCGCGCATGATGTTCGACCCTATGACATCCGCAAGGCGGCGGCGGTGGCGGCTTCGGGTGTGTGGCAGTTACCCGACGCCATCCACCTGGTGGTCGTGGATCCGGGAGTCGGTGGAGGGCGAATGGACCTGTGCCTGGTCACCTCACAGGGCACGGTGCTCGTCGGCCCGGACAACGGGGTCCTTATGCCTGCGACCTGGCGTGCTGGAGGCATCCTGGAGGCCTACGCGATCACGCCCGATGCGCTCAACTACGAGGGTCCTCTTGCGACGTTCCATGCACGTGACGTACTCGCGCCAGCTGCAGCCGCCCTCGCATGCGGCGTCGAACCCTCTGCGATAGGCCGCCCCGTGGATCCAGGTGTGCTCGTCCCGGCGCCTTTCGCCCCAGCATATGAAGAGGGCGGGACCCTCGTGGCCGAGGTCATCGACATCGACCGGTTCGGGTCGGCGCGTCTGTCCGTGCCAGCCGAGGAAGTAGAAGACAAGTTATCCCGGGGGGAGGCCGCAGAGGTCCTGTTCTCGCACCAGCGGGTCGAGGCGCCGTTCGGCGGCACCTTTTCTGACGTCGAGGAGGGAGAGCCTGTCCTGCTGGTGGACTCATCGGGCTGGCTCACCGTGGCGGTCCGGATGGGAAGCGCCGCCGAACTCTACCAGATCGAGCCTGGGCAGCCCTGTAGGGTACGCGTGAGCCATTGATGTCAGACCTTTGTGTGATAGTCGGACCATAGGCGGTCACACGGAGGTTCGGTATGAAGTCACAGTTCGTAGGTTCTCTGCACGACGGGCAGAACGTAGACTCGGTGTTCGCACTGCGTAGTCGTGAATCCAGAGCGACGCGAGCGGGCGACACCTTCTTGGCCCTAGAACTTGCCGACCGTTCAGGTAGCATGCCGGCTGTGATGTTCCGCCCGACACAGGTGGCCCAGTCCGTGCCCAGTGGGACGGTGGTCGCGATCAAAGGGGTCGTCACCCGCTATCGTGGCGTCCAGCGTGTCTTGGTCAAAGCCATGGAGCCGGTGGACGACTATGACCGGACCGATCTGATCCCTGGCACCACGCGAGACACACATGAGCTGCTCGCCGAGTTGCGCTCTCTCATCCACTCGGTCGAAGACCCGCTTCTTGCACGGGTACTTCGAGCGGTCTTCCGCGACAAGGAGTTCGTGAATCGATTCACGCAGTGCCCGGGGTCGATCTCCCGCCATCACGCCTACATCGGTGGCCTGCTCGAACACACCGTATCAGTCGCCACGATGTGTCGTCACGTGGCCACTCTTTACCCAGACCTCGATGTGGACCTGCTCGTGACGGGCGCTATCCTGCACGACATCGGTAAGGTGGACGAGATCGCATTCGACACGGCCATCGAGATGACCTCGACAGGCAGACTCATCGGACACGTGCTCCTTGGTGAACGTAGAGTCCGTGATGTGCTCCTCTCATTCGGTCCCGATGTTCCTGCCCTGCGCGCCGATCGTCTTGCGCACGTGCTTCTCAGCCATCACGGAGAGCGCGAGTGGGGCGCCGCCGTGCAGCCGAGCATGTTCGAGGCCGTCGTGCTGCACCATGTGGACGAGCTTGACGCGAATGCGGCAGCGTTCGTTGACGTTGTGCGTGCTGCCGCGCGTCTCGATGAAGAATGGACGGATGCGTCCAATCAGTTCGAACGGGCTTTGTCGGTGCCCAGTCCGTCACCTGTGAGCGGGGGAGCTGCTCATGCTGCTGTGGTTTCACTGCGTCGCGGAGCATGAGGACGGGCGTCTGGCGACCTGCTCGTTGGGCTACAATCTTGAGCGGATATGACAGCTCCGGGTCTTGGCGGTCCCGGCGTGGAGTGAGGAGCGTTCAATGGATCATCCGGCAGCCGAGATCGGCGTGTTCGGTGGCAGTGGTTTCCACTCGTTGCTCGATGAGCCCGTCGAGGTCACGATCGACACCCCGTACGGCGCACCCTCGTCGCCGGTGATGTGCGGAGAGATCGGTGGCCGCAAGGTGGCGTTCCTGCCCCGGCACGGCAAAGAGCACCAGTATCCGCCACACATGGTCAACTACCGCGCGAATGTGTATGCCATGAAAGAGCTCGGCGTGTCGCAGATCATCGGCCCCTCTGCGTGTGGATCCTTGCAGCCGCACGTGAAGCCGGGGGACTTCGTGATCTGCGATCAGTTCGTCGATCGCACCTGGGGACGCAAGGACACCTTCTACGACGGTCCTACCACCACTCACGTCTCCTCGGCCGACCCCTATTGCCCGGTGATGCGCGCCATCGCGGTCGAGAAGGCGAGAGAGCTCGGTATCACCGTCCATGATCGAGGAACGGTCGTCGTCATCCAGGGTCCACGATTCTCTACCCGCTCCGAATCGAAGTGGTTCGCGTCCCAGGGCTGGGAGGTCATCAACATGACTCAGTACCCAGAGGGCTACCTCGCGCGCGAACTCGAAATCTGCTACTGTAACATCTCGCTCATCACCGATCATGACGCGGGCGCAGAAGGCGTCGAGCCGGTATCCAACGATGAGGTGGTGCGAGTCTTCGCTGAGAACAACGACAAGTTGAAGTCCTTGCTCTATGCGATGATTCCCGCTCTTCCGACCTACCGCGACTGCGTGTGTTCTCACGCGCTCGAAGGCGCTGCTTTCTAGCCACGCTCGTCGATTGAAGCCGGGACTTCGGGTCCCATGTATGAAGGGGCGAGATGTTCGGTCTTCCAGCCCTTCGGCTCGGCAAGATTTTCGGGATCCCGCTCGAGGTCGACATCAGCTGGTTCTTCATCTTCTTCCTCGTAGCGGCGAGCCTGGCGACAGGCTACTTGCCGAACGTCCTGCCCGAGTCTGGGTACGTGGTGCATGTCGCCATTGCGGTGGTGACCGCTCTTGGTTTCTTTGCGTCCATCGTCGTCCATGAACTCGCGCACTCCCTCGTGGCGCGAGCCGGAGGATTGCGTATCTCACGTGTCACGCTCTTCATGTTCGGTGGCGTCTCTCAAATGGAAGAAGAGCCGCATAGCCCGGGCCACGAGTTCGCGATGGCTCTCGCTGGACCGATGACGAGCCTGCTCCTCGGCGGAGCGGGATTCGGTCTGCTTCGCGCGACGGAAGGCTGGTTGCCCACAGCTGTAGGAGCGCCTGTGGAGTACCTCGCAGTGATCAACCTCTCTGTCGCAGGCTTCAATCTGCTGCCAGGTTTCCCTCTCGATGGAGGTCGCGCGCTCCGGGCGCTTCTGTGGGCTGCCACGGGCGATATGCTCAAGGCGACTCGCTGGGCGAGTCGATGCGGACAGGTGATCGGGTATCTCCTCGTGGGTGTGGCAGTGGTCGGTGTCCTACGGGGGACACTCGGGCTGATCTGGTTCGCTGTGATCGGCTGGTTCCTCGCTTCGGTCGCTGGGTTCGCCTATCAGCAGCAGCTCTTACGGACCCGGCTTGCGCACATCCCGGTCTCGCGTATCATGTCGGCCCCTGTGCTGACGGTTCCCGCCACAACGACCCTTGAGGAGATGGCTGATTCGTACTTTCTCGGGGGACGACATTCGAGGTACCCGGTCGTCTCCGAGGGGCACGTGATCGGTCTGGTCGAGCTCCAGACTGCGCGTGACGTGCCTCGCTCACAGTGGAGTGACGTAAGCGTCGCGGAGGTCGCGAGGAAAGACCTCGGGGAAATCGTCGTAGATCCACAGACCAGTATCGAGAAGATCTTGGCGCGCCTAGAGCCAGACGGTCCGGGCGCCGTTCTTGTGGTCGAGGACGGACGTCTTGCCGGCATCGTCACACGTGCCGACGTGATCCGTCTGCTGCGCACCGAGTCTCTCTGAGTGAGAAGTCACGGTTGCCGGACTTCGTAACTCGCGGTTACCATTATTGCTGACTGCTATACGTAAGACGGGACACAGCTGTGAGCGCAAAGCCGCAAGAGATTCCCGAGGGTGTCATCGAACGTCTTCCTCTCTACCTTGGCGTGTTGATCCAGCTGCGTCACGATGGACAGAGTACGGTGTCCTCTGCGCGCTTGGGGGAGCTGACCGATGTCAACCCTGCGCAGATCCGCCGAGACCTGACCCACTTCGGCTCATTCGGGAAGCGGGGAGTAGGATATGACGTCCCCACTCTTGTCGAAAGGATCCAGCACATCTTGGGCGCTGATCACATCCACAGGCTCGCGCTCGTGGGTGCGGGCAACCTTGGAGCTGCGATCGCCAACTACGACGGACTCCGCCAGCACGGGTTCCACATCACGGCTGTATTCGACAAGGATCCGCGTCGTGTGGGGGAGAAGGCCGCCGACACCATCGTGCATCACATCGATGAGCTCGCTCGGGTGATCTCAGAGCAGGGCATCAAGATCGGCATCATCGCGGTCCCACCTGAGGCGGCCCAGGAGGTGGCGGACATGCTGACTGCCGCAGGGGTGCGCATCATCTTGAACTACACCCCCATGCTCGTCCGTGTGCCTCCCGACGTCACCCTGCACAACACCGACCCCGTGCATGAGCTTCTGCACACGCTCTACTATCTGTCCCGGACTGAAGACGCCAGCGCGTCTCGGTAGTACAATCCGTGGCGCAAGGCATGGCAATGGTGATACGCTAGCGTCCGGTCTCGTAAGGACCCTGGGCCGGCACCCAGGTCCTGGAACTGTGCCAAGGAGGACTTCATGGCTGTATTCGGTTTGCCGGGGGGCTCTGAGCTCATCATCGTGCTCCTCATCGTCTTGGTGCTCTTCGGGCCTTCGCAACTGCCCAAGCTGGCGAAGATGTTCGGGAAGTCCGCGAAGGCTCTAAGGGAAGGTATGGAAGGCACGACCGACGACGAGGAGGACGAGAAGCCTGTCGCCAAGGCCGAGAAGAAGGCGGCCAAGGCCTCCGAGTCAGAAGGCGCGGAGCCTGGCGACGAGTGACCGCCCTTTCGGCACCGTTGTGATGAGAAGGCGCCCTCTGGGTGCCTTCTCATCATTTGCTCGATGCGTCTTGTGCAAGAGTACGTATGTTGTATACTTCCACGCGACTTCCGGCACCGCGCGCGGCGCCCGGACCGGCGACTGAGAGTGGGAGCGTAGATGCAAAGAGAAGTCGCCCTCACCCCCGAAGGGCAAGCACGTTTAGAAGCAGAACTCCTCCATCTGGAGACAGTGAGGCGGCGTGAAGTCGGCGAGCGCATCCGGGAGGCAAAGGAGTTCGGCGATATCTCGGAGAACTCCGAGTACGATGATGCGAAGAACGAACAGGCGTGGGTCGAGAGCCGCATAGCCGAGATCAACACCATTCTTGCGCACGCGACGATCATCGAGTCTTCGAAGAGCAAGGCCAAGATCACGTTGGGCTCCACCTTTGAGATAAAGGATCTTGCTACCGGTGAGGTGCGTGCGTACCAGCTCGTCGGGTCCGCCGAAGCGGATCCTGTCCACAGCCGGATCTCCAACGAATCTCCGGTGGGACAGGCGGTCATGGGCAAGAAGAAGGGCGACAAGATCACTGTCACGACTCCCCGGGGGGCGATCGTCGAGTTCGAGATCGTCTCTATCGCCGACTAGCGCATGGCTGCCGAAGAGCACACCCGTGGCTCACAAGCGAGCGATGATCCTTTTGCGGTCCGCCTTGGCAAGCTCGCTGCTCTGCGAGCCCACGGGGACGAGCCTTTCAAGGAGAGGTTCGACAGGACGCACACGATAGCCGAGGTGCGCCTCGCCTGGACGGATCTTGAACCAGGTGCGGATACCTCCGATGAGGTCGCGGTCGCGGGACGGGTCGTGGCCAAGCGCGAGCAGGGCAAGATCGCGTTCTTCGTCGTACGCGACGCATCGGGGGAGATCCAGCTCTTCTTGCGTTCGAATGTGCTCGGTCCACAGGATTTCGCGCGAGCGTTGGATCTGGATGTCGGAGACTGGATAGGTGCGACCGGCACTGTGTCGCGTACCCAGCGAGGCGAGCTCTCCGTAGTCCCAGCGACCGTCACGCTGTTGTCCAAGTCGCTGCGTCCTCTTCCTGAGAAGTTCCACGGACTTGCCGACGTCGAGACGCGCTACCGCCAGCGCTACCTCGATCTCATTGCGAACCCAGGCGTCAGACATGTCTTCGAATCACGGTTCGCGTGCATCGCAGCGATCCGCCGCTACATGGAGTCGCAAGGCTTCGTCGAGGTGGAGACACCGATGCTGCATCCGATCCCTGGCGGCGCGACCGCGCGACCCTTCGTCACGCACCATAATGCGCTCGATATGGATCTGTACTTGCGTATCGCCCCCGAGCTGTACCTCAAGAGACTGCTCGTGGGTGGGTTCGAGCGCGTGTACGAGATCAATCGTTCGTTCCGCAACGAGGGGATCTCGGTGCGTCACAATCCGGAGTTCACCATGCTCGAGGCATATCAGGCCTTCACCGATCTGGAAGGCATGATGGATCTGACCGAGGGTATCGTGACCGCTGCGGCGCAGGCGGTTCTCGGCACGCTCCAGCTGGAATATCAAGGTGTCCAGGTCGATCTCACACCGCCCTGGCCGAGGCGTACCCTGATCTCGCTCACCAGCGAAGCTGCGGGACAAGACGTGTCTTTTGCCCGCTCGATCGAGGATCTGAGGAATCTGTGCGAGACGCACGGTATACCTACCGAGCCGAACTGGGGTAAGGGGAAGCTCATCACGGAACTCTTCGAGAAGCTCGTCGAACACACGCTCTTACAACCGACGCTCGTGACCGATTACCCCCTGGAGACGTCGCCGCTCGCGCGGAGGAAGATGGACGAGCCTGATCTCACGCGGCGTTTTGAGCTCATCATCACTGGTCGAGAGTTCGCGAACGCGTTCTCAGAACTTATCGACCCCATAGACCAACGCGAGCGTTTTGCCGCCCAGATGCGGGCGAAGGCCGCCGGTGACGATGAAGCCATGGGGTACGACGAAGACTACTTGCGGGCCATGGAATACGGGATGCCTCCCGCGGGCGGACTGGGCATCGGCATAGACAGGCTCGTGATGTTGCTCACCGACAGTCCGTCCATTCGCGACGTGCTCTTGTTCCCGCACCTGCGCCCTGAGTCATAAGGGCCCGCCTACTCATTCGCGCTCGTCGCATGAGAACCACGTGTCCGGCGGTGTCGCACAGACACGAGTACCTGATACTCACATCCATGGCATCACGCTTGCTTGCTCACGTTATAACCCTTCTTGGCCGCTGAACCAGGGTAGAATAGTCGTAGGACATCACCGTTGCGCTGAGCAACGTCAGTTCCAGAGAGGCGATGCACAAATGTTCGAACGCTTCACAGAGAAGGCCAGACGCGTCGTGGTCTACGCACAAGAAGAAGCACGGATGCTCAATCAGAACTACATCGGCACCGAGCACCTCTTGCTCGGGCTCATCCGCGAGCAAGATGGGATCGCGGCGAGAGCACTCGAGAGCCTCAACATCTCGCTTGAGGACGTGCACGAGCAGGTCGAAGAGCTGATCGGGCGGGGCACGTACGTTCCCACGGGACATATCCCGTTCACCCCTCGCGCGAAGAAGGTCCTGGAGCTCTCGCTTCGCGAAGCGCTTCAGCTTGGTCACAACTACATCGGTACCGAGCACATCCTCCTCGGCCTGATCCGCGAGGGCGAAGGTGTGGCCGCTCAAGTACTGCTGAACCTCGGAGCGGATCTCGAGAAAGTCCGATCGGCGGTCATCCAGTTGCTGTCCGGCTACAATGGCAGGCAGTCCGAGCAGTCCGATGAGCGCCGTGGCGGGCGCGGGGAGGCGGGCACCCTGCTCGACGAGTTCGGTCGCAACCTGACTCGCGCGGCGAGCGAGGGCAAGCTCGACCCTGTCGTGGGTCGCGAGCAGGAGATCGAGCGCGTGATGCAGATCCTCTCACGTCGCACGAAGAACAACCCGGTCCTCATCGGCGAGCCCGGTGTGGGCAAGACGGCGGTGGTCGAAGGTCTCGCCCAAAGGATCGCCTGCGATGAGGTGCCCGAGACGATCCGTGACAAGCAGCTGTACACGCTCGATCTTGCCGCCCTGGTGGCGGGGAGCAAGTACCGCGGCGAGTTCGAGGAACGTCTGAAGAAGGTCATGAAGGAGATCCGCGAGCGCGGCGACATCATCCTGTTCGTGGACGAGATGCATACGCTTGTCGGCGCAGGTGCTGCCGAGGGCGCAATCGACGCAGCGAGCATCATCAAGCCGGCGCTTGCTCGCGGAGAACTGCAGACGATCGGCGCCACCACTCTCGACGAGTACCGGAAGTATGTCGAGAAGGATCCGGCCCTGGAGAGAAGGTTCCAGCCGATCATGGTCGGTGAACCGTCTGTCGCGGAGACCAAGCAGATCCTTCTGGGGCTGCGCGACCGCTATGAAGCGCACCACCGGGTGTCCATCACCGATGCGGCAGTCGACGCGGCGGCCACTCTGGCCGACAGGTACATCTCGGACCGCTTCTTGCCCGACAAGGCCATCGATCTGATCGACGAGGCCGGTTCCAAGATGCGGATCAAGATGATGACCGCTCCTCCGGGTATCCGCGAGGTCGAAGAACGGCTGAAGCAAGTCCGGCAGGAGAAGGAAGCCGCCATCGAGGCGCAGGAGTTCGAGAAGGCCGCGAGCATGCGTGACAGGGAGAAGCACATCCTCGCCGAGAAGCGCACCCTCGAGGAGGAGTGGCTCAAGCCTGACAACACCCGCGTGGTCGAGGTCACCGAGCGCGAGATCGCTGAAGTCGTGTCGATGTGGACAGGCATCCCCGTTGCAAGCCTCACCGAGGAGGAGATGCAGAAACTGCTCCGCATGGAGGCCTCCATCCACGAGCGCATCGTAGGGCAGGATGAAGCCGTCATCGCGGTGAGCAAGGCGATTCGCCGTACGCGGGCCGGACTCAAGGACCCCAACCGTCCTGCGGGATCGTTCATCTTCCTCGGGCCTTCAGGTGTCGGTAAGACGGAACTTGCCAAGGCGCTCGCCGCGTTCCTGTTCGGCAGTGAAGACGCGCTCATCCAGCTGGACATGTCCGAGTACATGGAGAAGCACACGGTGTCCCGGCTCATCGGCTCGCCGCCCGGGTACGTGGGCTTCGATGAGGGCGGTCAGCTCACCGAGCTCGTCCGTCGCAAGCCCTACTCGGTCATCTTGTTCGATGAGATCGAGAAGGCGCACCCGGACGTGTTCAACGTGCTGCTGCAGATCCTAGAGGAAGGCCGTCTCACGGACGCGCAGGGGCGCAAGGTCGACTTCAAGAACGCGATCGTGATCATGACGAGCAACATCGGTGCGCGCGATATCGTCAAGGGCAAGACGATTGGCTTCACCATGCAACAGGAAGGCGCGATGCCGTACGCGACGATCAAGGAGCGCGTCACCGGAGAGCTCAAGAAACTCTTCCGGCCCGAGTTCTTGAACCGGGTGGACGAGGTCATCGTGTTCCACGACCTGTCCCTCACGCAGATCGAGGAGATTGTCGACCTTATGATCGATCGCCTCCGTGAACAACTGGTCGCGCAAGGCATCGGCATCAGTGTGACACCCGAGGCGCGCACTTTGCTCGCCAAGAACGGGTACGACCCCGCGCTCGGTGCGCGTCCTCTTCGCCGGGCGATACAGCGGATGGTGGAAGACCCGTTGTCCGAGCAGATCCTCGCCGGTCAGTGGCTCCCGGGCGACATCGTGGAGCTCCGCGTGGACGGCGATGACATCGTCTTCGCCAAGGGCGAGGGCCCCGTCGCTGCCGCTCCGACGCCTTCTGAGGAGAGGAGGGCCGCGCCATCGATGCCCACCCGTGGAAGCACACCGGGTAGCCGGGGCACGGCTGCTGACGGCGCGACGGGCGCGTAGCGCGGATGGCGAAGCCCCGCACCGAATGGCGCTGCCAGCAGTGCGGCTGCGCCGCTCCGAGATGGCTGGGCAGGTGCCCCGAGTGCGGGGAGTTCGGCACCTTCGTCGAAGAGATCAGGACGGCGCCCGAGGCCTTGCGCGATGCGCCTCGCCGCGCCGTCCCTGTCCCACTCGCAGAGGTGGAAGCGAGCGGCGGTGCACGGCTGCGCACAGGTGTGACGGAGTTCGACCGCGTGCTCGGAGGCGGCCTGGTCCGGGGCTCGTTGGTGCTACTGGCGGGCGAACCAGGGATCGGCAAGTCCACTCTGTTGCTCCAGACTGCAGGGTCGCTTGCAGACGGCGGCTCTCGTGTCTTGTACGTGAGCGGGGAGGAGTCTGCCGCTCAGGTCAAGCTGCGTGCGGACCGTCTCGGCGTATGTTCTGGCATCTACCTCTTGCCCGAGACCGACATCACCGCGGTGACGGAGGCCGCTGCATCCGTGCACCCAGACGTGTGTGTGGTCGACTCCATCCAGACCATGGTCGACCCGGCGCTTGAGGGTGTGGCCGGGAGTGTAGGCCAGGTGCGCGCCTGCGCTGCACAGCTGATGCGACTGGCCAAGAACGACGGCATCAGTGTGCTCCTCGTCGGGCACGTCACCAAGGAAGGCACGATCGCGGGGCCCCGCGTGCTCGAGCACACCGTGGACACGGTCCTTTCTTTCGAAGGTGATCGGGAGCACATGTTCCGTATCGTGCGTGCGACGAAGAACAGGTTCGGCTCGGTGAGCGAGATCGGCGTCTTCGAGATGACCGGGAACGGGCTTGCGGGCGTGGCGGATCCCTCGGGCGTGCTGTTGTCCGACCGCCGCGAGGAGAGTCCGGGCACGTGTGTGTTGGCCACCGTGGAAGGCACGCGGCCCATGCTCGTCGAGCTCCAGGCCCTGGTGTCCCCGTCGTACCTTCCGGCGCCGCGCAGGCTCTCTGTCGGAATCGACACGGCACGGGTGCTTCAACTGCTCGCGGTGCTCGAGCGGCGCGCCGGCGTCGCCTTCGGGCAGTTCGACGTGTATGTGTCGGTCGCTGGGGGTGTGCGGATCACTGAGCCTGCCGTGGACCTGCCCCTCGCCCTCGCTCTGGCCTCGGCCCGGACAGACAGGCCCCTTCCCTCGGGCGCGGTGGCCTTCGGAGAGGTGGGACTGTCCGGAGAAGTGCGCGCTGTCGCACACACGCAGGCTCGTGTCAGCGAGGCTGCCAGGATGGGTCTCGGACCCGTTGTCACGGCTCTTCAGCCGGCTCGTTCACACGATGCCGTGCAATGCCGAGAGGTGCGATCGGTGAGTGAGGCGATCCACGAGTTGCTCTGAGTCGCTCCAGGTGCACGCTGGTGTATCGGACCGCACACATGGCACAATCGAATCGACGTGACGGTACAGGCACGATCCAGGGGGTGCTTGCGTGGACATCAGGACGGACGATATGTTGCTCGCCGCTCTGGCCGCAGTGGCTCCCGGTACTCTCTTGCGCGAAGGTCTGGAGCACATCGTGTCGGCACGGACCGGTGCGCTCATCGTTATCGGGGACGAGTCAGGAGTAGAGGCCATCACGAACGGTGGGTTCGCGGTGAACGTGCCCTATACGCCTCAGCTGTTGTTCGAGCTTGCCAAGATGGACGGCGCCATCGTCTTGGACAGTCACGCTGAGCGCATCCTGCGCGCAAACGTGCATCTGGTGCCCGAGGCATCGCTGCCGACGAGCGAGACGGGCATGCGCCACCGCACTGCCGAGCGTGTGAGCCGGCAGACCGATGCACTAGTGATCTCCATCTCTCAACGTCGCGATGTGGTGAGTCTGTACCGCAGAGGCGAGAAGATCACCCTGGAAGACATCGATGTGGTGCTCGCAAAGGCGAACCAAGCGCTTCAGACGCTCGAACGCTACCGCACACGGCTGGAAGAGGTCGCGGCACATTTGACCATGCTGGAGTTGGAAGACGTCGTGACGCTGGAAGACGTCGCGATCGTGATCCAGCGTGCGGAGATGGTCTCCCGTGTGGCGCGGGACGTGGGGCGCTACATCGTGCAGCTGGGGACGGACGGCCGCTTGGTGAGGATGCAGGCCGAGGAGCTCATCGCGGGCGTGGAGGACGACTACCTCATGCTCATCCGGGACTACTCCCGAAATGCGACGGCCCGTAAGGCGTCAGCCATACGGCAGAAGATCGGGAGCATGAGTCCAGAGCAGCTTCGCGACAGCACTGCTATCGCGCACACCCTCGGGTACGTCGTGACAGCGGATCTGAGTGAGCAGGTCGTGCATCCGGCAGGCTATAGGTTGCTACGTCACATCCCGATGCTGCCCACCACGGTCATCAATCGGGTGATCGAGCGGTTCCAAACGCTGTCTGCCTTGCTCGGCGCGTCCGAAGAACAGCTCGATGAGGTGGACGGCGTCGGCGCCCGCCGCGCCCGGGCCATCATCGAGGGACTTCGCCGCATGCGTGAGCACGCAGCCCTGTGACCCATCCGGCCGCTGCCCGGCTGGTGTGCTAGAATCCTGCACGTCAGGGGCGGTACCCTGCAGCTCAGCATCCCAGCGGGCGGAAGGAGGTGAAGGCGCACCGGGTCGAGTATAAGAAGCTCCGGGCGTCGTCGCCGATGATCGTACAGCTCGCACGGGTCGTGCTGCTGACGGCAGGGGCGCTCGGGGGGTTAGCGGTCGCACGACTCGCCGATTGGCCAGCTCAGACGGGCTTCTCGCAGGAACTCGTCATCTTGATCTTCATCATTCTTGGAAGCGCGATGGGCTACCTTCTCGGCGGGATCGTGGGGCGTGAACTCACCGAGCAGTACCGTCGTCTCGAGCAGCAGGTGCAGCAGTTCGAGACCACCGACCTTATCCTCGCTGCGGCGGGACTCGTCGTGGGGCTGGTCGCTGCGTTCCTTGTGTCCAACCCATTGCGATTGCTCTCGCCCACGTGGGTGGCTTTTCTGGGCATCGTCTTGGTCTACGGGCTTTTCGCCTATGGTGGCACGAGGCTGTTCCTCACCAAGCGCCGAGACGTCCATCGGCGGTTCGGCGGCATGCTGGAGAGTGGGTCTGCGCATCCACCCGCCACGCTCAAGTTGCTCGACACGAGCGCTGTCATAGACGGTCGCTTCGCGCGAATCGCGGAATCCGGCTTCCTCGAGGGAGAGTTCAAAGTGCCTCGCTTCGTGCTGGCCGAGCTGCAGACGCTCGCCGATTCGGCGGATGACATCAAACGTGCGCGAGGCCGCCGAGGGTTGGATCTTCTCACCACGCTCGTTGCGGGTACTGTGTCAGTCGAAGTCTTCGAAACGGACTACCCAGAGGTGCCCACGGTCGACGCCAAGCTTGTCCGCCTGGCGGCCTCGACCGGAGGGGCGATCGTGACAGTCGATCACAACCTCACTCAGGTCGCGCGCGTCGAGGGCGTGACCGTGCTCAATGTCAACGAGTTGGCTGCCGCGGTGAGGCCCGCGTTCCTTCCGGGTGACAAGTTCGAACTCCTCGTCGTGCGGGAAGGAAAGGAGCCTGGTCAGGGGGTCGGGTACCTCGAAGACGGCACGATGGTCGTCGTTGCGGAGGCCAAGGAGCACGTGGGCGAGACTCTGACCGTGGAAGTGACGTCTGTTCTGCAGACGTCGGCGGGCCGCATGATCTTCGGCCGCCTGGTGTCCTCATGACCCTCGGAGCAGTCATCGCTGCGGGTGGTAAGGGCGAGCGCTTCGGCAGGCCAGGCGGCAAGCAGCTCGCGCCGCTGGCGGGCACGACCGTCGTGTCGCACACGGTGGGCGTCTTCGATACCTTACCGGGTATCGACACGATCGTCGTCGTCGCGGATCCGGACGCGCTTGAGGTCTTCGGTGATGAGCTGGAGGGGTTCAGCCGCGTGAGGACGATCGTCCCAGGGGGAGCGACCCGCCAGGAGTCCGTAGAGGCCGGGGTGGCCGCCCTTGGTGCGGACGTCGACGTCGTGGTGATCCATGACGGCGCTCGACCGCTCGTGACCGCGCCAACGGTGCTCTCAGCCATCGAGGCGCTCGACGAGACGATCGACGGCGTGGCCGTGGGACATCCCGCTTACGACACCGTGAAATCCGTTGACGCTGACCGCTTCGTCATCGGCACGGAGGACCGCTCGCGGTTGTGGCTTGCGCAGACCCCTCAGGTCTTCTGGCGCGTGGTGCTTCACCGCGCCTATGCTTGGGCGGAGCGGACCGGGTTCATCGGAACCGATGACGCGTCACTCGTGGAACACATGGGTGGAAGAGTCCGGATGGTCATGGGTCCGCGCGACAACATCAAGATCACGGTCGCCCAGGATCTGGCCTTCGCCGAGGCGGTCCTGAAGGCGAGGAGGGGGTCGTCATGACAGCAAACCCGATGCGTGTCGGCATCGGATATGACGTCCACGCTTTCGGTGAGCGTCGCCCGCTTCTCCTGGGAGGTGTCGAGATCCCGTACGAAAGAGGACTCGTGGGGCACTCTGATGCGGATGTGCTCGCGCACGCGCTCATGGACGCGATCGTCGGGGGGCTCCGCGAAGGTGACATCGGCCGGCTCTTCCCTGACACCGACCCTGCGCTTGCGGGCATTTCCAGCGTGGAGTTGCTGCGGCAGGTCGGCGTTCTTATGCGTGCCCGAGGATTCGAGCTCATCGATGCCGACACAGTGGTCGTGCTGGAACGTCCGAAACTCGCGCCTTATCGCGACCGGATGCGTGCCGTCATGGCAGAAGCACTCGGCGTCGAGATGGAGCAGATAGGCGTGAAGGCGACCACCACAGAACGTCTCGGCTTCACGGGGCGCGAAGAAGGGGTGGCCGCATACGCGGTGGTCTTGCTCGAGCGTGCGTCCGTCGAGCAAGAGGCCGCCTCCGGGCAGACGGCTGAGTGAGGGTAGACGTACACTACGCGCACAACGATCGAGGAGGTGACAGACCGGGATGCTCGACCAGATAAGAAGCGACATCGCTGCGATCAAAGAACGCGATCCGGCCTGTACTTCCACGTTCTCAGCGCTCACGAACTACCCGGGACTCTGGGCGGTCTGGTGGCATCGAGTGACACACCAGCTGAACCGGGCAGGGTTCGTCTGGCTCGCGCGGCGGATAAGTCAGGTGGTGCGTCACTACACGGGTATCGAGATACACCCGGGGGCGACGATAGGCCCGGGCTTCTTCATCGACCACGGCATGGGGGTCGTCATCGGTGAGACGACCATCATCGGGCGCGATGTGACACTCTACCAAGGGGTGACGCTCGGCGGCACGGGCAAAGAGCACGGCAAGCGGCATCCGACGATCGAGGACAACGTGGTCGTGGGCGTTGGCGCGACCGTGCTCGGCAGCATCACCATCGGGCGTGGGTCGAAGGTGGGCGCCGGTGCGGTGGTGATCCAGGACGTCCCCCAGGACTGCACTGTGGTCGGGGTGCCCGGCCGCATCGTAGTAAGAGAAGGCAGTCGTGTCGAAGCGATCGACCTGCATCACGAGGACCTGCCGGACCCCGTGGTGGAGATGTTCCGCACGCTCCAGCGTCGTATAGAGCGTCTCGAGGGCAGGCTGGCAAGGGACGAGGGCTTGGCCGAAGAAGACGGACGGAAGACCTTTGATGAGAGGTCTGACACGGAAGGGAAAGGCGCATGACGATCCGCGTCTACAACACGATGACGCGCTCCAAAGAAGAGTTCGTGCCTCGCGAGGCCGGCAAGGTCGCGATGTACGTGTGCGGACCGACCGTCTACAACCACATCCACATCGGCAACGCCCGGACGTTCCTTTCCTTCGATGTGATCAGGCGCTATCTCATGTGGCGGGGGTTTCAGGTGACGTTCGTCCAGAACATCACGGACGTGGACGACAAGATAATCAAGCGTGCGACCGAGGAGCGACGGACACCCGCTGAGATCGCCGAGACTTACACGCTCGCATTCCGTTCAGCGATGGACGAACTGGGTGTTCTGCCTCCTACGCGGCAGCCGTTCGCGACGCAGACGATCCCTGCGATGATCGATATGGTGAAGCGCTTGATCGAACGTGGGCATGCCTATGTCGCCGACGGGGACGTGTACTTCTCGGTCAGATCCTTCCCTGGTTACGGCGCACTCTCGGGTCGCAACATCGACGAGCTCGAGAGCGGTGCGCGCATCGATGTCGACGAGCGCAAGCAAGATCCTCTCGACTTCGCGCTGTGGAAGTCAGCCAAGCCAGGTGAGCCGCACTGGCCGAGCCCGTGGGGCGAAGGCAGACCGGGATGGCACCTTGAGTGTTCAGTCATGTCCGAGGGTGAACTCGGATTGCCGCTCGATATCCATGGGGGAGGCTCCGATCTGGTCTTTCCGCATCACGAGAACGAGCGCGCTCAGTCCGAGGCAGCGACCGGCACCATGTTTGCGAGGTACTGGCTGCATGGCGGGATGCTCCAGATCAACGCGGAGAAGATGAGCAAGTCTCTCGGCAACTTCTTGTTCCTGAAGGATGTGCTTGCGCGCTACCCTGCCCCGGTCATCCGCTTGCTCATGCTGCAGACGCACTATCGAAGTCCACTGGATTTCTCCGATGCCCGTCTGGAGGAGGCGCGCGCGGCGCTTGAGAGGATCGAGAACCTCGTGCGGAACCTGCGGTGGGTGGGTGAGCGCGAGCCCGAGGGCTCCGGCGTTCCACGTCCCGCGCTCGAGAGACTTTCCTCCGCTATCGAGGGGACACGTGCGAAGTTCATCGAGGAGATGGACGATGATTTCAACACGGCCGCGGCGCTTGCCTCGG
This sequence comes from Actinomycetes bacterium, assembly GCA_021372825.1. Lineage (GTDB taxonomy): Bacteria > Actinomycetota > Coriobacteriia > Anaerosomatales > Anaerosomataceae > JAJFTR01. Next base: position 21,552 of record JAJFTR010000038.1, read on the forward strand.
TATTCGAGCTCGCTCGCACCGCCAACTCCTTCGTGAGTGAGCATCAGGGGGACATCGGGGGAGTCGAACGCGCAGTCCTTCACTCTGCCGAGGAACTCGTGACGGATCTTCTCGGTGCGCTTGGTGTTGATATAGCGCCTGAGACGGCGTCTTCCTATCCGCCCGACGTGGTACAGGTGGCCGCTGAACTCGCCGGCTACCAGGGATCCGACCCGCAGGAGGCGGTCCGGGCGCTTCTCGCAGCCCGAGACGCCGCGCGTTCGGAGCGGAACTGGGCGGCCGCAGACGCTGTGCGTGATGGGCTTGAGATGCTCGGCTTCACGGTCGAGGACACACCACAGGGAGTCAGAGTGATCTATCGGTAGGGAGCTGGGCGGTGGCGGAACTCATCGAAGGGCGCAACGCGGTGCTCGAGGCGTTGCGGGCAGGTGTGCCTCTTGAGAGGGTCGAGGTGGCGAACGGCGTCAAACCGGATGCTCTTGTGCGCGAGGTGCTCTCGCGGGCACGAGGAGCGGGTGTGACGGTCACACAGGTCGACCGGGCAGCTCTTGACCGCGTGAGTCCTCGCGGCCGCCACCAGGGGATGGTCGCCTATCTTCCCGCTTTCAGCTACACAGACCTCCGCGACGTGCTCGCTCGTACGGCAGGCGCGGACCGCGGCTTCGTTCTCGTGCTCGACCATGTGACGGACCCTGGTAATTTCGGAGCCATCGTACGGTCCGCCGAAGGCGCGGGCGCCGACGGGGTCATCATCGCTGAAAGACGGTCAGCGCCCGTGACCGCCGTCGTGCACAAGGCAGCCGCTGGGGCCACATGGCATATGCCGATAGTGCGCGTCCCCAACCTCGTCCGCGCTCTTGGCGACCTCAAGGAGCATGGGTACTGGGTCATCGGCGCGAGCGAACACGCGAAGCAGACTTTGTGGGAAGCACCGCTTGAAGGAAAGGTGGCGCTGGTACTCGGCGCCGAGGGGTCGGGGATCTCGCGGTTGGTCCAGAGTGCGTGCGACCTCATGGTGACGATCCCGCTCACCGGCAAGGTGGGATCGCTGAATGTCGCCCAGGCTGCGACTGTGCTTCTGTTCGAGTGGCGCCGGCGGGAGGAGTCTTCGTGATGCGCAGGCTCATCGTCGACGGATACAACGTGATCGGCGCCGAGGAGAAGTACCGCAGGCTCGCCTCGGCAGACGTCGATGCTGCCCGGGCACGGCTTGTGGAGGACGTGGCGCCGCTCGTGTCGGAGGACCGCCACGTCATCGTCGTGTTCGACGGGGCCGGGAACCCTTCCTCGGACGGCACGCCCCATCATGTCGCCGGTGTGACGGTGATATTCTCGCGCGCGGGACAAAGCGCCGACACGCTCATAGAAGCTCTGGCTCGCCGTTTCAAGGAGCGAGCCGAGGAGACCCTGGTCGTGACGTCGGACGCCCAGACGCAGTGGGCGGTCATGGGGGGTCCTGTGACACGGATGTCTTCCGCCGAGTTCGTGAACGAGCTCCTCGAAGAAGCCGAATGCAGACGTGGCGGCTTCGAGAGCGGAGCGCGTCGGAGCCGGCTGGAGGAGCGTATCGACCCGGGCGTGAGGGCGGTGCTCTCTCGCTGGGCTCGGGGCTTATGAAGCGCAACGCTTAACACTCAATAACCTTTACGCACGGATTGCGGCCGCCGTTCCTCAGGATTCTTCAGGCTTGTCTGATTCCGTTGACAGGCCGTTACGGGGTGCTATCGTCGGTCGTAGCTCATAAGTGCTGCGCTTCACAAGAGCGCTCACGAGGAGCTGAATATCCTTCCCCCTCGATCTGGGGGTCAGTGCGGGAGGGAACTGATTGCAGAGCGTAGAGGGTATCCTGCGACGTAGGCCGGGACGTTCCGACGACGAACTGGCGCTGATCAACGCAGCCCAGGCGGGAGACGAGAGCGCGAGCGAGCAAATCATCGACCGCTACCGCGGGTTCGTCCGCTGTAAGGCACGCACTTACTTCCTCGCCGGGGCCGATCGTGACGACGTCATCCAAGAGGGCATGATCGGGCTGTACAAGGCCATAAGGGATTACGACCCGGCCCGCCAGTCCAGCTTCCGGTCCTTCGCCGAGTTGTGCATCACCCGACAGCTGATCACCGCGATCAAGTCCGCGACCCGGCAGAAGCACTCACCGCTCAACAGCTACGTGTCGTTGTCGCGTCCCGCGACCGCGGAAGACGAAGGTGACAGGGTGCTTGCCGACATCCTCGCGGCCAAGGAAGTCTGTGATCCTGCCGAACTGGTCATCTCGGCGTGGGAGACCTCGAACATCCGGCAGGGCTTCATGCAGGTGCTTTCACCGTTCGAGTCCGAGGTCCTGCGGCTTTATGTCGAGGGGAAGTCGTACCAGGAGGTAGCGCTTGCTCTTGGCCGCCACGTCAAGGCGGTGGACAACGCGCTCCAACGGATCAAACGGAAGATCGAGTTCCAGATCGAGCGTTGCCGCGCCTGCTGAAGACAGGCCTGTTCAGTCCAGGTGTTGGCTCGACGGCGATTGCCGGATAGAATAGGCGCGCTTGGCCGGCGTGGCTCAATGGCAGAGCAATCGCCTTGTAAGCGATAGGTTGTGGGTTCGATTCCCTCCGCCGGCTCCAGGACGTGTCCGCCCGGGTCATCGCGACCCGGGCGTCATTCGTCTCGGCGGGACGCGCACAGGGTCTTCTGTGGTTCGAGACCCTCTGCCCAGAGCGACTCGATCACGCGTACAGGCACTTGGATGTTCTTCAGCTGGAACTCCCCGTGATCGTACGTGCGCTCGGCGTCGAGCTTCGCCGCTCGCGCAACCTCCGACGTGATCATCACTCTTCCGCCGTCCGCAAGGTCCATGACGCGAGCTGCGAGATTGACGGCCGCCCCGATGAAGGGGCGCCCGCTCCTGTCGAGCACGACCTCGCCACTGGCGATGCCGATGCGAACGGCGAGATCTTGCGGTGCAGTGCTTCTCTGAGGACCGGAGGAGAGCACGACTTGTATGGCGTGTGCCGCGTCGATCGCGGCTTCTGCGCTCTCGAACGCAGCGACAAGGCCATCACCGCCGGTGGACCTTCCGTGACCGCCGTGGGCTTCGATCACGGGAAGCAGAAGGTCCCGATGCCGCTGCACGATCTTGGCGGACGCGATGCTGCCGACTTCCTCGGTGATGCGAGAAAAGGCCTTCATGTCGGTGATCATCACCACGGCGTCAGTAGCGTGCCGAGAGGCGAGCTCCTCCTCGGCAGAAGCGATAGTCCGCAGCAGCTCGTCGACGTCGGCGTCTTCCGAGGATGCGTCGCCGCCCGTGTGACGCGATATGCCGGCCGGTGAGATCTCGCGCCACGGGAAGAGCCACTCGCCGGCTGCACCCCCGGCGGCGGCGATGACCACCGATATGACGGCGCTGGACGCGAGCGTCGCGCTCTCGACCTGCGCACCAAAGAACTGGACGGCGGCCGCGCTCAAAGCCGCGAGCAGCGCTGTGCTTCCGGCAAGGCCGGCGAGAACACGCAAGAGATGATGCGGCGTGTTGCTCACATGGCGGAAGACGCCTCCGAGTGAGGCTGCCAGTCCCCACAACACTGGTTGGGCGATCAGGGGTCCGATCGGCTTCGCGGCTCCGATGACCGACGCGACGTGCGCCGGGTCCGCATCTGCGATCGCCTGCGCGAGCCACGCGAAGCGCAGCGGTGCTGGCGGCGGCGATGCGAGCGATACCACGGCTGTCGCGGGTGACCCGCCGCTGAACACCACCCCGATTGACGGCAAGCCGAGAAGGATCCCCGCGATCTCTACCACGACGCAGGCAACGGCTGCGGCGAGCGCACCCTTGTAGGAGCCCAGGACGTAACCTGCGACGACCGCGATCCCCCACGCGCCGCCGTAGGGTAGCGCGAGCATCATGAGGGCGATGGCGATGAAGCCCGCCGCATGATCGTCCCTGAAGTACTGCGTCAAGGAGAAGCCGGCGATGAGCAGGAGAGCCCCCACGACGAAGTCAGCCGCTGACACCGGTACCGACACTGCTGCGACGAGTACCAGCGCGGCCACCGACGGAGATGAGTGGCCGAGGATGGCCGCTGCAGCCGTGATGGCATAAGTCGCCCAGTGTGGGTAGAAGGAGACCGCTTCGAGTGCGCACAGAGTCACGCCACCGAAGATGATCGCGCGGATCCAGGGCAAGTAGCGCGCATTCTTCCGCTCGATGCGGGTGGTGATCATCGTCAAGCAACTCCCTTCCGTCGTCATATCGTGGAGGTCGTCAGGATCTTCAGCAGCGCCCACACCGCCGTGCAGAGCGCGAGTCCGACCGCTGCCTCCGTGAGGTGTTGCGCGCGCGTCGCAGGCGGCCGGGTCATCGCGTAGGCGATCCTCGGCAAGAAAGCCAGGGCTCCAACAACGGGCAGGGGTGCGAGCACGGCTCCTGCGAACGCCGTCGCGCGTTCAACCATACCGTAGATGCGCTTGCCGTCGTAGCCGAGCACCTCGGCGGCCTTGCGCGCGGCTTCGTGCGAAGATGTTCGGACCTCGAAGGCCAGGATCGCCCCCATGAAGGCAACGGTCAGTCCCCCGCAGGTCAGGGCAAGAAGCCGGACGCTCACCTCTTGCGTGAAGAGGACGGGCACGGAGTCTCGGCCGAACAATGTGGCGACGAGGACGAGCGATGCGAGGTGCAGTGCCTGGTCGAGTGTGAGGATCGCAAGCCCTGTCGCTTGCGTGACTCGACGCGCGTGCACGGTGACGAACTCTATCGCGAAATGACTGATTCCTGCGAGAAGTACGGCAGGCCACCTGGAGTGAAGTTGGCCGATGCTCACGATCGCGGTGCCGGCGACGATGATGGCGGTATGCACGAGCATCCCTCGCAGGCCGCGCCGCTTCGCGACCACCAGCCGACCCGGCTGGAATGCGAAGTCGCCGAGCACATGACCTAGGTACAGTCCCAAGAAGAGCGGCATGATCCCTCTCGGTTTCGCAACAGCCGACCGCCAGCTCGTCACACGCTGTCATTGTCTACTACGCGCGCGTATGCGTACACGGCGGGCGCGTCACCCCGGACTTTCGCACCCGATGCGGTTGTCATAGCATGGGACGAAGGAGGAGCGGTCTGGAGTGCAGGAGGCAGGGGTGACGCACCAGGACTTTCTTGCTCGTTCGAGAAGTGCTCGGCCGAGGAGATCGCTTCGATCTCTCACGTCGTCCATGAACATGTCCACGCGCACGGCCGGATCGTCTTCACGCGAAGCGCCCCCGGTGAGGCGACGCGAAGCGATGTGGTGCGAGGAACGGAGGGCACGTGTCAACGCTTACTGGGACCGCCCTGTTGCATGAGGTTGCCAAGCGGATCCTCGCTGAGTATCTCAGGGAGCGAGGGGAAAGAGACGTCATCATCGGGCGCAGTGTCCTTGAGAGCGCGGAAGCTGTCGACCTCACGTACTCGGCCGGTGTTGGCAGGAGCACGAGCGTGAAGGTCAAAGCCGACGCCTATTTCGGCACCGATCCGGAGAAGATAGCGAGGCGGGATCTGCCTTACTACCGGGCAGAGACGTCCAGTTGCGGGTTCGAGACCATGGCAGACACTTTCACGCGACAACCGGGGTGGGTGCAACGCTCGGTCGCCGACGAGCTCTTCTACTACTTCGTCGCGATCGGTCAACCTGAAGAGGAGGTCGCGGCTCTCATGGACGAGCCCGACCGCATCTTCTTCAGCGAGCTGGATGTCGAGCGAGACGACCTACGCGTCCTGCCGATGACCGCACTGCGCGCGTGGTTCGAAGTGGCTGGAGAGCGGTTCATCCCCCGGCCGGTGCTGAGCGAGGGGCGTTCGGCGTGGTACCGTATCATCCCGGTCGCCGAGGTCGAGAAGGGCGTCGTGGGGACGCGCAGCATAGGGCGCGTGTTCGCGTCGCTTTCGCCTGTGTGAGGTGATACTTTTCGAAGAGCGCCACACATGCGCGCCCGACAAGCTGCGGAGACGTGCGGCCGCCACGCCCGGTCGGTTGACTGCCAGACTAAGTGCAAGGGGTCTTTGCACTAACTTTGGCAATCAAGGGCTACGCCCGGCACCGTTGTCGTTGTTGACACTAATCAAAACGATGGAGTAGCATTCCATCTGCCTTTTGCCCAGGCGAGCAACTTGAAAAGTGAGTGAGCGCGGCTTTTTTCATGTTGGGGGTGTGCCCGAGTGGCTAAAGGGGACGGGCTGTAAACCCGTTGGCTATGCCTACCTAGGTTCGAATCCTAGCGCCCCCACCACATGTTTCATCCGCCACAGGCGGTGCGCTACGCCCACATAGCTCAGTCGGCAGAGCACTTCCTTGGTAAGGAAGAGGTCACCGGTTCAAGTCCGGTTGTGGGCTCCATCGACTCATCTCGGTCCGGTGACCGGTATCGTGGCGGCGTAGCTCAGTTGGTCAGAGCGCACGGTTCATACCCGTGTTGTCACTGGTTCGAATCCAGTCGCCGCTACCACGCGTTGACTCGCAGCGCCGCAGGGCTGCGGCTGCTTGCGACACGATAGAAAAGGCCGAGCCATCATGGCTTGCGCGAAGAGAAGTGATCGCACGCCTCTCGGGACGGCCCGAGTGGTCGTACAAGAGCCCCCTGAAGGAGGAGACTAATGGCGAAGAAGAAGTTCGAGCGTACCAAGCCGCATATGAACATCGGCACCATCGGTCACGTCGACCATGGCAAGACCACGCTCACGGCGGCTATCACCAAGACACTGGCCGAGAAGGGTTTTGCGGACTACACGCCTTTCGACCAGATCGACAAGGCGCCCGAGGAGCGCGAGCGCGGCATCACCATCGCCATCGCGCACGTCGAGTACGAGACCGAGAAGCGCCACTATGCGCACGTCGACTGCCCGGGCCACGCCGACTACGTGAAGAACATGATCACCGGCGCCGCTCAGATGGACGGCGCGATCCTGGTGGTCTCGGCCGCCGACGGACCCATGCCACAGACGCGTGAGCACATCCTCTTGGCCCGCCAGGTGGGCGTGCCGAACATCGTCGTGTTCCTCAACAAGGTCGACATGGTCGACGACCCCGAGCTCCTTGAGCTCGTGGAGATGGAGGTACGCGAGCTCCTCTCCGAGTAC
>JAJFTR010000058.1 GCA_021372825.1 Actinomycetes bacterium
ATGAGCAGGTTCCGCGTGGAGGGCTTCACGACCCCGTGGCCGCGGGCGACGCGCTCGACTGGCCCACACCACCCGTGTTCGCGACCTCCGGTGGCAGATCCACACGCGCGGCGTCGCTCCACAGCCTCTCGAGACGATAGAACTCGCGCTCGTCCGGCTGGAACACATGGACGACGATCTCATCGAAGTCAAGGAGCACCCAGCGCGCTTCTCTCTCGCCTTCACGCCCGACGGGCTTGATCCCGATGTCGCGCAGCCTGTCTTCGATCTCCTCGGCAATTGCCTTGACCTGACGGTCTGTGCTGCCCGTCGCGATCACGAAGTACTCAGTGATCACAAGCATAGGGCCGACGTTCATCACGATGACATCCGAGGCTTTCTTCTCCGCCGCGGCCTCGGCGGCGCGTAGTGCTACTTCCCTGGGCTCCAGCTCGCTCACTCCTTCGGTACCTTGAAGTCCTGACCCACGATGAGGATGATATCAGCCACGTCCTGGTCGGCTGGCTGTTCCACGATCTTGCCCACGCCAAGCACCGTCTTGACCGTCTCGGCGGCCTGCGTGTCGTCGTTCTGCAGGACGATCATCGTCTCTTTGTAGTCGAAGCGGTCCGCGTTCTTCGTGTCCACAACGCGGATGCCTGACTTGATGAGCACCTTGGCCGCCTCGCCCGCGATCCCCGGAACGCCGGACCCGTTGTAGATGATGACGCGGACGATTCCCTCATCGGAGGCGAGCTTCACTCCCCACCACGTCAACAGGAGGTCGGCCACTTGCTCGCGCTGCGGCTCATAGTACGTCTGGTCGCCGAGATTGATGGGCTTGACCGGCAACGGCACAAGAGCGACCTGGTCGGTGTCCACGCTATCGGCGAACTCGGACAGTCTCGCAAGCTCATCAGCGCTCAAGTCAGTCTCCGTCACTCGCGCGAAGACGCCCGCCAGTGACTGGTTCGTGAGGGCGTCTTGATAGGTCTGCTTGTCGATCACCACGTGCTTCTCGAAGGGGACCGACAAGTAGTTGGAGATCGCCGCCATCGACACGTCAGCGCCTGCCTTGTAGCTGTCCCCGATCCTCTCGAAACCTTGCCCTGGTACCTCCATGAACGCGCCGTCGGGGATCGCGATGCCGTATATCTGCCCGGACTTCTGGTCGAACCTGACCGCCAGGAAGTCGGTGCTCGTCTTGCCGTCGGTCGCGATCACGAGCACGTTGTCCCGTGCACGCTGCGCCACAGCTTCCGGGCTGTTCTGTTGGACCGCCTCTCGTTTTGCGAGATACCGCGCGCCCGCGTTGATCCCCGTCGCGAGCGCGAGCAGCAACCCCACGAGGGCGGCGCCTCCTGCGACAGCGAGCACTCCGTACTTCACGCCAGTGAGGACTGCGCGCCAGGCGTCGCCGACCTTCTCGGCCATCTCGGTCTTCACGCGTTCGCTGGTCGCCTCACGTCGCTGCTTCTTGCCCGACTTCGACGAGCGCCGGGAGCTCCGGTACCCGGTGGCGAGCACCGGCTGAGGCTCTTTGTCCACGTGTGAGCGACGCCTCGGGTAGTCCGTGCCACCGCGCGCGGGCGGTTCGGCGGCACTCTCGGCGAGACGCTCCGGTGCGGCGTGTCCCTTCTTCGCGTGATGCGCGGGCCTGCTCACAGACACTCACCGCCCACCAGGCGGTTCCACATCGCGGTCGTGTTCGGATGAATACGCCTACGGGTATCGATGAGGTGCCGCAGCGACTCGGCGTACGTCCGTGTGAAGAGCTCGGTCAGCGGCACCTTGCCGATCGCCTCACGCAGCTCGCGCGCCGAAGTGTGCGAGCGCCCGGGCTCGATCGTGTCAGCGACGTAGACGACCATATCCACAGGCGACATGCACTCGCTGCCATACGTGTGAGCCGCTATCGCCTGCACCACGCTCTCATCGATCCCCGGGAACGCCTCTCGCACCTCCTCGGCTCCCACAGCCGAGTGGAGCAAGTACGGCACCGCCGCGTCCACGTCCGTCACCGGGAGTCCGCGAGTTTCGGCGGCCTGCAGCAACTCCTCACCCGCCACGTCCTTGCACCAGTCGTGCAGCAGTCCCGCTATCCGTGCCGCCTCGGAGTCGACACCATATGCCGAGGCGATCTGTGCCGCGGTCTCGGCGACCCGCACCGAGTGCGCGACACCCTTTGGCCCGAGACGACGGCCGAGCGCCGCGAGCGCCGTGTCCCAGTCTGGCAACACGTCAGGCGCCTCCAGGGTACAGGTCGTTCTTTGCGATGTAGGTCGCCACCGCTTCAGGCAGGAGATAGCGCACCGGACGGCGTTCCGCGATCCGGCAGCGGATGTCAGTGGAGGATATAGCCAGAGCGGGCACCTCCATGAACTCGATATGAAGCCGGCTCGCGTCTTCCGCCGAGAACTTCGAGAGGTCGTATCCGGGGCGAGTGGCCGCGATGAACGTGCAGACGCCGGCGAGCTTCTCCGAATCCTTCCAGGTGAGGATGTCCCACACCGCATCGGCCCCGGTGATGAAATACAAGTCCGTCTCCGGGCCATAGCCCTTGCGCAATTCGAGCATGGTGTCGACAGTGTACGTCGGTCCGGGACGGTCGACCTCCATGCGCGACACCTCGAAGTCGGGGTTGCTCGCTGTGGCGATCACCGCCATCAGATAGCGGTGTTCAGCCTGCGTGACCGTGCGGTGCGTCTTGCGGACCGGCACACCTGTCGGCATGAACACCACGCGGTCGAGGTTGAACTGGACCAGCGCCTCCTCGGCAGTGACGAGGTGTCCGTAGTGGATGGGATCGAACGTCCCGCCCATGATGCCGAGCCTGGGTGTCTGCCTCACTCCCGAACCTGCCCGCTCCCCATCGCCATGTACTTCGTCGTCGTGAGCGCAGCGAGTCCCATGGGCCCGCGCGCGTGCAGCTTCTGGGTGGAGATGCCGATCTCGGCGCCCAGCCCGAACTCGCCTCCATCAGTGAAGCGCGTGGATGCGTTCACGTACACGGCCGCGGCGTCCACCTCGTTCAAGAACCGCAACGCGGCGGCGTAGTCCTCAGTGACGATCGCCTCAGAATGCTTAGTGCCGTAGCGGTTGATGTGGCGGATCGCCTCGTCGAGACCCGAGACGACCTTGCACGAGATCCTGAGGTCGAGATACTCGGCGCCCCAGTCCTCTTCCGTGGCGGGCTGGATGCGCATGATCGCGCCGAGCGCACGGGTCTTGTCGTCCGCGTACACCGTGACGCCACCCTCTTCCAGCGCCTTGAGGATCGGAGGGAGCGCGCGCTCGTAGACCGCCTCGTCCACGAGAAGGGACTCGGCGGCGTTACACACACCAGGACGCTGCAGTTTCGCGTTGAGCACGATCTTCTTGGCCATCTCGAGGTTCGCATCCGAATGGATGTACACGTGGCAATTGCCGACTCCGGTCTCTATCACGGGTACTCTGGCGTTCTCCACCACGCTCTTGATCAGCCGCGCTCCACCGCGAGGGATGAGCACGTCTATCATCCCATGCAGTCCCATCAGCTCTTCAGCAGCCGCGTGATCGGGAGATTCGACCGATTGGATGGTGCCCGCCGGAAGTCCCGCGCCAGCCGCCGCAGCCGCGAGCACGCGTGTGAGAGCGAGGTTGGAGTTCTGCGCCATCGAACCGCCCCGCAAGATGACCGCGTTGCCTGTCTTCACGCACAGTCCCGCCGCATCCGCTGTCACATTGGGGCGTGCCTCGTAGATCATCGCCACGACGCCCATCGGCACACGCACCTGCTGCAACCAGATGCCATTGGCCAAGCGTGAGCCGGACACCACCTCGCCGATCGGGTCGGGCAATAGCGAGAGGCTCTTGAGCGCCTCGGACATGGACTTCACGCGCATGGGATTGAGCTCCAGGCGGTCCAGAAGAGAGGCCGACGTGTTCTTGGCGCGCGCCGCGGCCATATCCTGCTCGTTCGCCGACAAGATCTCGTCTTGCTTGGCAACGAGCGCGTGGGCCATGGCGAGCAACGCCCTGTTCCTCTGGTCGGTCGACGTAGCCGCGAGCGCGTCAGCCGCCTCACGGGCCCTCTCGGCGAGTTGTGTGACCTCTGACATCGTCGGATCCCTTCCCCGGCTTCGAAGACTCGTGATACCGGTCCCGGACAGGTCGTGCGTCTACAGGATAACAAGGTGATCCCGGTGGATGACCTCCGTGCCATCCCACCCGGGTAACGCCGAGACGATCTCGGCCGTCTTCATCCCTTTCACTTTGCGAAGGTCCTCGGCGGAGATGCCCGCAAGCCCGCGAGCGACTACCGTGCCTCTTGTGTCACACACGGCGACAGGGTCTCCGACAACAAAGCTCCCGGTCACGTCGATAACACCGGCCGGGAGCAGGCTGCCACCCCGCAAGCATAGGGCGTCTTTCGCGCCATCGTCAATCGTCACGGAACCCGCAGGGTGCCCCGCGTAGGCGAGCCATAGCTTGCGACCTTTGAGAGCCGCCCTGCCTCCCGCGAACAGTGTGCCGACCGGTTTGCCGGCGACCGCATCGATCACCACATCGGGACGTCTGCCATCACAGACCACGAGTGGGATCCCTGCGTCCATGAGAACGCGAGCGGCCTCCACCTTGGTCGCCATGCCGCCCGAGCCCACTTCCGATCCCGTTCCACCCGCCACGGCGATGACCTCCTCGGTGAGCTCTTGCACGTGCCCGAGAAGATGCGCGTCCGCCACAGCGCGGGGGTCCGCGTCGAACAGCCCTTCGATGTCGGTCAGGAACACGACAAGCTCCGCGTGCACCATCATGCCCACCAAAGCGGCAAGGTAGTCGTTGTCACCCAAGCGGATCTCCTCGACCGCCGTCGTATCGTTCTCGTTCACCACGGGAAGGACACCGAGCTCAAGGAGCCGCTCCAGGGTCTGACTCGCATGTAGATACTGCTGACGCTGCCCCACGTCGTATCGCGTGAGCAGCACCTGTCCTACCCGAATGCCGAATGCCGAGGTGCACTCGGCGTAGGTCTCCAGAAGTCGTACCTGGCCGATTGCGGCGGCCGCTTGGAGCGACGGCATGTCGCCTGGCCGACCCGCCATCCCTAAAGCCTCGAGTCCCGCGGCGATGGCGCCCGATGTGACGAGCACGACCGAACGACCCTCGTCTCGCAGCCGCGCGACCTGCTCCATGAGCGAGAGCACGAACTGCCGGTCGATGTGCCCGTCAGTGTCGGTGAGCGTGTTCGAGCCCACCTTCACAACCACACGGTGCTCACTCATCCGCGTCGTACCCCTCTTGGCTCACGTGTGGAGTCTCCTCGTCGGGCAGGTCCGCCTCCTCGGCGGCGGCGTACCCGCCGGATGCCTCGAACTCGAATGATACCGGGCCGATGCTCACCGTGTCGCCGTCCGAGGCTCCTGCCTCTATGAGCGCGCGTTCCACGCCTGCGCGCTGCAGCTTGCGTTGCAGGTATGCGACCGCTTCCTCATTGGCCATGTCGGTCATGATCACCATACGCTCGATCCGTCCGCCCTCGACCCGATATTCGTGCGGGCTCTCCCGCACGACCTCGATGATGCGCTCCCGCGGTGGCTCGTACACGTACGTAGCCTCGAAGACCGCCTCGCTCGGCACACTAGCCGCACGCAACGCGTGAACCATCTCACCCACGGCGCGCACCATCGGCGCCACTCCCTCGCCGGTGACCGCCGAGACCTGGAAGTACCTGCGCCCAGCCGCCTCGCACCACTCGGCCACCCGCGCGGAGTTCTCCTTGGCGCCCTCGACATCGCACTTATTGCCGATCACCACCTGCGGACGCTCGGCCAGCTCCGCCGCGTGCGCAGCAAGCTCGCGGTCGATCACGCCGATATCGGCGATCGGATCGCGGCCCTCATAGCCACCCGAGAGGTCGACGACATGCAGGATCAACGCGGTGCGCTCGATGTGCCGCAAGAACGCGTGCCCGAGCCCTGCGCCCTCACTCGCACCTTCGATGAGACCGGGCACATCAGCGACCACGAAAGACCGGTCGGTCCCGGCATCCACCACTCCGAGGTTCGGCACGAGCGTGGTGAACGGGTAGTCCGCGATCTTCGGCCGTGCCGCGCTCATGCGCGCGATGAGCGATGACTTGCCCACACTCGGCAGTCCGACAAGTGCGGCGTCTGCCAGCAGTTTGAGCTCAAGGGACACCCATCTCTCCTCGCCTGGCTCCCCCAGCTCCGCGAAGCTCGGCGCACGGCGCGTCGGGGTCACGAAGTGCGTGTTGCCGAGGCCACCTCGTCCGCCTCGCGCCACGACGACACGTTGCCCATGATGAGCGAGGTCGGTGATGAGCTCCCCTGTCTCCCCTTCGCGCACGACCGTGCCGACGGGCACTTTGAGCACCAGGTCGGCTCCCACCGCTCCGTCCCGGTCCGCACCCTTACCGTGCTGACCGCGCTCGGCTTTGAAGTGGCGCTTGTAGCGGTAGTCCAGGAGCGTCGACACGGCAGCATCGGCTTCCAGCACCACGTCGCCACCCTTCCCACCGTCCCCTCCGTTGGGACCGCCTTTGGGCACGTGAGCCTCTCGGCGGAAAGACGCGCTGCCCGCGCCTCCGTTGCCGCCCGTCACATGTATGCGCGCTTCGTCTACGAACATCTCACTTCTCCTGCCGATGAGAAAAGGCCCCCCACCAGCCGGTGGGGGGCCCGCACTCATTCATGCGATCGCGCCCTGTCAGCCGACCAGCGGCCGCACATGGACGCGGCGGTCCTTGCCATGGGTGAACTCCACGACACCATCGGTCATCGCGAACAGTGTATCGTCTCGGCCCAGACCGACGTTCACGCCCGGCTTGAGATGCGTGCCCCGCTGGCGGACGATGATCGTACCGGCGGTGACACTCTGCCCCGCGAATCGCTTGACTCCCAGACGCTTGGCCTTGGAATCACGACCGTTCCTGGTGGAACCGAGACCCTTCTTGTGTGCCATGGTCGACTACTCCTTCGGTGCTTCGGCCTCGTCGGCCTTGGGTGCGGCAGTCTTGCGCGCCGCAGGTTTCTTGGTGGTGGCGGCATCCCCAGCGGCTGTCTCGGCCTTGGGTGCAGCAGGCTTCTTGGGTGCAGCAGGCTTCTTCTCAGCTGCCGGCTTCTTCTCAGCCGCGGGCTTAGGCGCCGCAGCGGGCTTCTTCTCAGCCGCGGGCTTGGGCGCCGCTGCTTCCTCGACTGCCGGCGTTGGCTTCTCGGCGGCTGCTGGCTTCTCGGCGGCCGTTGGCTTCTCGGCGGCTGCCTTCTTTGGAGCGGCCTTCTTGACGGCCCCGAGGACGATATCGGTGATGAGCAGCGCCGTCTGCGGCTGACGATGGCCCTTGGTGCGCTTGTAGCCCTTGCGCTTCTTGAACTTGAAGACCATCTGCTTGGCGCCCAGGAAATGCTCGACGACGGTAGCGGTCACCGTGGCGTCCGCCGCTGCAGCCCCCGTAACGACGTTGTCACCATCGGCCACGAGAAGCGCGGGCAGATTCACTGTCTCGCCGACAGGGGCGTCGACCTTCTCGACCACGGCGACAGAGCCCTTCTCGACGATGAGCTGCTTGCCACCGGATTTCACGATTGCATACATGGATGATCTCCAGTCTTGATGGATTCAGACGCGAGGAAACATGCTAACAAACGCCCTCGGCAGCGTCAATAAACGGCAGGCGCGGCGTGGCTCTGACCGCCCGCGATGACATCAGCGTCACGGCCCGCACGGCAAAAGACACCGGCGCCCGCTCTCTTCCCGCTTCACGGTCTACCAAGACGCCTGAGGCCTGGCTCTACTCTTCCGAACCGGCGCGCCCCTCGATGATCACTTTGACCTCGGTCGGCGAGCAGTCGGGATCGGCGATGAGCGTGATGTGCTTGCCGGTCTCGGCCTTGAGTATCGGCACCGCGTTGTTGCCTGGCGCCGTCACCAGGGCATACGTCTCTGGGCTCATCGCTACAAGGTATGCCGAGGACCGCCCGGTCGTGAGAATCTCGCGCAGTCTCCTCTCCGCCGAGATGCGCCGCGTAGCGTCCGAGACGATCCTGCCCTCGCCGTGACATGTCGGACACGGCTCGGTCAAAATGCCGTACAGCCCGTCGGTCACGTTCTTGCGTGTCATCTCCACCATGCCGAGCCGAGAGATCTCCGTCACGCGCGTCTTGGTGCGGTCGCGCTCAAGCGCGGTGGCGAGACGCCTCTGCACCTCATCGCGATGCGCGGGGACCTCCATGTCGATGAAGTCGATGACGATGATCCCGCCGATGTCGCGGAGCCG
Organism: Actinomycetes bacterium; assembly: GCA_021372825.1. Taxonomy (GTDB): domain Bacteria; phylum Actinomycetota; class Coriobacteriia; order Anaerosomatales; family Anaerosomataceae; genus JAJFTR01. The sequence continues at coordinate 8,255 of JAJFTR010000058.1, forward strand.
CAGCTGACGCACCGCCTCGTCGGCAGCTTCGAGGTTCGTTCGCAGGATGGTGTCTTCCAGGTTCCTCTTGCCTACGTAGCTGCCGGTGTTCACATCGATGGCGGTGAACGCCTCGGTCTTGTCGATCGTGAGGTGCCCACCGCTCGGCAGAGGCACAGTGCGACGTGTGGCCAGCTCCGTTTGTGTACGCAGCCCATAGGCGGTGAACAGCGGCTCTCTGTCCTTGTACAGCGACATCCGCCGGACGAGTTCGGGCGAAGTCTTCTTGAGGAACGACACCACTTTCTCGTGAAGCTTCTTGTCGTCTACTACAAGCCGCTTGAAGTCTGTGTTGAACGCGTCACGGACCATGCGCAGGGCAAGGTCCATCTCGGTGTACACCACCTCGGGAGCCAGTCCTTCGTGCGCCTGGTGTTGCACGCGCCGCCACAGCCGAAGGAGGAACTCAAGATCGTTTTGCAGGTCATGCTCGTTGGCGCCGGCGGCGGCCGTGCGCACGATCACGCCGATCCCCTCGGGCACAGAGGGCGCGATGATGTCGTGCAGCCTGTCGCGTTCCGCATCGGGGAGTTTGCGCGAGATCCCCACGAAGGGTGAGAAGGGCATCAACACCAAGAAGCGCCCCGGCAGGGTGATCTCGGTGGTCACGCGAGCTCCCTTGGTGCCCATCGGGTCCTTCAAGACCTGCACCATCACCTGCTGGCCTGGCTTGAGCAGGGACTGGATGTCGCGCCGAGGCATGTCGTTCACTCCCTCGGGCGCGACGACCTCGTCCACATAAAGGAACGCGTTCTTGTCGAGCCCGATGTCCACGAACGCAGCCTGCATGCCCGGCAACACGTCTTTGACCTTGCCGAGGTACACATTGCCGACGACACTGCGCTTTGGACGCTCGATATAGAGTTCCACGAGCTGCTTGTCCTCGACTATCGCGACTCGTGTCTCGTATGCATCATGCGAGATAAGCATCTCGCGGACTATGTCGGTCACCTTGAAAACTCCCGTCACAGCGGGCGTCGCACCGATCCTCCGTCTTCGACAAAGAGGTCCGTGCGCGTCACGGACACAACCCGTCCGTGGTCTGCGACGTGCGTGAGTGCTGCGTTCACGAGCGCGTCCGGGCGGAGCGAGCCCCGCTCGCCGATCCTGACCGTGACGGTCACGACCACCCGTCCACGTGAGGAACGTACCTCCGGCTCCTTCGGGAGCGCGGTTGCAAGTTCGAAAACTTTCGTCTTGCCCTTGTGTTCGACAGACAGCACCCCTGCTGCAACCACGGACACCAGCGAGTCACGAAGACTCGCCTGAAGTGCGTCTCCTCCTTCCACCTCGACTTCATATTCAGCGATCGCGATGGCCTTCGTGAGCGAGGGTTCGTGCTCGCTCACATAGACTGCCCCGATCGCGGCGATCTCGGGGCGTGCGGACCTCGCAAGCGCCGACAAGACCTCGGCAGCAGGCACGTACGACTCGAGCCACACATCATAATACTCGCGCTCGCCCGCCGTTCCCACAGGCAAAGCAGGACCGAATGCGATCTTCATGTGAGGGTTGAACCCATGCGTGACCGCATACGGCACATGCGCACGGCGTATCGAGCGCTCGCATGCCCGCACCGTCTCCAGATGCGAGAGAAACCGCAAGGGTCCCGCCTTGCGGTAGCACACACGAAGCCGGAAGCGTCCGTCAGCCACGATGACCCGCCGCCAACACGTTCTCCGCCCCCACCGTACCGCAGACACCGCATCCCAAACACCCGGCCACTGTGCAGTCTTGCGTGGTGGCGCCCTCAAGGGCACGCCCACGTTCGATGCGCAAGAACGCCTTCGACACGCCCGCCGAGATGTGGTCCCACGGCAGCTCCTCGTCGACGGGTCTCTCGCGGTTGGCGATCGAGCGAGGATCCACTCCGCATTCATCGAATGCTTCGAGCCACCGTCGCAGCGAGTACTCCTCTGTCCACGCATCGAACCGGGCGCCGTTGCGCCACGCCGTCTCGATGACCTCGGCGATTTCGCGTCCCCCGCGTGCCAGAACCGCCTCAAGGAAGGATACCTCAGCGTCGTGATACGACAGTTCGACGCCCTTGCGCGGCATATGCGCCCGCAAGACCGCCTGGCGCCTACGCACCTCCTCCAACGGGATCTGCGCTTCCCACTGGAAGGGCGTGTGCGCCTTAGGCACGAACGTCGACACCGAGACTGCCACACGGATCGCACCGCGCTCCGAGGGTGGTGTCACGTCTCGGGCTGTCTCGAGCACCTTTGTGACCAGGTCGCCGATCCCGACCAGGTCCTCGTCCGCCTCGGTCGGCAACCCGAGCATGAAGTAGAGCTTCACCCTGCGCCATCCTGACGAGAACGCTTTGGCCACTGTCTCGAGCAAGTCCGGCTCGGTCACGTTCTTGTTGATGACGTCGCGGAGACGCTGCGTACCCGCCTCAGGAGCGAAAGTGAGGCCCGTCTTCTTCCCCCCGCCCAGCAAGCGCGCGATCTCCACCGAGAACGCATCGACCCGGAGCGAGGGCACCGATATCGCCACACCCGTTCCTTCGAGCCGCCGCGTCAGGCGCCGCAGGATGTCCGCAAGCATGGAGTGGTCCGCCGTCGACAGAGAGGTCAGTGAGACCTCTTCGTAGCCCGTACAGGCGAGCGCCGCCGCGGCGTCGCGTACCACCGAGTCCGGCGTCCGCTCGCGGACGGGACGGTACACCATGCCCGCCTGGCAGAAGCGGCAGCCTCGCGCGCATCCGCGCAGGACCTCGATCGCGACGCGGTCGTGCACGACATCCTTGTACGGCACCACCGGGCATTCAGGCGAGCGATGTGCGTCCAGGTTGCGCGCGACGCGCTTGGTGATCGGTCGCATCTCCGGACCGTGGATCGAAGGCACATACATGCCGCGGATCGCGGAGAGGGACTCCAACACGCCCGCGCGACCGAGACCCTTCGCGCGCGCTTCTTGATGTGCCGAAACGATCTCGGCTACCGCCTCCTCGCCATCCCCGATGAGGATCGCGTCGAAGAACGGCGCCACCGGCTCGGGGTTGTAAGCACATGGCCCCCCCGCTATCACGAGGGGATCGGCTTCGCCTCGGGAAGCCGCACGCACCGGAACGTGCGCGAGATCGAGCAGCTCCACGATGTTGGCATACGTAAGCTCATAGGGAAGAGTGATGCCGATGAGGTCGAAGTCACGCACGGGGTCGCAGGATTCCAACGCGTACAGAGGCATATCGGCGCCGCGCATCGCGTCGGCCATATCCTTCCACGGCACGAAAGTGCGCTCGCATCCCACGCCATCCATTGCGTTCAAGGCGTCGTACAGGATCTGGATCGCTTGGTTCGACATCCCCACGTCGTACACGTCGGGATACGCGAGCACTGCCCTGTATGTCGCGGCGGGGCGCTCGCGAGCGCCCCATTCACAGTCGATGTATCGCGAGGGCTGCTCGACTCCTGCAAGCAGGCGCTCCACCCGCGCACGCAGCGTGTCACTCACCGGCAGCGTCTCCGGAGACGCCAGGCAGCATCAGTTGCTCCTCGGCAAGCACGGCCTTCTGCTTGCGCCGCGGGATCTTGCTGCTCACCTCGATCGCACTCTCTTTGAGCTTGCGGGCCACCGAGGTCAGGTCGGCGCCCTGCTCGAAGTACGCGATGGCGGCCTTCCCCATCGCGATGGTGCCGCCATATCCGATGCCGCCCTTCACTGCCCATCCGAGCACAGGCACCAGGCCGAGCGCCTGCCGCGCTGCCGTGCGGAAGACGAACCCGCCGCCGACCACAGCGGCAAGCTCCTTGATGCGCTCGGTCCCCAAGTGCTCGCCGTATGCGGCCGCGATCTCGAGCAACATCTTCGCTTGGTTCGCCGTCATGATCGGCATGTCTGCCCCTGGGATCACCGCGAGGGACCCGACGAGCGCGTTCTGCCAGGCGGTCCTCGTCACCGCCTCTTCGGCAACAGCGCGCCGCATGAACGGAAAGTTGTGCGCCAAGGCGAGCCGCTTCGAGGGGGCCTCGTCGGCAAGCCACCTCGGCAGCCGCACATCAAGCAGACGGGACAGGTCGTCATCGACGAGCACGTCGCTCAACGGCTGCACGAGGTCGTCGGCGTACCGTGAAGCCTCATGACCGGGAGCACGTGCGAGCACCACTACAGGCACGCGCTCCTGCCGAGGCGCCACGAGCGCCTCGCGCAGACCCGAACGTCCGCTGCCCGCTACCGCCACCACCGCGTCGAGCCGCGGGCCCACGACCGGCGTCGAGCCGGGGGAGGCTACTTCTACCTGCAGAGACGCGCCGCTCGTGAGCGGCCTCAGACGCTCTTTGACGCCATCCACGAGCTCATCGGGAGCGTCGACCTCCACGATCACGGCGAGACGCACCGTCTGTTCGCGGTCCTTCTGATACCGTGAGCCGCTCTTCACAAGGTCACGCACATCTAGTGGGAGTGCCATTTCTCGCGCCCTCCTCGGACGTCTATGTACCGTACCGCCTCGACCAGACCGACAGTAGCAGCCCGACCGCACCCATGTTGGTGACCATCGCCGAGCTTCCGAAACTCATGAACGGCAACGGGATGCCTGTGATAGGCATGATACCCACCGTCATGCCGATGTTCTCCAGTATCTGGAACAACCACATTCCCATCACACCCGCAACGATGAGCGCGCCGTACAGATCACGCGACGACGTGGCGATGGCAAGCGACGTCACGAGCAAAGCAAGATACAGGCCGAGCAGTACCACGGCGCCGGTGAAACCGAGCTCCTCGCCAAGGACTGCGAAGATGAAGTCGGTGTGCCGCTCGGGCAAGAAGTGAAGGTTGGACTGCGTGCCGGACCCGAGTCCCGTGCCCGACACGCCGCCGGAACCGATCGCGATCTTGGACTGCGCGAGGTTGTACCCGGCGCCGGCAGGGTCACGGCCTGGGTCGATGAACACAAGCAGCCGGTCCTTCTGGTAGTCCTTGAGGGCGACATCATGGCCTGCCATGCGGTCGAGCGTCGAGTCGATGCCGAGAACGCCGACGACGCCAAGCGCCGCGACAAGAGCGAGCACCGCGAAATACCGCCCCTTCATCCCGCCGACGAGCAGCATCGCTGCGGTGATCCCCACGAACACCAGACCTGTTCCCAGGTCGGGCTGCAACATGATCAGCACGACTGCGGCCGCGAGGTACCCGAGCACGCGCGCCGCATCGCGCGGCGTGTCGATCTTGCCCTCGTATTCCGAGATGAGAGCGGCCATGATCACGATGAAGACGAGCTTGGCCGGCTCTGATGGCTGGAACAGGCGCACGCCGAAGATCTGCAGCCACGACGTGGCGCCCTTGGCCGTATCACCCAGACCAGGGATGCGGGGGCTTACCAGCAAGAGCGCGAACAGTATCATGAGCGGGCCGCTCCAGTGCTTGAGCTTGGTGTAGTCGATGAGCCACGCCACTCCCAAGGGCACCAATCCCACCGCGATACCCACGACATGCCGTCGCGCGAGCGCCGAGGCGCCCGCCATCCCCGACGTCGCCGAAGTGACCATGATCGACCCGTACACGAGAAGGGCTACCGTCCACACCAGAAGCGGGATGTTCACGGCGTCCAGAAAGCGCCGCGTCCTTGACTTGTCGATCGCTGCAGTGTGCAACCTCATCGCGACACGTCCGTCGTGTGGACTTCTTTGATCGGCTCGCCGAGAAGCTTCGCAAGGATGTTGCGTCCCGCCGGCCCGGCGACCGAGCCCCCGTGACCGCCCTGTTCGACGACGACGGCGACCGCATAGCGAGGCTTGTCCGCCGGAGCGAAGCCGCAGAACCATGCGTAGTCGTCCTTACCCGCGACCTGTGCGGTACCGGTCTTTCCCGCCACGCTCACTCCAAAGCCCCTGAACGCGCCTGCCCCCGTGCCCGTCTCGGTCACACGCACCAGCGCCCGGCGCATGATCCCCAGGTCATCCGAAGAGGCGCCCACGTCGCTGAGCTCTTGAGGCGTGTAGGAACGAGCCACCTTGCCCTCAGAATCGAGAACGTCTTTGAGCACGTGCGGCCGCATGACGACCCCGCCATTCGCGACACCCGCGTACACCGAGGCCATCTGGAGCGGCGTCACAAGCAGGTCGCCCTGACCGATAGCGATGTTCACCGTGTCACCTGGCAGCCAGGTCTGCCACTCGGGATACTTCTCGTTGAACTTCTTCTTCCACGCGGCATCGGGCACACGACCTTTGACCTCCCCCGGCAGATCGATGCCGGTGGCCGAGCCAAGCCCGAACTTACGCGCGTAGGCCTGCAGCTCCTCTTTCTCTCTCTGGTAGAACTGGTAACCGATCTCGTAGAAGACGGTGTCGCACGACTCCTCGATACCACCCTCGAAGCTGATCGTCCCATGCCCGCTGTGCTTCCAGCACCACTTCGGCCACTGCGCGCCCATCTCGGTCCACTTGCCGGGACAGTAGTAGGACTTCCCACTGTAGGTGATACCCGCATCGAGTCCTGCGAGCCCAGTGACCACCTTGAAGGTCGAGGCTGGCGGATAGGCCCCCATGATGGCACGGTTGTTGAGAGGGTACTCGCTCGCCTTGTCCGTGAGTTTCTTCCATTCTGCCTCGCTGATGCCGCCCAAGAAGACCTGGGGGTCATAGCTCGGCGCGCTTGCCATCGCCACGACCTCGCCCGTCGTCACGTCCAACACGACCGCCGCGCCTGCCTTCGCCTTGTTGAAGTTCTGCCGATGCGCCTCCGTGAGTGCAGCGGCGAGCTGTTCTTCGGCTACTTTCTGCACGTCGATATCGATGGTGAGGCGCACGTCCCTTCCCGTAACGGGAGGCTGCTCGTCGATGATCCGCTGCGGCTTGCCAGACGCGTTGACCTCGATCAGCCGTCGCCCTTTGTCTCCTTGAAGCACGCTCTCGAACTGCGCTTCGGCTCCCGCCTTGCCTACGATGTCGCCCAGCTCGTAACCCGATGTGGGATCAGACGCCGCGAACTCCGCCTCAGAGATCTCGCCAGTGTAGCCGAGCACGTGCGCTCCCACGGAGCCGTATGGGTATTCGCGGACCGACGTCTCCTCGATACGCACTCCCGGGAAGTCCTGAGAGCGCTCCGCAAGTTGCGCGACCACGTCCAGAGGCACGTCCACCGCGACCACCCGGGGTCGTAGGGCCTCGACCTTCGAGTCGGCGACCTTGGCGAAGACCTCCTGCGGTGTCATGTGCAACATGGTGGCGAGTGCTCCAAACGCTTCCTCGAGCTCAGCGCGGGTCGGGTCATCGTCGGTGTCAGCGCTTTGGGCCCGGATGATAAGATCGCGTACCTTCTCATTCGCTGGATCGACGCTCACCGCAAGAGTCGCCCGGTTTGTCACGAGCGCCCGCCCTTTGCGATCGAGGATGCGGCCGCGAGTCGCATCGAGCGAGATCTCGCGGATCCGGTTGTTCTTCGCGAGCGCGGCGTATCGATCGCCCGAGAGCACCTGCATGGACCACAGACGTATAAGAAGCACCGTGAGCACGATGATCACCACTGCGCCGAGTGCGGCAAAACGCGATTTGAGGTCTTGCGGCTGGGTCGCCATCACCACATCACCCCCTTCACGCCAGACGGCGGAAGGACTTCATGACCCGGTCGGTCCGCAAGAACCGCGCCAGCCATGGATAGAACAGCAACGCGAGCGCCGCATCATAGACGCCCCGGGGCAGTACGACGGCGGTGATCGACCGCCAGAACGGCACGTCCACACCGAGCACCACTAGTACCAACAGGTACACAAGCTCTGTCACGAGACTGGCGATGAGGGCGACGGTGACCGGCAACAACCAGCCTTCCGCGAAGATGTTCGCCTCCAGCGCGCCAGCGATGTAGCCGACGAGTGTGAACACGAGCGCCCATGCGCCGATAGGCCCGCTGCCGAGCAGATCGAGGATCAGGCCGGCAATGAACCCTGCCGTCGATCCAGCAACGGAGCCCTCCACAAAGGCGAGGGTGATGACCACCAACAGAGGGAAGCTCGGGACACTCCCTAGAATCGCGATGTGTGGCGCCACCATCACCTGCAGAATCGTGGCGCCGAGGATAGCCAGGCCAGTGGTCCAGATCCGGTCGCTCATTCGACCGCCCCCGTCGATTCCACAGAAACGGGGCCGAGCAGGACGAGGACTTCCTCAAGCTCGGTTATCGGAACGCGCGAGGCAACCGTAATCCGGGGGAAAAGGTCAGCGCGTCGTGCGTCCACATCGATCACATCGCCGATCACGATGCCCTTCGGGTAGACACCGCCGAGCCCGGACGTCATCACCACATCCCCGACCTTCGGCAGCTTCGCCTTGTCCACGAAGTCCATGTGAAGTGTGCGGTCGATGGATCCGTTCACCACACCCACTGCTCGCGTGCGCTGTATCATCGCCGCGACGCCGCTCTGCTCATCGGTGACGAGCCGGACGCGCGAGGCATGCGCCGACACAGTGTCGATCTGGCCGACGAGACCCTGGGCGGCGATCACGGCCATACCGGGCTCGACGCCGTCAGCAGTGCCGCGGTCGATCGTGATGACCCCCTCCCAGTTGCTCGTAGGCCGCCCGATCACACGAGCTCCCAGCTGCGTGAACTTCCTCTGCTCGGCGAATTGCACCAAAGAGGATATCCGCTCGTACTGCTTGCGCTCTTCCTCCAGTTGGGCAAGTTGTGCACGCATCTGCGCGTTCTGCTGTCGCAGCTGCTCGACCTCGCTGCGCGACACGCCGAAACCGGCGATCCAGTCGCCCACCGCCTCGAACGGCTTGGCGACTGCCGTACCCACCTTGGACAGAGGCGCTGTCACGGTGAGCGTGGCCTCGCGCGCTTTATGCAGCAGCCCCGTGTCACCCTCACGGAAGTACACGGTGATGAGCACAAGCGAAGCCACCACTAGCACTGCCAGCAGAGTGGGATTACCGCGCTTCGGTTCGGATAACGTTACTCGCATGAGGCCGTCCCGGTCCTACCGGGTGACGGTGAGGACCTTCTTGAGCACGTCGATCTCCTCCAGCGCCATGGCCGAGCCGAGAACGACGTTGATGAGCGCGTTCTCAGAGACGTGCACGGGCATTCCAGTTTCTGCGCGAATCCGGTCATCGAGTGCTTTCAAGAGCGCACCGCCGCCGGTGAGCACGATGCCGTACTCCATGATGTCACTCGCAAGCTCCGGTGGCGTCTTTTCGAGGGTCCCTTTGATCGCCGAGATGATCGCTTGAGTAGGTTCCTCGACAGCAGCTCGAACCTCTTCTGAGGAGAGCTGGATCGTCCGCGGAAGACCCGTGAGCAGATCGCGCCCACGCACCTCCACGTCCAACTCCTCGACGAGAGGATGCGCCGAGCCGATCTCGAACTTGATCTCCTCGGCGGTACGCTCACCGACGAGAACGTTGTACTCACGCTTGATATGCGTGATGATCGCCTCGTCGAACTCGTCCCCGCCGATCCGGATGGACTCCGAGACCACGATGCCGCCCAAGGAGATGACCGCGACCTCCGTGGTACCGCCACCGATGTCCACGACCATGTTGCCGGTAGGCTCTTGAATGGGGAGCCCGGCTCCGATCGCTGCAGCCATCGGCTCCTCGATAAGGTACGCCTGACGCGCTCCCGCCTGCATCGTCGCTTCGAAGACGGCGCGCTTCTCGACTTCTGTCACACCCGAAGGCACGCATACGACGACGCGAGGCTTCGGTTGCCAGGGAAAGCGCTTCGCGCGCGTCTTGTTGATGAAGTACCGGAGCATCGCTTCGGTGACCTCGAAGTCTGCGATGACTCCATCCTTGAGCGGCCGAATGGCAACGATACTCCCGGGGGTACGACCGAGCATGCGCTTCGCTTCGATTCCTACCGCAAGCACACGTTTGGTCTCCTTCTCGATAGCAACGACGGACGGCTCGATCAACACGATGCCCTTTCCGCGCACTGAGACCAGCGTGTTGGCCGTCCCGAGGTCGACAGCCATGTCGTTGCCCCACGAGTTGAAGAACATATCGACAAGCGACAAAGCGCTCTCCTTATCCAGCCGAGCACGAGCACAGGCAATCTGATGCAGTTTAGCACAGCGCGACCCTCAGGCACCCGCCCGGGACGGTACCAGTATAACAACACCGCAGGTCGTGCCGTGTGTCCGCTCTACATCAGGCCAAGGTCTCGAAGGCTCGCGAACGACCCCCCTTCTCCGATGACGACGTGATCGAGCACGTCGATGCCAAGCACATCACCTGCTTTCACCAGTCTGCGCGTGAGCTGGATGTCGGCACTGGACGGCGTCGGGTCTCCTGAAGGATGGTTGTGCACGACCACCACTGACGCCGCCGACACTCTCACTGCGTCCTTGAAAAGCTCACGCGGGTGCACGATCGAGGCGTTGAGGCTGCCGACGGACACCTCGATGGTTCGAATCAGCTGGTTCTTCACGTTGAGCGCGAGCGCCCAGAAGTGCTCCCTGTCCTCACCGCGCATCCTCGGCTCACATACGCGTACGACATCTTGAGGCGTGGACAGGAGCGGCCGCTTGTCACAGGTCCATGCACTCGCACGGCGGCTGAGCTCGAGAGAGGCCAAGACCACTGCAGCCCGGGCAGGCCCGACCCCCTCGTGGACATACAGGTCCTCTGCTCGCAGACGCCATATGCCCTGCGGCACGGGATGTGAGCTCAGCACGCAGTGTGCGACAGACTCGTCTTCCACTCCCAGCATCACGCTGATCAAGGCTGCATCCGAGACCGCCTCAGCGTGTCCTTCCAAGAGAAGCTCCCGCGCATGCCGAGTCGGCCAACCAAGGCGCGGCGCCATAGGCGCCACCCCCTTCCCTCATCTCCCGATAGACCTCGTGTCATCCAACTGGGAGAGTAAGTGCCGGGCCACGAACCCGGTGGCAAGCCCGAGGGAAAGACTCACCAACGCCGCGGGCGTCGCGAGACGGAGGACGCCCACACTGCCTGTCAAGAAAGCCGCCGCGACGAACTGCGCGATGACGTGCGCCACGGCGCCGGTCGCCGAGAGGCCCATGATCGAGAATCGGTCGCCGCATAGTCTCACCGCTGACATCGCTGCCCACGCGCACACCGCGCCGGACAGGGCAAGCACCATCACGGGACCGGCGAAGGTGCCGGTCGCGAGCCCTACGATCACCACTCGCAAGACACTGACTGCCAATGCTGCTGCGGGACCGCATACGTACAGGGCCACAACGACGGCGATGTTCGCCAGACCGAGACGCACCCCAGGAACGGGTGAGCCGAGTGCGGACTCGACGAGGCCCAGAACACACGCCATCGCGAGCAGCAGACCCGATACCACGAGCTTGCGCGTATAAGAGGTGACACGTACCCGTGGCACATAGGGGACGATGGCCTCAGCGCACGATGACGTCGGCCGCCTCATGATCGTCACCTCCGACCGTCACGCTGACGCCGTTCGGGATGCACACGATCGTCGCACCAGGCGATGCGATCAGACCCGTTCGGACACACACCTGATCGGGACAATCAGATTCAGCGACACGGACACCGTGGCCATCAAGCACCACGACCACATCTCCCCGAAGGCCCTTGACGACCAGACGTCGCGGCTCTTCAAGGGGCACCGTGGTCGATCCCTGCGGGCCTACCACTGTCACCGACTCGGCGTGCCCGCGTGAGGAGACGGCCGAAGCCACCGGGGTCACGCACAAAGAGACACCCAGCAACACCACCACGAGTATGACATCGAAGCGCGTCATCGTATGTCAGGCCTCTGCGGGCTCCTCGACATCGGAGGCATCCCGTACAGTCGAACGCGCAGCCGCAAAACCGGCGACGTCTTTCCCCGCCCCATCCGCGCCAGCGACAGGCTTCCCATCCGGGCGTCCATATAGGTCGATGCACTGCTGCGGACACACCTCGACGCACACCCCGCAGCCAGTGCACTTCTCGTAGTCCACGACGGCAAGGAGATCGACCATGCTGATCGCTCCCGCTGGACACTCGCGTTCACACTTGCGACAGGCGATACAGCACGCGCTGCACGCAGCCTTCCGCTCTTTGGCACGCGTATGGGCGTTGCACCGCACAACGACTGGCGCCCTATCAGGCAGCATCTCCAGCAAACCGATCTGGCCGCGTGGACACTCCCTCACACAGATCCCACAACCGGTGCACTTGGCGAGGTCGACGACCGGCAAGCCCCTCGCGTCAAGATGAAGCGCGTCGAACGGACACGCGCGCACGCAATCTCCGAATCCGAGGCAGCCCGACGCACACACCAGCGGGCCTCCCGCCATCCTGTTCGCAGAGCCGCACGAACGCACGCCGCTGTACTCGTAGGAGCGCTGTGCGCGGGTTCCCCCGCCACAGTGGCGCGCAGTGACGACGGCAACGAACTCGCAGGTGTCTTGACCCATCAATGACGCCACGCTGTCCGCCACGGAGGGACCCCCGGCTACACACGCGTTCACCGGCAAGGTCCCGGCCACGATCCCCTCCGCCACCGCGAAGCACGAAGGGTTCCCGCACGCACCGCAGTTCGCACCCGGCAATGCCGAGGCCACCGCCTCGACGCGTGGATCGACTTCCACATGGAACCTGCGAGCCGCCACGGAGAGCAGCGCCGCTGAGACGACACCGAGCAACGCGAGTGCGCCGACTGCCTTGAGGACGCTCAGAAGCATCTGTATCTCCTCACAGCCCGAACCAGCCGGCAAGACCCACATACGCAAGCGAGAGCAAGCCTGCGGTGATGAACGACATGGGGTTGCCTTTGAGCGCCTTGGGCACCGGAGCGATATCGAGCCGCTCCCGCAGAGCCGTGAATGCGATCAGCGCGAACCCATACCCGACCGCAACGCCGAGCGTGTACACGAGCCCCTCGCCCAAGCTGTAGCCGTACGCCATGTTCATCTTGAAGAAACCCGGCTTGGCCACCTCGGTCGCTGCCGCGAGAACGGCACAGTTGGTGGTGATGAGAGGCAGGTAGATGCCCATTGCCCGGTAGAGCACCGGGCTCGATTTGCGCAGGTACATCTCCACGAACTGCACGAGCGCGGCAATGATCAAGATGAACGCGGGGATGTACAGGAACTCGCCGACACCCAGCGGCACCAGAAGGACCTTCCAGACGATCCATGTGGTGGTGCTCGCCATCATCATGACGAACACGACGGCTGCGCTCATCCCTATGGCGGTATGCATGTTGTTCGAGATACCAAAGAACGAACATAGAGCGATGAAGCGCGTAAGAAGGATGTTGTTGATGAGAGCCGCTCCGATGAAGAGGAGCGCATAGTGGCCGACTGCCGCCATGTCACGCCTCCTTTCGTGCCGCGCTGCGGTCGTTCAACCATCGCATGAGCGCGATGATGAAGCCGAACACGATGAAGGCTCCCGGGAACAGGAGCAAGATGTTCGGTCCTTGGTAGCCCGACGGCATGCTCAGCACGGTCGCTCCCATGACCTTGACCTGGCCGGTCCCGAAGAACTCACGTATGAACGCCATCCCGACGATGACCAGCGTGTATCCGAGTCCCATGCCCAGACCGTCCGCGATCGAGAGGAGCACCGTGTTGTGATACGCGAAGGCCTCGGCGCGACCGAGGATGATGCAGTTCACCACAATCAGAGGTATCCAGATGCCCAGGACCGCATAGATGTCTGGTGAGAACGCTTTCAGGAACAGGTCGACGATCGTCACGAACGACGCAATGATCACGATGAAGATCGGGATACGGACCTCGACGGGGATGAACTTCCGGAATGCCGAGATCAGCACGTTGCTCATGACCAACACGAAGATCACGGCCACGCTCATGGCGAGCGAGCCCTCCACCTGTGTGGAGACAGCAAGCGTGGCGCACAGTCCAATCATGAGAACGGTGAGAGGGTTCTCGATGGAGATACCATGCTTGAAGACGCTCCAGAACTCCTTCATCACTCCACCTTCTCCGACAACACCTGTTCATAGATGCGCCCCGCAGCGAGCATGCTGTTCCTCACGCCGCGCGAACTCTTCGTTGCGCCGCTGATCATATCGAGCTTCTTCACGTCTGCTTCGCCGAAGTTCGGCGGCAGGGTCTTGAACTGCTCGAGGAACCATGGCTCCGTCCTCACGCGTGTGCCCAGACCGGGCGTTTCGTTCATGGCGAGGATAGTAAGCCCGACGACTTTCCCGTTCCTGTCCAGACCTATAACCATGTTTATCGGGCCGCCATATCCGCGCGACGCCACCCTCAGACCCCATCCGACGGTCGCCCCACTGTCGTCCCGGGCCACGTACAGCGCCGACACATCCGTGTCGCCGGCAGCCTCCCTCGCAGCCACGAGCGTCGCATCATCCACGCCTTCGAAGTCCGCTGCTTGGGGAAGCACTGCCGCAAGCGCGTCTTCTTCGGCAGCCTTCTCCTGAGCCGCGATCCTCGGCGCAGTGATCGAATAGGTCACCGCAAGACCCGAAGCGGCCACGACGCATGTGACCAGCACCGACAGGATCAACCTGAGCGGGCTACTCTTCATCGCGCTTCACCCACCCGAAGGTCCGTGGCACGAACGCCTTGTCGATCAAAGGAGCGAGTCCGTTCATGAACAGGATCGCGAAGGTGGTTGTCTCGGGCATAGGTCCGAAGAAGC
>JAJFTR010000069.1 GCA_021372825.1 Actinomycetes bacterium
CAGCGGCCGGAAGCAAGGGCGGAGTGTTGTTGCTCACCGCACCGGCCTCGCTTTCTGCGCCAGTCTCCTCGGCGATCAGCGCGAACGCCACCGCGATCGACCTGGTCGAGATCTACGGCGGGCCGAGCGCGGTGAGTGACACCGTGGTGGCGCAAATCCAGGCGCTGCTGCAATAAGGAGATAGGGCAGTGAGTCGCCGGAAGGCCATCATACTTCTAGGGGTCTTCTGCGTACTCGTCGTCGCCGGCCTTGGGGCCGCCGAAGTCCTTGCGGGCAATGACCCGCTCGGCTCAGGCGGCCCCGCCGGCTACTCGGTGCGAGTCCTGCGCGACCAAGAGGTGCTCGCCACGTTCGGCGTCGATGCTCTAAGAAGACTCGACTCTCGGAAGATCACCATCGATGGCAAGACCGAGGAAGGTCCCCGGCTTCGCAAGGTCCTGGAGGCCGCCGGCGTGAAGTCGTACGACACCGTCACTATACGTGGCGCGGGTGTCTACGACGACGGCGTCATCATCCTCAGTCACGCGGAGGTGACAGATGACGTGCTGCTCGACTTCGCCAATCGCGGGACCGTCAAGATCGTAAGCCCCCGCATGCTCCGCGAGGACCGCGTCCGCGACGTCATGGACATCGTCGTCGACGGAGGGGCACCATGACGCGCCCCCCGCAGAGGCGACCCGTGCTCACCACGCGAGAGCTCGCACTTCTTGCGCTCGTGGCGGGACTTGTCGTGCTCTCCAAGTCCCTCTTGCGCATGCCCCTGCACGTGCCAGGCCACTCGGGTGCGATCTGGATCGCCCTGTACGTGATCGGGAAGGGCCTTGTCCGGCGTCCCTACGCCGGTACTCTCATGGGACTGACGACAGGCCTTCTCGCGACGATCTTCGTAGGAGGACACGAAGGGCTGCTGCTATGGCTCAAGTACCTCGCACCAGGCGCGGTCCTCGACCTTGTCGCTCCCGTCATACGCTATCGTTTCGACGACCCCGTACTTGCCGGCCTCGCGGGGGCGCTCGCTCACGGCGCCAAACTCGTCACATCGCTTGTCGTCACCCTCGTGATGGGACTGCCCGCCGGCTTCATCACCGCGGGCATCGGCGTCTCGGCAATCTCGCACACCGTGTTCGGTGCTTTGGGAGGCTGGCTCGGCTCCATCGTCTTAAGGCGCTTGCGCAGGACAGACCTGAAGTTCTTCGCGGACATCGGCAGTCGCCCCTCAAAGGAGGGGGCCGAGACGTGAGAAGACGGTCCGTCATCGCGCTGATCATCGCCGGGATCTTGGCAGTCACCCTGCTCCACACACCCACAGCATCCGCCGGCTCGGAATACCGCCAAGGCGTGCCGGGTAGGCCGTTCGCACTCTCGGACAGCACTGGCATCCGGGTGGACGACACCACCGGGGATCCGGCGCTCGTGCCGTCGACCGCGATCCTGTGGCAGTACTCGTTCCACATGCTCGACCCAAGGTCGATACAGGTACTCTCCAACGGCAACATCTTGTATGCGAGCCGAGACGGGAACTGCGTGACGGAGGTCACCCGCGACAAGCGGGTCGTGTGGTCGTTCACCAACGCCGACTACCGTAGCGTCTTCGCCACCACAGCCGCGATGCTGCCCTTCGATGCCGATCGGACCGCGGCAGGCACGACGATCATCACTCTCCGGGACGGCCGACCGGTATTCGAGGTCGACCGCAACAAGCACCTGATCTGGCAGTACGGGAACGGCACGATCGGTCTTGAGCCGGGGCAGCTCTATGACGGCTACTCGGCTTCACGCTTGGCCAACGGCAACACGCTCATTGCAGACAACCATGGCGCCCGGGTCATCGAGGTGAAGACGTCCGATTATGACCCTCACGCGCCGAACATGGGATACGACGAGTCGAGCATCGTGTGGTCACTCGGCAAGAAGGGCGAGAACGGTGAGCCTCTGTACGCTGCCGATCATGGCTATGCGGAGGGATACCTCGACTGGCCGAGGACTGCACAGCGCGTCGGCGCGAACACACTCATCACCGACCAGACCGGACAACGCGTGATCGAAGTGCAGCCGTCGGGTCACGTCGTCTGGCAGTACGGCACGACGGGTGTCCAGAGCCAAGCGCCGAACTGCCTGTTCGACCCGTCCGGCGCGCTCCGAGCCCCTGACGGCACCACGTTCATCGTGGACGGAAAGGACATCGGGCGCGTGCTAAGGGTAGGAGCCGATGGGAGGCTCCTAAGCGTGTACCCCGACCCAGACGACACCCCTCCCAATGGCGCGTTGTACGAACCGCGAGCGATCACTCTTTCCAAGACCGGAAGTCTCTACATCGCTGATGAAGGGCACGACCGGATCATCGAGGTCGGCCGCCCGACATCCGCCAAAGCCACCTCGCGCGAGATCGACTGCGGACTTCCGGGTGTGAAGAAACGCTTCCTGGGCCTCGATTGGGATGGCGATACTGGCAACGGGGGACGCGTGACGCTCTTCTACAGCATCGATGGCGGCCCGTGGAAGACGGCGGGATCCGCCGCGCGAAACACGCTTCCCGATGATGCAGTAGGGGTCACGATCCGGTACCGGGT
>JAJFTR010000072.1 GCA_021372825.1 Actinomycetes bacterium
AGAACCACACGCCGGCCAGTGAGAACGCCGAGCACTACACCCGGGTAGCCGGGTCCTGATCCCATATCAAGAAGCGGCCCCTGTACCGCGTCAGTGACGCTTGGGAGACCGAGAACGGAGTCTTGCACGTGAAGCCGCAAGAGCTCTTCAGGTTCTTCCAGTCGCGTGAGATTGAAGCGCGCGTTCGCTTCGATCACAAGATTCCCGTGGCCAGCAATCAACGCACATTGCGACTCAGTCACACTGGCTATACCGATCCGCGCCAGCGACCGCCGCACTGCGCCCGGTGTGATGGGCCCTTCTATCTTCCATTGCTGTTTCACGTGAAACATAGTGCCTGAATCCTGCCGCCCGCGCTAGCTCTATGTCGCCCATGTTTCACGTGAAACAGGCGCACCGCCGAAGATCTCGGGCTCATGGATGTACGGCGAGAACCTGGACGAAGAAGAACCGAGCGAAACTCTCGCTCGGTTCTTGTCGACCTCACCGCCGGTTTGGCACTACCGTGGGTGCACCACAACTTGCCGGAAGGGCTCCTCTCCTTCGCTTGCCGTCGTCACCCGTCCGTCATTCCTAAGCGCCATATGAACCACTTTGCGCTCGAAGCTCGTCATGGGCCGCAGAGGCACGGGCTGCCTTTGCCGCGCAGCTCGGTCCGCAGCTCTCTTTGCAATCTCCTCAAGTTTCAAACGCCGACGATAGCGATACCCTGACACATCCACGAGCACTGGATAACGCCTCTCCACGCGTCGATTGGTGATGGCAGAAACAAGAACCTGCAAGGCGTCGAGGGTTCGACCGTGACGCCCGATCAGTATCCCAAGGTCATCTCCGATGATGTCGAGTATGACCTCACCTTCATCGCCTTCGTACTCCTCGACACTCGGTGTGATCCTGAAGTATCTCGCTATCTCGTTGATCACTAGGACGGCTTCATCAGCCACCTTGTCGATCTCCTCGTCGGTGAACTCCGTATCTTCGCTGATACCGGCATCAGCGCCCGTCTCCACGGTCAACTCCGACGGGACTGTATCCACTCCTGGCTTCAACCAGACACGCACGACCGCAGCTCGGGAGCTTCCGAACAAGCGCTTCCCGCCCTCCTCCAAGACCTCGTACTCAACAGCATCCTGTTGGACGCCCATCTCCTCCAGGGCGGCATCCAGAGCTTCTGCGACCGAGGGTCCCTCCTTGATGATCTCTTGTAGCATCTTCTACTTGGCTCCTTCGCCGCGTGAGTACACCTTGTTGGTGATGAACTGCTGCGCGATCTGCAAGACGCTCGACGTCACCCAATACAGGAGCACACCCGCCGGTGCACTCCATCCAAAGATGAGCATCACTATCGACATATAAAGCGCCATCTGGCGCTGTTGCTTCTCCCCGGGTTGCATCAACTGCGGGATGTAGATGCTCAGCCCGAACAGCACCACTAGAACGACGTACGGGATTGCGCCGATGATTCCTTGGTCCGAGAAGATGGCGCTGGGCGTCCGTGTAAGGTCTGGCAGAATTATCCAAAACCTCCGGGCCGCCTCTGCTTGGGCCGCTCCTAGCTCACTGATGTGCTGCAAGAACAGTCCCGGCTTCTCGGGAGTCCCTCCCAGCACGCGATAGAGCGCGATGAATATCGGCATCTGGATGATCATCGGCAAGCAGCCGCCGAATGGGTTGACTTTGTTCTCCTGGTAGAACTTGAGCGTCTCTTCCTGCAGCTTCTGCTTGTCGTTCTTGTACTTCGCTTGCAGCTCCTTGATCTTCGGTTGGATGCGCTGTAGTTCATACATCGACTTCGACTGTTTGAGCGTCAGTGGAAGCAGCACCACACGCACGACGACGGTCAACAGGATGATTGCGACACCATAGTCGTGCGCCCATGCGTAGAAGTACTTCAGTACGTCGAACATGATTCCCTCGATGAATGCGAACACGTGGGAGAACCTCCTTAAGAGAGCGCCGCGCGCGATGATGTCTTGATCACTGTGCCACTCGGGGGTGCCCGGGGTAGACGTCGTTTCTCAATCTATCTACCACACCTGCTGGTCACTATGAAAGAAGCCTATGGAACCGGGTCATACCCTCCGGGGTTCCATGGATGGCATCGGCTGACCCGTTTGACTGCCAGCCACACGCCCTTGATCGCTCCGTGGCGCTGGATAGCAGTCACGGCATACGTGGAGCATGTGGGGGTGAAACGACACGTCGGTGGGAATAGGGGAGAGACAACGCGCTGGTACGTCTTGATAATGATCACTAGAGCCTGCCCCACCAGTCTCATTCGATCACCCCGGCCTGCGTCAAAGCCTCACGCGCCGACTCGCAGACCGCCGATGATCCTGCCTTCGCCGCGCCTGCCCGAGCGATAAGTACGACATCCCAACCGGGCCACGGGCCCCCGAGAGCTCTCGACGATTCTCTTAGCAACCGTTTCGCTCGATTCCTTGTGACCGCGTTGCCCGACTTCTTGCCAGCAACGAACATCACGCGACCCCGTGGGTCGCGTGATGTGGGTGTAGCTGCTGCAAGGACGACCACAAGGGGCGCCTGGCCTCTCTTGGCTGTCTTAAAAAGCTTGTCGATCTCGCTCTTCGCGGTGATCGTACCCATGATGCCCGGCCCTGAGGGACCGCGGGTCCTACCGTGCAGCGCTTGGAGTGAGGACTTTGCGTCCCTTACGGCGTCGCGCTGCTATAACCGCGCGACCACCGGGGGTCGCCATGCGCGCACGGAATCCGTGGGTCTTCGCGCGTCTCCGATTGTTGGGCTGGTATGTACGCTTCACTTGTCTTCCTCCACTCAGGTCCGCCTCAGTAAACCTTCAGGCG
This sequence comes from Actinomycetes bacterium, assembly GCA_021372825.1. Classification (GTDB taxonomy): domain Bacteria; phylum Actinomycetota; class Coriobacteriia; order Anaerosomatales; family Anaerosomataceae; genus JAJFTR01. The sequence goes on from JAJFTR010000072.1 coordinate 2,826, forward strand.
CCAGGGGCTGATAGTGTAACGATGGGTCCTTCATGGTGTCAAACCTGACCTCGTCATCCAGGACTCAAGGCGCCTTTCTTGGCTTCACTGCGTCCTTCTCTTGGTCTTTCCTGGAGTCTTCTGAAAAAAAGTCCTCAAATTGTGGATATTGTGGAAAACGCAGGATTCAACCGTGTGGATCCTGTGGACAAGACCACTTGTCGCGTTGTTGCTACCACGACCCTCTGCTAGAATCGGCGCTGTTACCAGGGCTGACCCGATTAGCCCATCTACCTTGAGAAAGTCCTGCTCACAGGCTCAACAGACCGACGATGGAGTACTCGGCGCGCTGCTCGCGTCTGGTTATCCACAGGTATCCCGACGGGAGAGCATTCTTTGTGTCATGCTGTCCACAACGGTCCCCGCAGAGAGCGACGCGAGACCGGCCGCGGAAACCCGCGTGTAACGAATGATTCCCCCGACCTGCGCGTTTCGACGCCGACCTACGCGTTGATGGGTGAAATCTTCCACAGGTGTGGAAAGGTCTGTGGATTAAGCCGGTAACACCAGTTCAGAGACCTTCACTGCCCGTGGTGTTTGCGTGAAGCGCTGCCTGGCCACAGGGTTCATCTGGGACCTTTGTGCGGCGTTCTTCATCAGCGGTTGTTGACAAGCTTGTGGATGTATCGAACCTGCGGCGACACGAGAGGGGGTCGCGTGAAAGCTTTCTATTCGACACCGAATACCACACCGGCGCCACTTGCGGGCGAGTCGCTTGAGATCACGGACCACCCGAGGACGCTGTTCGCGCGGCTTGCTGTGTATGACTCACTTGCCGCGGCTCCGCGTGTTGAAGATCTTTCTGCGACAGAGCCCCGGGCTTTCGTAGAGTCCGTCGCTGCCACGACGTATCGTCTCGCTTGTGAGGTCGGCGGTGATATCCCGTACACAGTCATCCGAGAAGTCGTCGAGAACCTCATACATGCGCAGTTCCGTGAGGTCGTGGTCACTATTCTCGATTCGGGCCACACGATACGCTTCTCAGACCAAGGTCCTGGTATCTCGGACAAGGAACGGGTGTTTCTCCCTGGTTTTTCCACCGCCAGCGAGCAGATGAAAAAGGTCATCAGGGGTGTTGGATCGGGCCTGCCGATCGTCCGGGAGTACCTGACGTTCTCTGGCGGCTCGATCATGATCGATGACAACCTCGGGACTGGGACCGTCGTCACGATCCATGTCGACCAACCCTCATTCAGCACGCCCCGTCCTCTGGACCGGGACTCAGCCGCAGCGCCCGCGCCGCGGCTGACTCTTCGTCAAAAGCAGGTCATATCGCTTGTGATGGAGTTAGGGTCAGCCGGCCCTTCTGTCGTTTCTCGCGAGCTCAAGGTCGGGTTGTCGACAGCGTATCGAGATCTGGCCGCCCTCGAACAGTACGGACTGATCGAGTCCGACGAGTCAGGGAAGCGCACATTGACACCCACAGGAGCCCAGCTGTTGGACCAGATCCTCCATGAGTAGGAAGTGTTGATACATGCAAGACATCCAGCAGGTGTGGGAACAGGCTCTCGATGTGATCAAGTCGGAACTGAACACTCCGACGTTCAAGACATGGTTCGAGCACACACGTCCACTCGGTGTGGTCGACACCACTTTCTTCGTGTCAGTACAAAACGAGTTCGCTCGCGATTGGTTGGAGTCTCGGTATGCGGGGCTTCTTTCATCCGCTCTCACACAAGTGACTGGCGATACTTTGGGGGTGAGTTTTCAGGTCTCGGACACCGCGACTGTCGTTGAGCCCTTGGCGCCAGTGCAGCCGCCGGTCGTGGTGGACATAGAAGCAACCGAACAAAGACGCGTGCAGGAAGCTGTGGATGGTGAGTTCAACCCCAAGTACACCTTTGAGTCTTTTGTTATGGGGTCATCGAATGAGTTCGCTTATCACGCGGCTCTCGCTGTAGCCGAGACGCCAGGTAGCGCGTACAACCCTCTCTACATATATGGAGGTGTGGGGCTCGGCAAGACCCATCTTCTTCAGGCGATCGGTCATTATGTCCGATCGAGTTTTCCTCACATGAAGGTCAAGTATGTCTCGAGTGAGCAGTTCACCAACGACTTCATCAACTCCATCGGGGACAAAGACAAGAATCGTCGTATCGATGGATTCAGACGAATGTACCGCACGATCGATGTCCTTCTCGTTGATGATATTCAGTTCCTTGCAGGGAAAGAGGGCACTCAAGAGGAGTTCTTCCACACCTTCAACACCCTCCAGCAAGCGGGAAAGCAGATAGTACTGTCATCGGATAAACCTCCGAAAGATATCGGTAGTATCGAGGATAGGCTTCGCAGCCGATTCGAGATGGGTCTCATCACCGATATCCAGCCACCTGAGCTCGAAACCCGTATAGCCATTCTGCGTAGAAAGGTCGAGTCTGAGGGTTTGGTGGTACCCGACGAAGTGCTGTCATATGTGGCCGAGAGAATCTCGTCGAATATCCGTGAGCTTGAAGGGGCACTTATTAGGATCGTGGCCTTCAGCTCCCTCACGCGGCACGCGATAGATCTTGACCTCACGAGGAACGTTCTTAAGGACATCTTCCCCGAACGATCGATCCGGCCTATTTCGGTGACCACGATTCAACAAGAGGTCTGCCGCTACTACGGCATCACAAAGAACGACCTCATCGGCAACAAGCGGTCCCAGCAGATCGTCTATCCCCGCCAGATAGCCATGTATCTCGCGCGTGAACTCACTGATATGTCACTGCCGAGAATCGGTGCTGAGTTCGGAGGCAGGGACCATACGACCGTAATGCACGCCACAGCGAAGATCCAGAAGTTGCTCACCGAACAGCGTGAGGTCTACAACCAGGTCCAAACACTCACCAATATGATCAAGCAGCGCAGTTGATGAAGCTGTGGATATCTTGAGGGTGGTTTCGGGATACAAGGCCCATACTGTGGATGAACGTGAGGACTTGTGGTTTCTGTGGAAGAACATGCGCTTCTATCAACACAGCGACACACAATGGACACACCTGAGACGACGTGCGAAGACATGGCTTTTCCACACTATCCACAGTATTAGTACTACGACTGCTATGTGTGATGGATACAGAAAGGACCAACAATGAAATTCACAGTCGCCCGCACGGAACTCCTTGACGCGCTCTCCATCGCATCGAAAGGGCTTTCCTCCAGGACGACTCTTCCGATTCTCGGGGGGATGTTGGTCTCGGCCGAACAAGACAGCATCACGATCCAAGCGACTGATCTTGAGATCTCGATCAGGACAGGGTGTAAGGCGAACGTCGAATCGGCAGGGAAGATCGTTGTTCCTGGACGCCTTGTCACCGATATCGTAAGAAGCCTTCCTGAGGCGGCAGTGACGATTGAACAGCAGCCCACAGGCGCCGCCGTCACATGTGGGCAGTCTTCTTTCGTAGTGCGCTCTCTCACACCAGACGACTTTCCGAAATTCCCTGACGTCACCCCCTCAGTGATGGTCTCTCTTCCCACCGACGTCTTCTCGAACGTCGTACACCAAGTGTCGAAGGCGGTGAGCCGAGATGAGACCAGGCCTGTGCTCACAGGGGTGCTTGTGGTAGTTGAGCAGGACTCTTTGAAGATGGTGGCGACAGACTCTTATAGGTTGTGTGTGCGAGAGGTCTCCGTGGAAGGTTCGGGCGGCTCTCTTGAAGCGGTGGTGCCAGGACGGGCCATCGAGGACGTATCACGGCTGGCACTATCCAGCGAACGTATGGGGTTGGGTGTCTCAGAGAACCAGGTGGTCTTCACGTTCGGTGAGACGACTTTTGTGTCTCGGAGAATAGAAGGGTCGTTCCCTAATTATCGCCAACTACTGCCACAGGGATATGAGACACGGGTGATCATCGACAGGCTGGAACTGATCGATGCAGTCAAGAGGGTCTCCCTTATGGCCGTGCACAATTCGCCGATCAGGGTGAAGATCACACCCGACGAGCGTGTGGTGACCTTAACCGCTCAAACACAAGACATAGGGGAGGCTAGAGAAGACCTTGAGGCGGATGCGGCCGGTTCGCCCATAGAGATCGCATTCAACCACGCATACCTCGCTGATGGGATCTCCGTGGCGGACTCAGACAAGATCGCGATCGAGGTCGTGAGCCCCTTGAAACCTGGAGTGATAAAGCCGGCAGAAGGTGACGACTTCATCTACCTTCTGATGCCTGTGCGGATAGGATAGGTTCTTCGAGCGTGAGGATCTCCTCGCTACGCCTTTCTGGTTTCAGGAACCACAGTGAGCGAACGATCGAGCCGTCACCTGGACTGACCGTCTTCGTTGGTCCAAACGCATCTGGCAAGACGAACGCTCTTGAGGGGATAGCACTCGCCGCGAACGGAATCTCCTTTCGGAGGCCTCGATGGGAAGAGGTCGTGACATGGGGAAGCAGTGATGCGGTCATCTCATTAGAGGCGGGAGACGACACCACACACGTCCGTATCGACCTCCATGTGACAAGAGAAGGACACAAAGAGCTGAAGATCAACGGGGTGAAGAAGCGTCGGCTGGCAGACCTGTCAGGACTCTTACCGGTCGTATCTTTCATTCCTGATGATCTAGACCTTGTTAAAGGAGCCGCGGAACGTCGCAGGATGAGTGCCGACGAGCTAGGGGGCCAGCTTTCTAAGAGCTACCGAGCCATCGGTCGCGACTACTCACGTGTCATACGTCACCGGAACATGCTCCTTAGACAATGGAGGCCGTCTGAGAGCGAGCTCGCCCCATGGACCGAGCAGGCTATCACTCTAGGTGCCAAACTCGTCGTTCATCGGCGCCGCCTTCTACGAAGAGTGATCGATCATGCAGGGCCCGTCTACAGTCGTCTTTCTGGGGGCGAGACACTTGGGTTGGAATACAAAGATAGATGCGGGATCGGTCTTACAGATGTGCACACCGAGGTGTCGGAGCAACAAGCCATAGCGTCTCTCGAGTCGACATTCCTAAGAAGAAGAGAAGAGGAAAAAGCGCGGCAGACGACGCTTGTAGGACCCCACAGAGACGATATCTCGTTCGTCATAGACGGAAGGGAAGCACGGATCTACGCCTCTCAAGGTCAGCAACGAACAATTGCATTGGCCTGGAAACTGGCTGAGGTGAACGTGATACAAGAAGTGCTGAATACCGAGCCTATCCTCCTTTTGGATGATGTGATGTCCGAGTTGGATGCGGCGCGCCGGCGCGCCCTTACAGATCTTGTTCGAGAACACATCCAGACCTTCATCACTACGACAAACACAGGTTACTTCGACCCAGCATTGCTCCAAGACGCGGTGGTCGTACAGATAGGAAGTGAGGGCGATGGTTCGCCATCTTCGGACTGAGAAGATAACGGACATCACAGAGGGCTTGCTCCGCCGCATCGACCCTTCGGGCGCCCGGCACTACGGGCGCGTGGTGAACGCCTGGGAGAATGCTGCGGGCGCCGAGATCGCACGACACACGAGCGCGGCCGCTTTCAAGTCCGGCGAGTTGGTCGTGTGTGTCGACTCACCTGGGTGGGCGACCGAGCTCACCTTCATGTCGGACCACTTACGTAGCGCGATCAACACCGAGATCGGACAGGAATTGGTCAGGTCGATTCGCTTCACTGTCTCAAGACGGGTAGCTCTCAAGAGAAGAGAAGCGATGGAAGCGAGAACAGTGAATGCGTTCTACGTCGCAGACGACGAGAGTGGCCTTCCCCTGAGTGAGACAGAGCGTCAGCAAGCCATCTATGCGGCATCGGTGATCAAAGACGAGAGACTTCGTGAGACCGCGCTACGCGTCATGATCAAGGATCTAGAGAGGAAAAAGGCTCTCCTCAGCGCGAAGACGCCCTACGCGCCGTCTCGGGCCGCGAGAGACGACACAACAAGGCCATAACACAAGCTCTTGTGGTAACATGAGGTGATCACGGCCACATATCGTGGCGCCTTTCGTCAAGCTGCCGCAGTGACGCGCGAGCAAGAAGGAGACGTGGTGGCGAGCAAAGACAGCTCTTATTCCGCGAAAGACATCCAGGTCTTGGAAGGTCTCGAGGCGGTTCGTAAGCGGCCAGGAATGTATATCGGTTCGACCGGCCCGAAGGGGCTTCATCATCTGGTCTATGAGGTGGTGGACAACTCAGTCGATGAGGCGCTGGCGGGATTCTGCACCGCCATCGAGATCGTCATCCATGCCGATGGGTCCGTGTCGGTGACCGATAACGGTCGTGGCATACCCGTGGATAACGTTCCTAAGTACCGCAAGCCAGCCGTGGAGGTGGTACTTGGGACGCTCCACGCAGGGGGCAAATTCGGTGGCGAGGGCTACAAGGTCTCCGGTGGCCTCCATGGTGTCGGCGTCTCTGTGGTGAACGCACTATCATCAAAGCTTGAAGTCGAAGTCAAGCGTGATGGGAAGATCTGGCAGCAGACGTTCGAGCGCGGTAAGCCGACGAGCACCCTGGAACCCATCGGCAAGACCAAGACAACCGGCACGAAGATCACTTTCTGGGCTGATCCAGAGATCTTCGAGACGACCGAGTACTCCTGGGAGGTACTCGTCTCGCGGATGAGGGAGACGGCGTTCCTCAATAAGAACCTCAAGATAACACTGATTGACGAGAGGGAGCTTGAGCCTCGTCAAGAGGAGTTCCGGTATTCGGGCGGCATCCTTGATTTTGTGAAGTATCTGAACGATAAGAGAGAGACTCTCCACGCTAGGCCTCTGTACTTCGAGGCAGAGGGGCAGGAGGGCGTTGTCGAGGTGGCGATGCAGTGGAACACCGGATACACCGAGACGATACTTGCGTTCGCGAACAACATCAACACACATGAGGGCGGCACTCACCTTGAGGGATTCAAGAACGCCCTGACTCGAACGATCAACGAATACGCCCGCAAGCAGGGGATCCTCAAAGAGAAGGACGAGAACCTTTCCGGGGAGGACATCAGAGAAGGCCTGACAGCTGTGATCTCGGTCAAACTCCGTGAACCACAGTTCGAGGGTCAGACCAAGACGAAACTCGGGAACACCGAGATGAGGTCTTTCGTGCAAGCAGCAGTCGGTCAGGCACTCAGTGAGTTCTTGGAGGAGCATCCTAAACCGGCACGCGCCATAGTCGTGAAGTGCTCACAGGCCGCCAAGGCGCGAGCCGCCGCACGAAAGGCACGTGAACTCACGCGTCGCAAGGGGTTGCTCGACAGCTCGACCCTGCCAGGGAAACTCGCGGACTGCTCTGTGAAAGAGGCGGCGCTGACGGAGATCTATCTTGTGGAGGGCGATTCTGCGGGGGGGTCGGCCAAACAAGCGCGCGACCGGTCGTTCCAGGCGATCCTGCCGCTTCGAGGCAAGATCCTGAATGTGGAGAAAGCAGGGATCAACCGGGCTCTTTCTTCCGAGGAGATCCAGGCCATGATCACCGCGCTAGGCACAGGGATCGCAGAGGAGTTCGACATCGAACAGGCCCGGTATCACAAGGCGATCATCATGACCGACGCGGATGTGGATGGTAGCCACATCAGATGTCTGATCCTCACCTTCTTCTACCGGTACATGCGCGAGATGATCGAACGCGGATTCGTGTACATCGCCCAGCCGCCACTGTTCAAGGTCTCTGTCGGTAAGAAGCATGAGTATGCCTACAGCGACCGGCAGTTGCAGCAAATACTCGCAAGACTCCCAGAGAACACGAAGTACGCGGTGCAGCGGTACAAAGGCCTTGGGGAGATGAACCCCGAGCAGCTCTGGGAGACCACGATGGACCCTGAGCGCCGCACTCTTCTGCAGGTGACCCTAGATGACGCGCTTGCTGCTGAAGAGGCGATCGTGGACTTGATGGGTGACCAGGTGCAGCCCCGTAGGGAGTTCATCCAGCGGCACGCCAAGAACGTAAGGTTCTTGGATATTTGATGCGGTGAGACCGGGGTGGGTGAGGACCAGCAATGGCCACACAGGAGCGACGAGAGCCACGAGGCTTCGAGCCGCCACCCTGGGAGCGCGAAGCGTTCGAACGTTTTCGTCAACAGCAAGCGGAGCAAAAGAAGGACGCAGAGCTCGACGAAGCGCTGGCCGCCGTTCTGGGAGCACAACAGGTTGCAGGTGAGCCGCATCAGATGGCGCGGAGCGTCGAGGCTGTCTTGGCAGCAAGTGAGAACGAAAAGGCTTCAGATGACGACACGACTTCAGAAGGCGAACGTGAGGCGGCGCGTGTCGTGTCGCAGGCTTGGGTCGAGCGTATGTTGGTCGATCTCAAGATCGAGGAAACCGCCCCTACGAAAGACTACAAGGTCGTCTCGTCGGTGGTATCAGGGCTATTGCTCGCGGGCGGTCTGGGCTTCGTGATCTGGTCGGCGGTCCTCTTCGCGAGAACGCGTACGACAGAAGGGGCTGTGGCGGTGGCCTCACCCGTCGCGTCGGCGACCGCCTCGGCATTGATGATGTTGTGGGGATTCATGCTCGTGGGCGGGGCGGTGTTGTTGTGGAGGAAGTACAACGTGCGATGACGACGTGCGAGGAGTGTAGCAGTGAGTGACGGCATAGCCCCATCCGGAAACGTGCTCCCGATCGATATCGAGCAAGAGCTGAGAGACTCGTTCCTCGAGTATTCGATGAGCGTCATCGTCGCCCGTGCGCTGCCCGATGTGAGAGACGGGCTCAAACCCGTGCACCGCCGGATCCTGTATGCCATGAGCGAATCGGGGCTTACGCCCAACCGCGCGTACAAGAAGTCAGCGTGGACCGTCGGTGAGGTCATCGGTAAGTACCATCCCCACGGGGATGTGGCTGTGTACGACACGATGGTGCGCATGGCTCAGAACTGGGCGATGCGTGTGCCGCTGGTCGATGGACATGGCAACTTCGGGTCGATCGATGGCGATAGCCCCGCAGCGATGCGCTATACGGAGTCACGCTTGGACAGAGCAGCGATGGAGCTGCTTCGCGACATCGACAAAGAGACTGTGGATTTCGGCCCCAACTACGACGAGTCCCTGCGAGAACCGCTGGTGCTCCCGAGTCGCTACCCTAACCTGCTGGTGAACGGAAGCTCGGGGATCGCGGTGGGTATGGCGACCAACATCCCTCCGCACAACATAGGTGAGGCCATCGACGCCGCCACGATGCTCATCGACAATCCAGACGCGACTATCGAAGACCTCATGAAGGTGATACCTGGCCCTGATTTCCCGACTGGCGGCGTGATAATGGGGCGGGAGGGCATCGTCGATGCGTATACCACTGGCCGCGGCTCCATCAAGGTCCGAGGCAAGGCCCATGTCGAGCAGACGTCCACGGGCAAGATGCGGATCATCATCACGGAGATCCCCTACGGGGTGAACAAGTCGAAGCTCGTGGCAAAGATCGCCGAACTCGTACGCGAGAAGAAGTTACCCGAGATCTCTGATCTTCGCGACGAGTCCGATCGCAAGGGCATGCGCGTAGTCGTAGAACTCAAGCAGTCGGCGATCCCGCAGGTGGTGCTGAACAAGCTGTACAAGCACACGCCGCTGGAGACCGGATTCGGCGTCATACAACTCGCGCTTGTCGATGGTGTGCCGAGGACTCTTTCTCTTAAGGACATGCTCTCGCACTACATCGATCACCAGAAGGACGTCATCATCAGGCGTACCCGCTACGACCTTCGTAAGGCACAGGAGCGCGCCCACATCCTCGAGGGCTATGTGATCGCCCTCGACAACATCGACGAGGTCATTGCGATCATCAAGTCGAGCGACGACGACGAGGAAGCGGCGAGCAGACTTATCGAGCGCTTCGGTTTGTCGCAAGCGCAGACTGAGGCGATCCTAGAGATGCGCCTGAGGAGGCTCACCGGTCTCGAACGCCACAAGATCGAGGAGGAGCTCGCGGAGCTGCGTGAGAAGATCGACTGGTACCAAAAGGTACTCGGCGACATCAACCTCGTGCTCAAGATCATCAAAGACGAGATGGCCGACATCAGGGCGAAGTTCGCGAGTCCCCGCCGGACCGAGATCACCGGAAGCGCAAAGGACTTGGATGTCGAGGACCTCATCGCCGAGGAAGACATGGTCGTCACGATCACGAAAGCCGGGTATGTGAAGCGTTTGCCTGTAGGCACATATCGGCAGCAGCGCCGCGGGGGCAAGGGCGTCTCCGGAGTGAACCTCAAAGAGAGTGACTTCGTCGAGCACCTGTTCATCAGCTCCACGCACGACTACGTTCTCTTCTTCAGCAACAAGGGGAAGGTGTACCGGATGAAGGTGCACGAGCTCCCGGTCGGCTCGCGCCACGCGCGCGGAACGGCGGTCGTGAACTTACTGCCCTTCGAGCAGGACGAGAAGATCGCCGCAGTCATCACGACGCGCGAGTTCAGCCCAGATGAGTATCTACTCTTCGCCACAAAGAACGGTCTGGTGAAAAAGACGGCGATCAGCGCATACGACCGCTCCCGGCGGGACGGCATTATCGCGATAAACCTGCGGGATGATGATGAGCTCATCGCCGTACGTCGCGTACACAGCGGAATGAAGGTCGTGATGGTCTCGGCGGGTGGCAAGGCGATCGTGTTCGACGAGGCGGACGTGCGCCCGATGGGCCGGGACACCACGGGCGTCCGTGGCATGAATCTCGCCGACGGAGACCACGTGCTGGGTATGGAGATCGCGCCGGACGACTCCGAGTTGTTCGTTGTCACAGAGCGTGGCTACGGGAAGCGCACGCCACTGAGTGAATATCCCGTGCAGAGGCGGGGCGGTATGGGCGTCAAGACCATCCAGGTCACGCCCAAGAAGGGGCGACTTGCGGGGATGAAGGTCGTCATGCCCGGTCACGAGCTGATGTTGATCTCCGAAGAAGGCGTTGTGATCCGCGTGCGCGCGGAAGACGTCAGCCGACTTGGTCGCTCGACCCAAGGAGTGAAGGTCATGAACGTCGCCGAGAGTGACCGTGTCTCGGCCATCGCACGAGTCGTCGCGAAGAAAAAGAAGAAAGCCGCTCCAGAAGGACAGCAAGTACTCGTGGAAGATGAGACCGTGTCCGCGACGCGGATGCCTGGTATGAGCGCCCGGGACATGGAAGCCGAGGAACTCGCTGCTGAGGAATTCGACGAAGGCGAGTAGCCGGATTCCTAGCGGGAGATCAACATATGCAGTCTGGAAGCCGTGGCGTGCATAGCCCTATGCACGCCACGGGGCGTATGATGGTGAACTGATTCTGACTCTAGCCGATGCGCGCCAGCGCCTTTGGAGGAGTATCTGTGGCTCTCACGCCGCTCAAGCGGCTTGTCGCTCCACTCTTGCCTCGGGAGTACAAGACCGCAGCGCGGATGTTCTCGCCGGACGCGTGGCACTACCTGGTCGCCGCCGCGCTGCAGAGCGCGGGCATGGGAGTCCTGGGCACCGTTTTCGCCATCTACATCAAAGACGTGGGCATGACCGAGGCGGTCGTCGGCGACGTGGAAGGCGCCCTGGCTCTCTCAAGTGCGATCACATGTCTTGCGCTTCCCCCGCTCGTCTCGCGGATCGGGTATCCGCGTCTGATCATGCTCGCAGGGTTCGCGCTCGGCGCGTCCCGGCTCGGTCAGGCGTTTGCTCCCACCGCTGTGCTGGTTGTAGGGCTTGGGCTGCTCTATGGCGTCGGTGAGGGGATGATGCAGGTTCTGAGCACCGCTTTCTTGTCCGAGGCGGCCCCTGCCCGCGCGCGTACGCACTTGTTCACGGTGGACTACGCAACACGGGTCGGCTCGATGTTCATCGGGTCTCTCATCGGCGGGTATGTGCCTCACTCACTGGAGGCGGCGGGGATGCCAAGCATCGATGGCCTTCGCGCGGCGATTGCCGCCGGTGCGATACTTATGCTGGCCTCGGCGATGCCCGCCCGCCGGATCGAGAGAGAGCGCCCTGCCGGGTCCGTGGTCTCATACCGAGCCTCGGTGCGCGCTTTCAGCTCATGGAATCGGCTCGCGCGACTCATCGTCCCAGAGGTGGCGACGTCATTCGGCGCCGCCTTGTCGATGCCCTTCATCGCGCTGTTCTTGAAACACCAGCTCGGCGCAACTGTCGGTGAAGTCGGCGTCATCCAGGCGGTAAGCTCGCTTGGCATGGCAGTCGCTGCATTCGGAGCCCCATGGCTTTCGCGGCGCATGGGACTCGTAGGTACTGTTGTGGTCACCGAGTTGTTGTCCTTGCCGTTCCTGGTCGCGGTGCCGCTTGCGACCAGCCTGCCTGTGGCGGCGGCCCTCCTGTGGGTGAGAGGCATCCTCATGAACATGTCTTGGCCGGTGTACAACCAGCTCGCGACCGAAGGCGTACCTCCCGCTGATCGTCCGTTGGTGGTGGGATGGGTGCGCTTCGGGTGGAGCGTGGCGTGGCTCGGCGGTAGCGTGCTGGGAGGCAGGCTCATGGAACGCTCGTACGTGCTGCCGTGGTACATCACCGCGGTGCTCTACGCCGCGGGCGCGCTTGCGACGTTCGTCTTGCTTCGCGAGGTGCGCGCCGAGACCGTGGTAGAATCGCACGCATGATGCCACGCGCGACGGCCCCCCTCATCACTCGTATCGATGCTCTGCTGTTCGACTTCGACGGCACACTCGCTGACAGCATCCCTCACATACTCGCATCGTTCCAGCACGCCACGTCGGAAGTCTTGGGGCACGTTCCGGCCGACGAGGAACTCCTGGTGAACGTGGGTATTCCGCTCGCTCAGCAGATGCGTCTGCTCGTGGACGACGAGGACAAAGCCGAGAGGCTCCTGGTCTCGTATCGCGACTTCAACCAGCGCACCCATGATGACATGGTGCGCTCGTACCCTGGGGTGATCGAAGCACTCGAGGCGATCCGTGTGCACGGTCTGCCGATGGGAGTCGTGACCTCGAAAGGCACCGCGATGGCGCTCAAAGGGATCGAGCTGCTCGGATTGGAACGGTTCTTGTCAGTGCTCGTGACCGCCGACGACGTACCCTTGCATAAGCCGGACCCGTACCCAGTGCGTCACGCCGCTCAGGAGCTGCAGGTGGATCCTGCACGTGTGGCGTATATCGGTGACAGTCCCGCCGATATCGCCGCGGCTCGAGGAGCAGGCGCCGTTGCGATAGGAGCGACATGGGGCGTCTCCGCACGCGAGCGGCTTGAAGCAGCTGGGCCGGACTTCATGCTCGATGACATCTCACAGGTACCGGACTTGCTGTTCGGTTCGGCTTGATGGTCTGACAGACCGATCGTGCTCCATGCCAACCCGAGCGGTTGAGAGTTCTATGCGCGGTAAGCGTCACCATCCGTAAGGAGGGTCTTGTGTCCAAAGGCAGGGTCATCGCGGCAATAGTCGCACTGCTCATCATCGGCGGGATCGTGGCTGCAGTGACGATCGGCGGGAACGGCTCGGCGGTGGAAGTCAGCGTGGAGCCGGTCGAGCGTGGTCCGATCGCTGTGACCGTGTCGGCCTCCGGTGAGGTGAAGGCCGACGAGAAGGGTGACGTGTTCCCGCCCACGGCAGGCACGTTGGCGAGCATCGAGGTCACCGAGGGGCAGGAGGTCAGAGCGGGGGACATCATCGCCGTGATGGACACTGCTCCGATAGAGGCGCAGGTCGCACAAGCCGAGGCGGCGTACGAAGCCGCTCTTGCCCAGGCAGACAGCATCTCTCAATCATCGCCTACGACGGCGGACAAGAAGGCGGCAGCGGCTGCGGTGAGCGCCGCGCGATCGGCATACGACGCTGCTTCTCGCCAATACGAACTTGCGAAGAAGGCCACCGTAGATCCCACCGCATTGGCTCAAGCACAAGCGGCCGTGGCTGTCGCCGAGACTGCATACAACACAGCGGCTGCTGCGTACGAGGAGTTCAAGACCACCGTGTATGATCCCGCCCCTGAACCGCGCGACCCTGCGCTCGAGACCGCACTCGCGGCGCTTGCGATGGCGCGGGATCAGGCGGCGTCTACACTCGCGGCAGCGAGGCAGAACTTGGCGCTTGTGCAGTCGTCAGGTCCCAACCCGGCGGCTGTCGCCGCAGCGAAGACCGCCAAAGACCAAGCGTGGGCGGCGTACCAAGGTGCTTTGGCACAACAAGCGAAGCTGGATTCCACCGACCTGGGCGCAGCCAGTACGTCGGCCGATGCGGCCGTCGAGGCGGCTAAGACGGCGCTCGATCTGGCGTTGGCCACGCTTGAGAAGGCGACGTTGCGCGCTCCGATGGACGGCGTGGTGGTGTTCAATGACGCCGGCGCGTCTCTCGGCGCCGCGGGCCTCGGCGCAGCAGCGTCCACCAAGGCTACGGTCGGCTCGAGCGTCTCTCCGGCAGCCGCTCCCTTCTCTGTGGTGTACTTCGACCAGCTCGTCTTCAGCGCGGAGGTGGACGAGGCGGACATCGCACGCCTGGCGCCTGGCATGAAGGCGGTCGTCTCGCTCGACGCACTGCCGGATGAGACGTACGAGACCTCCGTGGAACGGGTGGAGAAGACCTCGATCGTGACGTCCACGGGAGGCACGGCTTTCTCCGTGCTCATGCGCCTTTCCGGGGTAGGCGACAAGGCGCTTATCGGTATGAACGGCAGCGCGGATATCGAAGTGGAATCGATCGGCGAGGCCATCTCTGTGCCGGTGGAGGCCGTGCTCGATGACAACGGCACGAGCTACGTCTACGTGATCAGCGACGACAAGGCTCGTCGCGTCAAGGTGACGACCGGGGAGATGACCGATACGCGTGCGGTGATACTGAGCGGCGTGAAGGAGGGCGACAAGGTGGCAGTCACCGGCCTTGGAGACCTCACCGACGGCGCGACTGTGAAGGTGAAGTAGCGCGTGTCCGAGGACAGAGACGCCCCGAGACGCGTCGTCCTGGAGACGCGCGACATCACCAAGCGATACCGCCTAGAGGGAATCGAAGTCGAAGCGCTGCGCGGCGTGAGCTTCTCGGTACGCCAGGGCGAGATGGTCTCCATCATGGGTCCGTCAGGTTCAGGGAAGTCGACACTGATGCACATCGTGGGCCTTCTTGACCGTCCGACCACAGGCGAGGTGGTGCTGGAGGGCCAGGACGTATCGAGCCTGTCCCCTAACGCGCTCGCCACGCTCCGCAACAAGCACATCGGCTTCGTGTTCCAGTCCTTCAACCTGCTGCCACGCACCAGCGCACAGGCTAACGTCGAGTTGCCGCTGGTGTACGCCGGCGTGAGCGGGGCTGAGCGCGCTCGAAGGGCCGTCGCCGCGCTCGAGCGGGTGGGGCTGGGCAACCGTCTGGGCCACATGAGCAATCAGCTCTCGGGCGGCCAGCAACAGCGAGTGGCGATCGCGCGCGCGCTTGTCAACGACCCGAGTATCGTGCTTGCCGATGAGCCGACCGGCAATCTTGACTCCCGCTCTGGCATCGAGGTCATGGCGATCCTGCAGGACTTGAACGCACAGGGGATCACCGTTGTTCTCGTGACGCACGATGAACGGGTGGCGCGTCACGCGGAGCGGGTGGTGAAGATCCTCGACGGGCGCATCCAGTCCGTCGAGATCGTGAACGACAGGGTGCTCGCTGCTCAAGAGATGCGCATGCTGCCCGCCGAGGAGGTGGCCGGGTGAACCTCAAAGAGAGCGTGCGGATCGCTCTGCGTGCGCTGGCGGCGAACAAGGCGCGAAGCCTGCTCACGATGCTGGGAGTCATCATCGGAGTCGCCGCCGTCATCTTGCTTGTGGCGATCGGCACCGGAGTTCAAGACGAAGTCACGGGTCAGATCGAAGGCCTGGGCTCTAACCTCATGTTCATCGTGCCCGGCCAGTACGGCGGCGGCATGGGAGGCGAGCAAAGTCCACCCTCGCGCATGTTCACTGTTGAAGACGCCGACTTGCTGGCACGCCGCGTCGATGGCCTTGACGCAGTCGTTCCTGTGCTGCAGTCGAGCACGACCGCGAAGGTGGGCAACAGGTCACTCCGTGTGATGGTGGCGGGGGCGAACGAGAAGGGAACGGTCGTCTTCCCGAACACGCTCGTCGAGGGGAGGAACTACCGGCGCAGCGAGGTCGACGCCGCCTCGCGCGTAGTGGTTCTTGGATCGACAGCTGCCGAGACGCTCTTCCCCAACCGGGACCCTGTCGGCGAGAAGATCACGCTCAACGGCCAGCGGTTCACGGTCATCGGGTATTACAAACCGCTCGGCGGTGGTCTAGCGGGAGACCAGGACAGCCAGGTGTATATCCCCGTTACGACCATGCAGCGGGTTTTCAGCATCGACTACATCAGCACGATCGTGGTGAAGGCTGCTGACGCGGATCGGATCGAGCGAGTGAAGCTCGACATCAAGCGGGTCCTCACTCCCCGTTACGGCAAAGAGTTCACTATCTTCACGCAAGAGCAGACTCTCGGGTTGCTCTCGGACCTTCTCGGCACCCTTACCTACATGCTTGCGGGAATCGCAGGGATATCGCTTCTCGTGGGCGGTATCGGGATCATGAATATCATGCTCGTGAGCGTGAGCGAGCGTACCCGTGAGATCGGCATCCGCAAGGCGGTCGGGGCGCGTACGTACGACATACTGTCGCAGTTCGTGATCGAAGCGGTGGGTCTCTCCGTTCTCGGCGGACTCGTCGGTATCGCCATCGGATGGGGAGGCTCCTGGCTCATGGGGAGCTACACCCCGGTGCCGACCGCTGTCACCCCGTGGGCGGTGTCGATGGCGTTCTTCTTCGCGGCGGGTGTCGGCGTGTTCTTTGGCGTGTACCCTGCGTGGAAGGCGAGCCAACTCGACCCGATCGACGCACTTCGATACGAGTGAGCGGTCCTCAGCTCATGAAGTCGCTAGGATCCACGTGGTCGAGGAACTCCCGGAATTGCTCGACTTCGCGTTCGGTCTCGTCGGCAGACTGGACGCTTACCGCAGCTTGCTCGAAGACGTCCTCCGCCACGTAAAGCGGACAACCGGCACGGACGGCAAGGGCGATGCTGTCCGACGGGCGCGCGTCGATGACGACTTCGCCATGATCGTCGCTAAGAACGATCTCGGCGTAGTACGTGCCCTCCTCGAGGCGCGTCACCTCGACGCGGACCACGTGATAACCGAGCAGTTCGATCGTGTTCTTGAGCAGATCGTGCGTCATCGGGCGCGCGAGCTCTTCGCCCTGAAGAGCGAGCAGGATCGCCATCGCCTCGGGGTGTCCGATCCAGATAGGCAGCATCCGGCTCGCTGCTTCTGCGGTGCTGGCTTCGAGCGGCTGCAGCAGCACGATCGGTTGGCCGGTGGCGGCGTCCGCGTTCAGACTCACAAGTCGTACTTCGATCATCGGTTCTCCCTTTTCCATACTGTCGTACTTACCCTACCACGTTGTGCGGCAATGAAGTCAGAGACGAACGAGCGCCCGCCCGTGGTCCGGCGGTGCGCAGTTCGCTTGACGCTGCTCGATGGCCTAGGCTATGGTATCGTGGCTGTTCTAGGGAACGGGCCCGTAGCTCAGCTGGTTAGAGCGCACGGCTGATAACCGTGAGGTCATTGGTTCGAATCCAATCGGGCCCACCATAAGACACAAGGCCAGATACCCACGATGGTATCTGGCCTTTGTGTTGCGGACCCGATATCAAGTCATTTTCAAATGAGTGGCGGGGCGGAGAGGGATCTTGAGGCGCGAAGCAGGACCCATTCCGCACAACCGCTCACCATCCGCGTCGCATCCAATCCGGCAGGAACGGCCTCAGTTTCTCTTCGCTCGGCTCCGGGTCTTCGGGGAGGCGGATGGCGGCCTCCAGCGGGTCCAATGCGACCGCACAGGACTGGCACCATTGCATCCACTCAAGCGCTTCGACTCTGGAATCACTGTCCGGTAGCCGGGTGACGGCGGTCTCCATCGCCGCGAGAAACTCACGGATGTGGTTGGCAGAGTGCCACTGCTCCACCTGCGCCAGGAAGACATCTCTTCGATGAGACTCGCGCAGGAGAAGCGTTGCTTCTTGGACGGCCGCTTGAATGCGAACCTGTCGTTCAGCTTCCTTGCGTTCGCGTTCTATCCGATCCTCACGCGCCAGGACGGTCCGCGCTTCGATCTCGTCGACGACCTGTCCCAGCTTCTCCTCTACCGTCCATCGTTGCCTGTCAGCCCACCGCTGCCGACGACCCCGA
>JAJFTR010000006.1 GCA_021372825.1 Actinomycetes bacterium
GCGGGCTTACAGGTCTTCTCGGCATGCGGCACGGGAGTCCCTCCTTGGAAGCGTGGTATCGGGTCGTGGTCGCGTCACGAAATCCTAGCAGGCCGAGTCAAGACGCTCCGAATGCTCACGTCTGGCCTTTCTCCGGATGCGTTCGACGGCCGTACGAGCCGCCGCCTCGCCCGCGGCGATCGCCTCGGCAGCAGCCGCGAAGTTCGACCCGGTGAGGTGGTGCACCTCGGGCGACAGAACGACGCTTGCGCGCCGTAACGCGAGCTCGCTCGCCCGCGCCTCGAAGGCCTCGGAGATCGCCAAGACGATGTCCATCGACGAGTCGCCACGCTCGCGGTCCCGTCTCGCGACTGTCGACTGAAGGTCACGAAGGACGGAGGCAGGGCGCCTGCCCTGATCATCGAGGTTCACTTTTCCACTGCCGTGTACATCGACCGCGACGACCGTCTCACCGCCCAGTTGACGTGCGAGGTCCACCGGCACGGGGTCACAGACGAAACCGTCCACGAGCAGCATGTCGTCCATGCGCACCGGCACGAACGCAAGCGGCACCGACGTGCTTGCTCGCACTGCCTGGATGAGGTCTCCGTGCGTGAAATACACGGCGCGGTTGTGACTCAGATCCATCGCCACGCAACCGAAAGGCATCTCGAGCTCCTCGAAAGTGGGAGGGAGATGCTCGGCGAGGAACGCACGGACCTTCTCGCCAGAAGAGATGGCGCCGTTGGATAGCGCCAGGTCGCTCAGCCCTGTCACCTGCTTCACATCGAAGGTGAGCGCGATATGCTCCATCTCGTCGACGGACACACCCGCAGCATAGAAAGCGCCCACGAGCGCCCCCATGCTCGTTCCCGCGATGACCGAGGGTGCAAGGCCCTCCTGCTCCAGGACTTTCAAGACACCGATGTGCGCCAGTCCTCTCGCAGAGCCGCTACCGAGGGCAAGGCCGATCCTCCGCGGACCGAAGAGACTCATCACTCGCTCACTCCCCTTCGCGCGCCAGCCGCACCGCGTGCTGCAAAGACGTCCCGACGAAGACAGCGATGAGCGCGGCGGCGAGGATGATGCCGATGATATCGAAGGGAAGCAGGCTCCCTGCGAGCGGCCGCGTGAACCACGGCTCGGCGATGATGATGGCGATGTTGACGAGCACGACGATGAGTCTCATCTCGGTAGGTCCAAGGATCCCAAAGCTGATCTTGAACACCCCTTCGACCGCAGTCCGGATATAGACGTGCACCGACATCAGGAGATAGCCGATCATCGCGAACGCCGCGATGTCCAGTCGAAGATACGGTGACATACCGATGCCGATGATGGTGAGGAACTCGGTCACCGCGTCCACGGTGTGATCGATATAGAAGCCGAACTTGGGCCGCTCGATCTTGCGGAAGCGGGCGAGCGTGCCGTCCAGACTGTCACCGTACCAGTTGACGAGGAAGCCCAGGTTCACGAGCCACAGCCAAGCGACATGGTGACCGCTCAGACAGTACCCCACAAAACACATCACCGAGCCGAGCACCCCGATGGAGGTGAGCACATCGGGCGTGATCCACGCGGGTGCGTGCGCCGCGAGCCACTGAAGGGCCGGTCGCTCCAGTGGACCCGTCACGGTCTGGTTCACGCGCGTGTGCTTCTTGATGTCTTCCATACCGGCCCTTCCCGTATGTTGCGCGCGCTTATGGCGCCTTGACGTGTGGCCACACCGCATGCGGCATCACCCATTGCCGCGAGTACGCGGCGATGAACTCCTCGGCGACTGCAAGGACTCGCGCCGCGTTGGCGGTGGCATCCTTGTCCTGCATCTCGATCGGTTCCGAAGCGAGGATCTGATATGTACCGTCCTCGCGCCTGGGAGCAGCTACCACGACCACGGGCGCCTTCGCTCGCATCGCCAGCCTCGCATGCAATAGTGGCAGAGGCGCAGGCTCACCGAAGAAAGTGAGAGACGCCTCGGGCTCAGGGATCGGGCGGTCGAGACCTGTCACGACCACACCACCGTCAGCCAGCCGCCGCGACGCCCGCCTGAGCGACTCAAGGCACACCGGTGTCACCTCAAGGCCAGAGTCCTCGCGGATCGCGTTCTGCGATTCGTAGCCGCCGTGAGGGTTGGGCACCGTCATCACCTGTGCTTGCCACCCGCTGAAGGCAAGCGCCTGTCCTGCGATATCGAAATTGCCGAGATGGCATCCCGCGTAGACGATAGGACCCGGCGTAGTGAGGATCCGCTCGAACACCGCGTCTGTGCGCACACCCTTCACGATCGCTTCAGCGCGACGACCAGGATGGTACAAGTCGTACAGCGCATATCCTGAGTTGGTGAGTACCTCCTGAACCGCCTCGTCCAGCTCCTCGGCGCTAAGCGTCTTGCCGGAGACGACCCACTGGTTCGCCCGTATCTGCCGAACCATCTCGGAGGACCTGTCTGCCGCTAACCGACGCGCGACCACACGCGCGATCCCATGCCCCACAGCTGGCGGCAGCACCCGGCTCACCGCAAGAGCCGTACTGATTCCCGCTCTGCTGTTTGCGAACGAGTCGAAACCCACGCGTGGCAGCTCCTTTAAGATCGCGACATTCCTCCAAGTGTAGCAGTACGATGCGCATCGCCGCCTCGTTCTGCTACGCTGCGTCTGTTCCAAGGACCACATTCAAGGAGGGCCATCTCACCATGAGCGAAACCGCGCGCACCGGCTCGCAGGTGGACATCGTCGAGATACCGCTGGGCGATGCTCGTATCAAGGACTTCGTGAAGGTCGCGTGGACACTCAACCACGGCGACCCGTTCTGGACACCGCCGTTGAACGCGGACCTGCTCGGCAACAAGGCGCTCGGAATTGTGGGGCTGCTGACGCCTGAACACCCCTATCACCGCACAGCACAGGTCACCCACTTCATCGCCTACCGCGACGGGACGCCCGTGGGCCGAGTCTCAGGAGCGATAAACGAGCGATTCAACGAGTACTACAACGGCGACTACGCGTTCTTCGGCTTCTTCGAGTGCATCAACGACCAGCCGGTGGCCGACGCGCTGCTCGACGCGGTCAAGGAATGGGCGGTGGCCAAGGGAGCGGACACGCTCCGTGGCCCGGGAGAGTACTCCAACGCCACGCATGAAAGACAAGCGTGTTTGATCGAGGGGTTCGACACGCCGCCTGCCGTGGAACTCACGCACAATCCTCCGTACTATCGAGAACTCATCGAGAACTACGGCTTCACGAAGGCGATGGACTACGTCGCGTATTTCATCGACCTCACTCAGCCGGTGTCGGAGAGGCTTCAGAAGGTCGCAAGTGAGGTCCGGGCGCATCGGGAGATCCAGACGCGTCCTGTGGACATGTCGCGCTTGGAGGATGACGTACGGCTTGTCGTGGATATTTACAATCAGGCATGGGCGAACAACTGGGGTTTCCTGCCCATCACGTCATGGGAAGCCGACATGCTCGCCGAGTCACTCAAACCGATCATCGATCCCGGACTCTGCCGTTTCGCGTATCAGGACGGTGAGCCGATCGCCGTCCTGGGGTGCTTCCCTGATCCCAACGTCGCCTTCCGGCCACGTTGGAAGCGGTACGGGGACTCGGATTACATCCGGCTCGCCCGGCTGTTCGCGACACGCCGTAAGATCGACCGCGTAAGACTCATGTTCTTCGGCATCGTTCCCGGTCATCGGCGCGGGGGGACCGACGCGGTGTTGTTCCAGGAGATCCATGAGTACGCGACCGCTCACGGGTACCGCGACTGCGACGTGTCCATGCTGCTCGAGCACAACGAACTCGTGATCCGCGCTTCGGCCTTCATGGGCGGGCACGAGTACAAGAAGTGGCGTATCTGGGACCTCAAACTGCAGTAGACGAGCACGCAGGATCAAGACGAGCTGCCCGTCCCGGACCACTTGATCACCGGTGTGAGGTCAGCCAGCGTGCTCCCGTCGCTGCTGCCAGGTCCTCCATCGGGATGCCGTTATCGATGTGGCACGTCTTGCAGTCGTACTGGGTGAAGTCAGGCCCCGGGTGGCACCATTCGCACTGCTGGTTCAGGTTAGTGCCCTCGTGAATGCCCAGTTCCGGATGGGTGAAGTGCAATTCGGACCATGTCGTCGGCCGATGGCAACGCAGGCAGTCGGTCGGTCCCACATGCGGCACCGTGGACAGATGACAGTCCACGCACGGCTTCGTGGGCGCCTCGAACACAAGGGTCGGATGGCACAGGCGGCATGAACGGGCTTTGTGCTCCGCGCCGAGCTGGATATAGCCTGGATGCGTGATGGGTTTCGTGGGTACCCATCCGTCAGTCGTGTGACAATTCGCACAGGCCGAGTAGCTCGCTCCGTGAGGGCCGTCGTGACAGCTTGAGCACTCCCGGCCGCCGTCGCTGATGTTGCTGGCGTAGCGGTAACCGGGGTGACACTTGTTGCACGCAAGCGTCGCGTGCACGCCCTTGAGAGCGAAGACGTCCGAGTGGTTGAACTTCGCAGGGCGGAAGCCCGCTGTCGTGTGGCACTGTGCGCACGCCGTGAGACCTCCGTGCTGAGAGCCATGACAGCCCGAACACCATGTGGGCGTGCCATTGTAGCTTCCCCTCTTGTGACAGTCTGAGCAGTCGAGGCGCGTGTGTCTCCCGGTGATGGGGAAATATGCCGCGTGATCGAAGGTGGACGGAGAGAACCCGGCCGGTGTATGGCACTTCTCACATTGTGTGAGGTTGGTGTGCACCACGGGGTGGCACCCGGAGCAGTTGCTAGGAGTCCCGGCAAAGCGGCCGTTCTTGTGGCAGTCGCCGCAGTCGGCTCTGGCGTGGTTGTACTTCAGTGGGAAGAAGGCCGAGTGATCGAAGCCGGGCTTAGGCTTCCACCCCCGCGCAGGTTCGTGACAGTCCTCGCAGGTGGTAAGCCCGCCGTGGTTCGGGCCGTGGCAGTCGACGCACCGGCGGTCAGCAGCGTCGGCATCACGCGGACCCGTGTGGCACTTGAAACATGAGAGTGACGCGTGACCCCCTTTGAGCGACAGGTGCCCGCGAGGCATCGGTCGCGGCAGGCTCCAGGCGATAGCCGTGTGGCACGGCCGACAGTCCACCTTGCCGACACCGTGCTTCGAGCGCTCGAAGTGACACGACTGGCACCCAGGCGCAGGGTTCGGCTCTCCTTCTGTGTGGCACCTGCTGCAACCGATGATCGCGTGGAAGCTCACATTGAAATCGCTGCGTGCATGCGTGTACCGGATCTGCCGCCACGACTCCACGCTGTGGCACCTCTCGCATGAGCCGGTGTATGGGGTCGCATGTACATAGTCATGAAGGGGGGCCTTGCACGAAGTACAACTCTGCGAGGCAGTGATCGCCGGGTGCGACGTTTGCGCGGGAGCGGGCTCCTCGGAAGAGGGGCCGAACTGCCCGTAGGCGATCCACACGATAGCGACGATCACAACGAGCAACACGATCACAGCGGCAGCTGTCGATGCTTTCTTCGCGCGTCCTGACGCCATCAGTCCTCGTCCACTCTTGAATGTCCGGCGTGTCTGTTCTTCTGCATCGGCGGATGACCCGTCCTGCTCAATGGTACGACATCTTGCCTTCGCCTGCAGGAGATGGCCCCGGCACCTTGGAGGGCGCCGGGGCCACCGGGTCATACACGCGATCCCGCGCTGGGACTAGTGGATGCTAAGGAACCGCTATCCACTCGATGTCAGCCACAGGATCAGCGCAGCGGAGCCACTTGACGCTGGTGACGCTGTCAAGGGCGTCGTACAGGAACGAGAAGTTCCCGTTCGCGTCAGCGATGACCGTGTAGGTGTCGGTGCCGTTGATCGTGTAAGAGATCTTGGCGCCAGCAGCCGGAGAGTCGTCACCGTTCTTGACAGAGCCGACCACGTAGTCGAGGTCTGCGGTAGCCGCACCGGTCGCCACGTAGTCGAAGTAGCCACCCACCGACTTGGCCATCTTCGTCGCGGCCTCAAGACCTGCCACGATGTAGTCGGGGTTGTGGGCGCCCATGGAACCCTCAGAGTTATATGCCTGGTAGTTCCAGCCAGCACGTGCGAGCAGCTCGTTTGCACCCGGCTCTTCCAAGATGTAGCCGAGAGCGCTGCTGGTGCCGACGATCGAGGAGCGAGCCCACGCCGCATCGTACGCAGCTTTGGCGGTCGTCGCAGCCGCGGCGGCGTCGCCCTGCCACTTCTCGATGAAGCCCTGGAGTTCCTCTTGCGTCTGGCCGGCGTGGCAAGGCGAGCAGCTGTCGCCCCATGCAGCCAGACCCCACTCGGCGGCGCTGCCAGGCTCCATGATGTGCATGGAGTGGCTGTACCGCTTCCACGACCGATCCTCGTAGCGAGGCAGACCTGTCGAGGACGGGAAGTCCGACTTGGTCGCCGGCATATGGCACTCTTCGCACTTCACGCCGGGCATGAACTTGCCGGCCTGCTCGACGTCGAACATGCCGACGCCGTTGTAGACCTCACGGGTGGCGTGGTTCATGAACGAACCACCGCGGCCGGTGAGTGCGCTCGGCGTCGCAACCTTGCTCGGAGTGGCGTCGAACTCGTGCTCCTCGACGTCGAGCTCCCAGTTGTGGCAGTCCTCGCAGATGCTGGTGTTGACGACACCCAGCTGGCTCGGCGTCTTCTCAGGCTCGCGGACGGCCATGCCGACCGCTTCGCCTTCTGCCGTATCAGCACCGTGCGGGATGTGGCAGGTCACGCACTCCTGACCGTACATACCGGTCGGCTCTGTCGCAAGGTCGTAGTCCTCCATGAGTGTCAGACCCTTGCGCACCGTGTAACCCTCGCCGGTATGGCACTTGGCGCAGGCCTGGGTGCCGCCGTTGGTGAGTGCGTTGTAGTGCCCGGTGTGGTTCGCCATGTACGGCGTCACGCGGGGATTCTCCCTGTCGTTCATGTACGCGCCGCGATAGGCGTGACCGGACAGAGCCCACTCGTTGTAGTAGGAGTGCTTCTGGTTGCGGTTCGCCCCGTTCGGGAAGAACGCCCATGCCTTACCTGTCGCGGCGTTGATGCCACCGTTCCATGTAGCCTCGGTAGGAACGTCTTCCTTGTCCCAGGCGTCGATGAACTGCAGCAGGTTCTGGTCGGGCGTGTAGCCGACGGTGCTGCCACCTTCGGCACGGCCGTGGCACTGGCCGCACACACCAGAGTCGAGAAGCTCGGCACCCTTAAGGATCTTGACATTGCTGGTGAAGCTGCCGAAGTGGTTGCCCACAGTCCCGGCAGGTGTGCCGGTGCCGTGGCAGACTTCGCACTGGATCGATGCGCCAGCCTGGTATTTCTCGGCCGGAGCAGCGGTGCTAGCAGGATCAGCAACCCAGTGGTTGGTGGTCGGAGTCGTCGAGGTGCTGACGAAGTTGCCGACCGTCGGCTTCTTGCCTTGCGCCACCCAACCGAGGTGGTGGCAGTTACCACACCCGTAGGTTTCGAACTCGATGCCTGCGGGGCCTATCTCCCATGTGTCAGGTGCGGCCGGGTCCCACTCCATCGACGGAACGACGAAGGGGTTCGTGTCGCCAGATGCAGGCGGCGTGACGCCCGTGAGGATGGCCTTGACCTGGTTACGGGTGTAGGCGGACAGAGCGCCCGTGCCGCCGATGAACGTGGCCTTGCTGATGGTGGCCTTGTTCGCGTTCAGCTTGGCCGCCGCGGCATCCGAGAGACTCGCGGATGTCGTAAGCAGCATGACCGCGCCATCAGAGCCGAGCAACGGGCCAGCGCACAGGGCGTCCGGGAAGTTCTCGCCGGTCGCGATGCCCACACCGTTCCAGCTCATGCCCAGAGACACACCGTACTCAGCGACGGCAGCTGCGGTCGCATAGCGGTTGGTCCCCTGGATGCGCTGGTCGAACTTGGCGCCGAGCTCGGTCTGGACCGACGCCGGAACAGCGCTTGTGCCGCCGAGGATCGTCACGTCGGTGACTTCGTCTGGCAGTGTGAAATCGCCAGCCGGATCGACCAACAGGACAGGCATCCCCTCGGCGTACATCACAGGCGATGCGCCGAGTGCGTCGGGGAAGTTGGCGCCAGTAGCCAGGAACGCGCCGCCTGTGTACTCCGCGCCGAGGACTTCGATCGTCTTGTCGGCTACGGCAAGCGCGGTCTCATAGCGGTTGGTGCCAGTGATGCGCTCGACGGTCGCGGCAACGGTCTTGAGCTGATCGAAGGCCGCCTTGGAGACTGCGCCCTCGCCGCCGATGACATACACCGTGGTCGCGCCAAGGCGATCGATCTCGTCCAGCACGATGGCCGGGACGGAATCTGACGCCGTCAGCAAGACCGGGCCGTCCACTGCACCCGCAAGAGCAGCGCCACCCATGGCATCCGGGAACGACGCACCGGTGGCCACAACGACCGTGGTAGCCGCGTCGAACGCCTCTTGAGACGCGTTCACAGCTGTCTCGTACCGGTTCGTGCCCTGGATCTCGGTGAAGTCGACCGGGACGGGCTCAGGGGCTTCGACTTCGTTGTTCACGAGGTACTCACGAAGGCCCGTGCCGTAGCCCAGCGTGAATGCGACGTCGGACTTCTCCACCCTCTCGCCTACGCCAAGGCGGCCAGCGGGCCACATGTAGTCAGCCGACGGGTCCGCGCCGACTTGCGCGAAGTGGCCATGGGTGGTCTCGCCATACGAGACGTCGTGACATGAAACACAGATGTCCTGACCAGCGAACTTCATTCCGTACTCGTTGGTCAGAGCACCGAAGGCCGTTGCAGGAACGGCCATCGCAGCGATCAATGCCGCTGCCAGGACAAACACTACGATGCGCGGTTTGTGCATCCTCAATCCCCTCCAAGCTGAGTCGTGCGGAATTGCACACTCCCTTTGCGAGGAACTCCTCGATTCACTCCTCCTGGCACCATCCCCTTCCCGATGACGTCGACCCGCGGGGAGACATGAGAAAAGCCAGGGGCCCAGTGGGGGTCCGCTGCGCTTCGTGTTCTGATCCCACCCGCAACTGATACGGTTGCATTCCCACCTCATACGCCAGGTATCTGACATGCCGGCGGATTGCCAAGCCTTAACAACGCTGATTCTACCCGAGTTGTCGGTCACTGGCGGCGATACTGAAGGAAAAACAGACGAGCGGGGCACATCATGCGACCGAAAGCCTGGAAACCAACAAG
Source organism: Actinomycetes bacterium (assembly GCA_021372825.1). GTDB lineage: Bacteria > Actinomycetota > Coriobacteriia > Anaerosomatales > Anaerosomataceae > JAJFTR01. The sequence goes on from JAJFTR010000006.1 coordinate 9,126, forward strand.
TCCCGGGCGTTTTCAGCCCAGGACTTGTGTGCTCTTTGGTCGCGGGGACAGGATTTGAACCTGTGACCTTCGGGTTATGAGCCCGACGAGCTACCAGACTGCTCCACCCCGCACTATGCGCGCCTATCGGCGAGAAGGTATCGTATCACCTGTGTGAGGCGGACGCAAGAATCCCAGCAGAGCGGGACGGGGCGCGTAAGGATTCGTGGGTCTACTCTCAGTTGAAGGGATCGAACATCGCCCGGAACGGTTGACGTGTCGAGAACGGTATCAGATGCCCGGAGCGAGGTTCGTATCCCTGCCGTCACAGAGCGCCGCCCAGGGAAGGCCGCCTTGATCGCACGGCTGACATGCCACGGGTCGAGCCTGTGGACGATCACAGGACCATGAAGGCATCCGGAGAGCGCTTGGGACCGCCGGGGAGCGCGTGGCACACGGCCCCCACCGGAGCGGCACGATCTCTTCGAGGTGGGTGCGGCGGCCACCGGACTCCGTGAGGACCGCCCAGGACCGGATGTCATTCACACGCCGACCCGCGGTCCTGTCGGCAAACCGACCCCTGTCGAAGATCTCGAGTGACTCAGACATCGCACCGGCCAAGGCGCTCAGCACGTCTTAAAGACTGCTCGTCTCGTGTCGGCCGAAGTCCTCGAACGGGGTGATCCTCTCCAGGCAGAACGCCACCAGGACCGGCTTCAATACGGCCGCATCATCGTACATGCGGGCTTTCTCTCTGCTCCGGGCCTTCAGGAAACCTGCACTACACTCAAGACCGTCGACGGATTCCCGGCCCCGAAACCTTGCACAAACCTCACCGGGACCGCCCGAAGGCGGCCCCTGTGAGGTTCTGACGTGCCGCATCCGCTACTGGAGCAGCTGCTGCACGCTGCTGGAGATGGCCGAGCCAAGCGCCCCCGTGCCGCCGAAGTACTCCACGCTCTCAATCGTGGCCTTATTGGCTGCGATGAGGGATGCAGTGGCAGGTGAGAGCGTAGTGGGGTTCGTGAGGAGCAAGAGCCCCTGCTTGTAGCCCATGACGGCTCCTCCTGCGAGCGCATCGGGGTAGTTGGCGCCCGAGGCGATGCCGATGTCGTCCATCGTCATCGACCACTTGGTCATGGCCTCGCTCACGACCTTGGCGCCTGTGGTATAGCGGTCGGTGCCGGCCCAGCGGGTCACGACGGCCCCGAGTGAGGCCACCGATGCGGCGGCCGTGTCGGAAACCGCGCCGGTGCCGCCGGCGATGTAGACCGCATCGGTGTCCTTGGCGGTGAGGAAGGCCTTGGCCTCGGGGTTGAGTGACGCGGTGGTGGTGAGCAGGATTGGGACCTTCTTCTGTGCCGCTATCGAGGAGACTGCGAGCGCGTCGGCGAAATCATCGCCGCGCACCAGGAAGGCCTCTTTCGTACTCGCACCTAGCGCGACGGCCTCTTCGGCCACCACGCGCGCGGTAATGTAGCGGTTCGAACCGGCCCTGCGGACCACGCTCGTGACCCCGAGCGCCTCGATCTGGGTGACGACCTTCTCCGAGACCACTCCGGTGCCACCCACGATGTAGACCTTGGTGATGCCGAGGTTCTCTATGGCCTGGATAGTGGAGGCCGGAAGCACGTCGGTCTCGGTCAGGAGTATCGGGCCGCCCACCGCACCGGCAAGCGGCGAGGCCGCAAGAGCGTCCGCGTAGGAGCGTCCGAAGGCCACGACCGCTGTCGACGCGCCCGCTGGGAACGCGTCTGCGGCCGACTGCGCAGCGGTGTCGTAACGGGTGGTACCCGCGACACGCGCGTAGTCCACACCGGCAACGGTGGTCCACACGACCGCGTCGAAGGTGTAGGTAGCCGTCACCGTGAGATCTGTAGTGATGTTGCTGAACTCGGTGTCCCAGCCGGCGAAAGTGTAGCCGGTGCGGCTGGGTGGGGCCGGTGCTGTGGCCGCGCCGCCGTAGGCGACGGTCTGTGTCTCGAGCACCGTGCCGTCCCAGTCTTTGAAGGTCACCGTGTAGGAGTTTACCGTCCACTTGGCGTAGAGCGTCATGTCCGCGGTGACGGTGTCTGCGGCGAAGTCCCACGCGTCGGTAAGCGCCGCGTCTGCGTACCAGCCGGCGAAGGTGCTGCCGGTCTTCGTGGGGTCGGCCGGCTCGGTCACGAGGCCGTTGTAGGCCACCGTCACCGGCGCGACCGCGCTGCCGCCGTTGGCGTTGAAGGTCACCGTGTAGGAGTTTACCGTCCACTTGGCGTAGAGCGTCATGTCCGCGGTGACGGTGTCTGCGGCGAAGTCCCACGCGTCGGTAAGCGCCGCGTCTGCGTACCAGCCGGCGA
>JAJFTR010000024.1 GCA_021372825.1 Actinomycetes bacterium
CGCGCGCTCGATCGCACTCGGATGCTCATCCGGATCGGGCCGATGCTCGGGCTCATGGGGACCCTCATCCCGATCAGCCCCGCATTGGTGGCCCTCGCGCAAGGCGACACACAGACGCTGTCAGACAACCTGGTGATCGCGTTTTCCACGACCGTGGTCGGCCTGCTCATCGGCGGGCTCGCCTACGCCATGTCGATGGTGCGCGATCGAATGTATGCGCTGGACGTGAGCGACATCGAGTACGTCCTCGACTCACTGGAGGTCGACGATGCTTAGGCGCTCCTCGGACCTGTTCATGTCGGGGCACCGGACGCGTCTGCCCGACCGTAATGGCGACCCGCTCGAGTCGGTGTCCAACCTGTTCGACGTCGCCATCCTCATCGGCTTGGGGTTCATGATCGTGGCGTTGTCCTCGTTCGGCCTGAAGGAACTGATGTCGAGCGAGGACTTGACCGTGGTCAAAGCGCCGGGGACCTCCGAGATGGAAGTGATCATGCGCAAGAACGGAAAGATCGAGCGCTTCAAAGCGTCTGGCGCGACTGCGGAGGGTCAAGGGGTAGCCATCGGGACGGTCTATCGCCTAGAGTCAGGCGAAGTGGTGTGGGTGCCAAAGTGAGGAGCCGCTGTGCGCGCATACGTGTGTTTTGATGACACGGACATCTTGGACGGTGACCGGGGCACGGGGAAACTCGTCCGGTGGTTCTCGGATCAGCTCCCCGAAGGATGCTCGATGTGGGGTGTCGTTCGACAGCAGCTCCTCGTGCACCCCGACATCCCCTACACGTCGCACAACTCCTCGGCGTGCGCGGTCGTGGACATCCCCGATCGCGACGTCGTGCCCGAGCTCATCGAGCGCGCCGCGGCCCATGTGGAAAAGCACATGATGGAGGGCAGTGACCCGGGCCTGTGCGTCGCCGTCGAGGGCGATCCCGCGCTTGAGCGCTTGATCGCGTTCGGTCGCAGAGCGGCCACGAACGTGGTCACGATGGAGGATGCTGTCGCCGCGGCTCGAGGGGTCCACCTCTCCGGGCATGGCGGCACCGATGGCGGGATGATCGGCGCCGCTGCGGGAGTGGGACTTACCGCCGAGGGCTGGGCAGGCCGCTTCATCGAGTACGGCGCCCTGCGGGAGTTCCCACCGGAGGTCTCCGTGAGAGTGCTTGAAACCGCGGGGATCACCGTCCTCCCCGTCGACCGCAACGTGGAGGTCCCTAAGCCGGACGATCTTGTCGTCACGCAGGACTGGCTGCGCCCGCGCCTATGGGGTGGCCGACCCGCCCTGCCGGTGGCCTTCGCCGAGCCCGGCACGTGGGCGGCACTCGGACGCAGCGCCAAGCAGGAGTGACGATCAGTCCGCTTCCGCACCTGCCCACCCGGTCTTGGCCATGCTCGGCGTGAACCGTCGCAGCGTAAGGGAGCTCGTGACCACACTCACCGAGGAGAGCGCCATCGCCGCTCCCGCGATCTCGGGACGGAGCAGGCCGAGAGCGGCGATGGGGATACCCAGCGTGTTGTAGCCAAGAGCCCAGATGAAGTTCATCCTGATCTTCTTCATGGTCGCGCGAGACAACTCGATTGCGGTCACCACGTCGCGCAGGTCGTTCTTGATGAGGACGATCCCACCTGTCTCCATGGCGACGTCGGTCCCCGCTCCCATCGCGATACCGACGTCGGCCTGCGCGAGCGCCGGCGTGTCGTTGATCCCGTCGCCGACCATCGCCACCACAAACCCACGCGCCTGCAGCCTGGCGACCTCTTCGGCCTTGTGCTCCGGAAGGACCTCGGCAAGCACGTTGTCCGCCGCGATCCCCACCTGCTTCGCGATCGCCTCGGCGGTACGCTGGTTGTCGCCAGTGATCATGAAGACCTCGATGCCCATCTCCTTGAGTCGGGCCACGGCCTGGGCGGAGTGCTGCTTGATCGTGTCCGCCACCGCGATCATCCCCGCAAGGCTCACGCCGTTCACGCCCACCAGCATCACCGTCTTGCCCTGCGCTTCAAGCGCCGATATGCGCGCCTCGTACGGTGAGACGTCGATGCCTTCGGCCGACAAGAGCGCCCGGTTCCCGAAGACGACGCGTATCCCGTCAACCGCACCTTCGACGCCCTGACCAGGGATTGCCGTGAAGTCCGCGACTGATGGCGCCTGGACGTTGCGCGCCCGTGCATGCGCGACGATCGCCTCGGCCAGGGGATGCTCGGAGTTGCGCTCAAGCGCCGCGGCAAGCGCGAGCACGCGTCCGGCATCGCGTTCGTCGACCGCCACCACATCGGTGACAGCGGGTTTGCCGTGCGTGATCGTGCCGGTCTTGTCGAAGACGATGGCGCTCACTTTGTACGCCGTCTCCAGCGCTTCCCCGCTCTTGGTCAGCACGCCGTTCTCGGCGCCCTTTCCGGTGCCGACCATGATCGCGGTGGGCGTGGCCAGGCCGAGGGCACATGGACAGGCCACCACCACGACCGCGGTGCCTGCGAGGAGCGCCCTTACGAACGGCGTCACGTCGGCGTAAAACGACGCGTCTACGAAGTGAGGCACCACGACAAGCCAGATCAGGAACGTCAAGACAGCCGCTCCCACAACCGCGGGCACGAAGATGGCGCTGATGCGGTCGGCGAAGCGCTGCACCGGCGCCTTCGAGCCCTGCGCGTCCTCCACGAGCTTGATGATCTGCGCGAGCGCTGTGTCCGCGCCCACCTTTGTCGCCCGGAACCGGAAACTCCCGAGCTTGTTGATGGTCGCACCGATCACCGTGTCGCCCACGCCCTTCTCCACAGGGATCGACTCACCGGTGAGCATGGACTCATCCACCGATGAGCGCCCCTCGATGATCACGCCGTCCACCGGTATCTTCTCGCCAGGCCTTACCACGACGATGTCCCCGGCCACGACCTGCTCTACAGGGAGGTCGATCTCCTCGCCGCCCCGTATGACCCGAGCGGTCTTCGGCGCGAGGCCGACAAGCTTCTTCATGGCATCGGACGTCTTGCCCTTCGCCCGAGCCTCCAGCAGCTTGCCGAGTATCACGAAGGTGATCAGCAAGGCCGACGTCTCGAAGAAGACCGGCTCGGCAAAAAGAGCCGGCACGAACGTGGCCGCAAGCGAGTAGAAGTACGCCGCGCTCGTGCCGATGGCCACGAGCGTGTCCATGTTGCCGCTGCCCCTTCGAAGCGCATGGAAGAAGCCCCGGTAGAACTGGGCTCCCGCGATGAACTGCACGGGCGTGGCAAGCACGAGGGCGATGTACTTGCCCACCATCATCGGCTCCCACACGCCACCGAATGTCGCGGCAAGCCAGGCCGCCACCGCGCCGTGCACGCTCTCCATGATGGATGGAATCATCAGCACGAGCAGCGGTACCGAAAGCGCGAGCGACATGGCGAAGAGTCGGCGTTCGTAACGCTCGTGCTTGGCTTGCGCGATCTTCTGCGGGTCCTCAACAGGTCCACCCACCGTTGACGGCTCTACTTTCAGGACAGCGTCGTACCCGGCGTTCTTGATGGCGGCGATGAGCTCGTCGGCCCCCACGATCGCTGGATCGAACTCCACCGTACCGGTCTCGGCAGCCAGGTTGACCGCCGCCCGCTTTACTCCCGGCACTTTGCCGAGCGTCTTTTCGATGACCATCGCGCATGACGCGCACGTCATGCCGATGAGGCCGAGCGTGATCGTAGCTGTCACTTCAGGGTGGGATCCGGGAGTGTCCGCAGACGAAGCGGCGCGTCCCTCC
>JAJFTR010000028.1 GCA_021372825.1 Actinomycetes bacterium
GGCACTGCAACCAGCAGCCATACGGTCATCAGGCTCACCCCCTCCCCATCCACAGGGCGATGGCCATGAGCACGACGAACCCCACGCCGAGAAGTGAGACGTAGGTGTCAGTCTCCCCACTCTCGAGAGACGCCATGACCCTCCCGAGCCACACCGTGCCGCGTCCTACCCCTTCGACGGTCCCGTCGATCACTCGCTGGTCGATGGGATCCGCAAGCACGGCGGACACAGCCAAAGTGGGTTTCACCAAACACGTGTCCACAAGACCGTCGATTCCGTATCCCTTCCCGATCACGCCGATCACCCGGGGGAAACGCTCGCGCGCGAGGTCCACTCGTTCAGAACCCCGCGAGTAGACGAACAGCGCGCCGAAAGTGCCCACCGCGGCGGCCGCAAGCGCCAGCACCATGACTGTCACGTCGGCCTCCGCTACTTCGTGTCCCATAAGCGTCGAGAACGCACCTCTCGTGAACCCCAGCGTCGCCGCCAGCACGGCCAGCACGGCGAGGGGGACCGTCATCGTCCATGACGACTCGTGTACGTGAGCATTCCCGCGGTACTTCCCGAAGAAAGCCAGCCCGGTAGCGCGGAACACGTAAAAGGCGGTCAGCACGCTCGCCACCAGCAGAACCCCTCCGGCAGCAGGCGAGCTATGCATCACCTGAGCGACCACCTCGTCTTTGGAGAAGAACCCCGCCATCGGCCACCAGCCAGACAGCGCCAGGGCACCCACCAGCCATGTCACCGCGGTCAGCGGCATGCTCTTCGCCAGTCCCCCCATCTCACGCAGGTCTTGAGTGCCCGCTCCGTGGATAACGCTCCCCGAAGCCAGGAACAACAGCGCCTTGAACGCCGCATGGGTCACCAGGTGGAACATCGCCGCCACCCACGCACCCGCCCCGAGGGCCGCGAACATGAAGCCGAGCTGCGAGATCGTAGAGTAAGCGAGCACCTTCTTGATGTCTGTTTGCACCACGGCGATCGTGGCGGCGAATATCGCTGTGAACGTCCCCACGGCAAGGATCACGTCAAGCGCGGTCTGTGACGCCTCGAAGACCTGCCACATACGCGCGATCAGGTACACCCCCGACGCGACCATCGTCGCCGCGTGGATCAGGGCTGACACAGGCGTGGGGCCCTCCATCGCATCCGGCAACCAGATATGAAGCGGGAACTGCGCCGACTTCCCCGCCGCACCCAAGAACAGCAGCAGTGCCGCCCAGGTCACCACGGCTCCATCCAGTTGCGGCACAGCCTCCAACACCCCCGAGATCGACAGAGTGCCGGTCTCATGCCACAGAAGAGCGAGCGCGAGCAAGATACCGACGTCCCCGATGCGAGTGGTGAGGAAGGCCTTGACCGCCGCCTTCGCCGCCGCGGGTCTTTGGTACCAGAACCCGATGAGCAGATACGAGCACGCGCCGACGAGCTCCCACCCGATGAAGAGCGTGACAAGGCTGTCCGCCAACACAAGAGCGGTCATCGCCGCAGTGAACAGCGACAACAGTGCGAAATACCGAGGTTGCGCGCTGTCCTCGGACATGTAACCCACCGAGAAGAGGACAACGGCGAAGGCCACCACTCCCACCACCGCGAGCATGACGCCGCTGAGGTTGTCCACCACGAAACCCACGTCCAAAGACACCGCTTCCTGGCCAAGCCATGATACAGACCATGCGGCATCACGGAGGGGAGCGAAGCCCGTCTCGGTCCGCGCCGCTGCGAGGTGAGCGAACCCCGCGACCGCCACGACCGCCGGTCCCGCCAAGGTCAAGAACCGCGTGAAGCCGACGGCTCGCTTGCCTCCCGCCACAGTGAGCAGTGCGATGAGGAGAGGCGCCACCACAAGCACGCCAGGACCGCTCAAAAAGTCTCCCATCAGCCGTTCACCTCGTTCAGCTCATCGGTGCGGCTCCGGCCGCTGCGCCTGTAAAGAGCGAGAAGAAGAGCCAGTCCCACGGCAGCCTCGGCAGCGGCGACGACGAGCACCATAAGCCCCGCCGCCTCGATCGTCGCCCCTGTGCCGCCGACCGCCGCTCCCAACATGACGAGCTGCACATTCGCGGCCCCGAGCATCATCTCGACCCCAGTGAGCAGACCGATGATCTCCCGGCGCGTCATCACGACATACAGCCCCGCACCGAAGAGGCTCGCACACAGCACAAGAGCGACCATCAGCGATCCTCCCCCTCTCGGATCGTGAGAACGGCCACAAGACCCGTGAGCAGCAGCGCCCCCGCCATCTCGAACACCAAGAGCTTCGGCCCCAGCAGTTCGTCGGCCAGGACCCCGCTGTACACGCCTGGCGTTGGAAGCGCATCTCCTACCACGCTTCGCAAACACGCCACGATCGTCACGGTCACCGCAAGCGCCACGGCCGCAGCGCCGACGTCGTGCCGCACCTCCATCACAGGACGGTCATCGGCCTGCCGGTGAACGACCATGACGGCGAACACCATGAGGACGAGAACACCGCCGACGTACACGAAGACCTGGGCGGTCGCGAGGAACGGCAGCCCGAAGTACAAGAACAGCCCGGCTACCCCCAACAAGAACGATCCGAGTCCGATCATGAGCCGCATCGCTTCGCGCACGAACAGGACCGCCACGGCACCACCCGCTGCGAGAAGACCAGCGAGTGTGAAAGCGATCACCTCGAGAGTCACGGTTCCTCCCTTCGGGTCGCCGATGGACACGCGGGCGGAGCGATCCCGTCGCGCCCGGTCGCTCGCGTACCGTCGGCGGATCGCAACATCTCGCCCTTGTCGAAGTGCGTGAGGTCACGCTCGAAGAACGACATCTCGTATTGCCCGGTGTGCATGAGCGCATTCGTCGGGCATTGCTCGGCGCACAGGCCGCAGAAGCAGCACTTCGAAAGGTCCAGGTCGTATCGTGTGACGCACCGCGCACCGGGCTCGTCCACCCGTTCGACCTGTATCGCATAGTCCGGGCACGTCCGCGCACAGAACGTGCATCCCACGCAGACCTCGGACTGGCAGCGCAGGCACCGCATGGCCTCGTCCATCGCCCCATCGCGCGTGAGACCGGCCTCGATCGGACGGAAGTCCTTTACACGCTCGTCTGGCGAGACCATCTCGATCACCGCGCGCAAGCGGTTCGACTCTATCCCTTCGAGGTCGACAGGCGGATAGTTCGGGTAGGCAGGCGCGGGACGTGCCGCGCGGTCCTCGGTCAGGGACGCTCCCTGCAGGTATCGGTGGATAGACGTCGCCGCCTCGTGCCCTGTGGCGATCGCACCGATCGCACTCCCTGGTCCTGTCACGACCTCTCCACAGGCGAACACGCCCTCCACTGAGGTCGTGAACGTCGTCCGATCCACCACCAGCTGGCCGCGCTCCGAGAGCGCGACCTCGGTGCCCGACACCAGGTCGGTGACCTTGGAACCCTGCCCGACGGCGAACACGATCACATCCACGGGGAGGTCCGTGGTCTCATCACCGTACTTAGGGGCGAAACGCCCGTTCTCGTCGAACACCGAAAGGCACGACCGCATCCGCATCCCCACGACATGGCCATCCTCGACAAGGACCTCTTCGGGGCCGAGCGAACACATCGGGACAACGCCTTCATCGACCGCCTCCGCGATCTCCCAGGGGTGGCACGGCATCTCCTGATCGCTCTCGAGGCAGGCCAGAGCCACCGAGCTCGCACCCACGCGCAAAGCTGAGCGGGCGACGTCGACGGCGACGTTGCCGCCACCGATCACCAGCACGCGTTTGCCCTCTACCCCGCCTTCTCCCGTGAAGTTCACCGCGCGCAGGAACTCCAGCGCACCGACGACTCCTTCAGCGTCGACGCCGGGGACCGGCACAAACCGGCTCTCCTGTAGTCCTACGCTCAAGAGCACGGCGTCGTTTTCCGAGATGAGCGCGCTCAGCTCGACGTCGCGACCCACATGCTGACCCGTGTGCAATTGGAGGCCCAGCCCGATGATGTCCCCGACCTCCTCTTCAAGGACATCGCGGGGCAAACGATAGGTCGGTATGCCCTTGTACAGGGCGCCGCCCGGCTTGTCCTCGCCCTCGTACATCACCACGCGGTAGCCGTACTTGAGCAGGTCGTAGGCGGCCGCCAAGCCGGACGGCCCCGCTCCTACGATCGCCACGGACTTGTTCTGCGTCCTCGGCAGTGGAGAGACCCGCTCGGCACGCACCTTGCGATACTCCTCGGAAGCGAAACGATGCAGTGGCCGTATCGCCAGCGCCTCGTCATAGAAGTTGCGACGACAGGCGGTCTCGCACGGATGGTGACATATCCTGCCGAGCACGCCGGGCAAGATGTTCCGGTCGCGAACCAGTTCGTACGCCTCGGCCACGCGGTCGTCGGCGATGAGGTAGTTCTGGCCCCGCGCATCCACATTCGCGGGGCAGTTGCCGACACACGGCGGAAGACGATCGGCCTCGTACAGTTCCTGAAGAGCCCTGTTGTACTCGGGCGCCACGGTCCGCACAAGCTTGACCTCGTCTTTGCCGAGCACTCCGCGGAGCCTTAGCGCCCCACGCCAGCGGGGCGAGAGCACGGACCTCTCTGTGGGATAGCGGATCGTTATAGGCTTACCGAAAGCTATCCGCCCCGTGATACCCAAGCCAGTGGCTATCGAGCGCGCACCAGCGAAGAACCCCTTGAGACCCGCCGGGCTCTCGTCGGAGACACTCGCCGGAGTGGGGACCTCCCGTGGATCTACAGCCATATCAGCACCACCCCCACGACGACCAGTTGGATGAGTGCAAGCGGGGTGAGGATCTTCCAGCAAAAGGACATGAGCTGGTCGGGGCGGACACGCGGGAGTGTCCACTTGACCCACATGATCACTGTGACGAGTGCGACAGCCTTGACCACCATGAGCACTGTGCCCGCCGCTCCGGACAGCGGCCAGCCTCCACCAAGGAAAGTCGTGGCAGCGAACAGACTCGCGACGATCATCGCGCCGTACTCGGCCATCATGAAGATCGCCCAGCGCATACCGGAGTAGTCCGCGAAGTACCCCGCGACGAGCTCGGACTCATCCTCGGGCATGTCGAACGGTCCGCGATTCATCTCGGCCAGGGACGCGATGAAGAACACGACGAACGCCACGAGCGTGAGCGGGAACCACCACCACTCCCACCGTTGAGCGATGTCCAAGGGGCGCAGCGATCCCGCGAGCAGCACGAGCGGCAAGACGGACAGGGAGCGCGGCACCTCATAGGATATCAACTGAGCGGCGCCGCGCAGGCCTCCGAGAGTCGACAGCGTGTTGTGCGAGGCCCATGCCGATATCAGCAATGCGATCGATTCGATGGAGGGCACCGCCAAGAAGAACAAGACGCCGACGCTCATGTCCATTGGCGCCCATCCTGAAGTGAACGGGATGACCACCATTGCGATCGCGATCGGTGCGAACACGATCAGCGGAGCGAGCTTGAAGAGCGTGCGGTCGGCTCTGGCAGGGATGATGTCCTCCCTGAAAAGCAGCTTCGGCACGTCCGCGATCATCTGCAGTGAGCCGGCAGGACCGATCTGTTGTGGACCAAGACGCATCTGGATGCGCGCCGAGACCTTGCGTTCCCACCACACGCCGAAGATCGCGCCGACCGCGATCACGAGGACCCCCAGAGCACCCCACCCCATCCCAAGCAACAACGTCATCGATCCACCTCCCCGAACACCGGGTCAAGCGAGCCCAAGATGATCACGAGGTCGGACAGCAGGTGTCCTTTCGCCAGCAGAGGCAAGACGCTCAGGTTACTGAACGCCGGAGAACGTACTTTCATGCGGTACGGGCGCACTGAGCCATCGCTCACCAGGTACACGCCGAGAGAACCCCGCGCGCTCTCGACGTGAGCGTAGGTATCGCCGGCGGGAGGCGCGATGAGCCGAGGAACGTCGTCGTTCCTCACGGGTCCGGGCTCTATCTGGTCAAGAGCCTGTGCGATGATCTTGCAGCTCTCGATGCACTCGAACAGGTGGACGCGCGCCCGGTCGTAGCAGTCGCCGTTGTCCCCGAGCGGCACAGAGAACTCCAACCGGGGATAGACCGAGAAGGGATCGTCTCGGCGAAGATCGAAGTCCACGCCGGAGCCTCGTGCGACCGGCCCGGACGTGCCGCAGGCTATCGCGTCCTCGCGACTGAGGACGCCGATCCCCTTCATCCTGGCTCGCGCGATGACATTGCCGAACAAGAGGCGGTCGAGTTCGAGCATGGCGCCGGGCAGCTGGCTGATGAACGCCCTGCACTGCTCGACCCAACCGTCAGGCAGGTCCAGTGACACACCACCGGGCCGCACGTAGTTGTAGGTGAGACGAGCGCCGCACACAGCTTCGAACAGGTCCAGGACCAAGTCTCGCTGAGCGAACGTGTACATGTAGACCGACGTCGCGCCCGCATCCGACCCAGCGGGACCGAGCGCCATCATGTGACTTCCGATGCGCTGAAGCTCGCACATCATGACTCGGATGTACTCCGCACGCTCAGGCACAGCGATCCCCGCGAGTTGTTCGACCGCACGGCAGTACGCCCAGTTCGAGTACATGCTGCCTACATAGTCCAGACGGTCTGTGAGAGGGATCACCTGCATATACGTGCGGTTCTCGGCGATCTTCTCGATACCACGGTGAAGATTGCCGATCCTGGGTTCGGCCGACACGATGACTTCGCCGTCAAGCTCGACCAGCAGGTTGCACACGCCGTGAGTGGACGGGTGCGACGGACCGATGTTCACCGTAAGGTCGTGAGGCACAGCGCACCTCCTCTAGATGTAGTCCGGCCGCCGGACGATTCGCTCGTCTTCGTAGTCCTTGCGAAGCGGGTGACCGGACCAATCCTCCGGTAGAAGGAGGCGCCTCAGGTCGGGATGACCGTCGAAGGAGATGCCAAACAAGTCGAACACCTCTCGCTCGTGCCAGTTCGCAGCGGGCCATACGTCGACGAGACTCGCGACGCGCGGCGCATCCCGCAGCACGCGGCACTTCGCGAACATACTCACCGCCATCTCGTGTGAGCGCAGAAGGTACACCAGTTCGAACTCGTCGCCCCAGTCCAGGGCCGTGAGCATTTCCAGGAAGTCGAACCCCATGTCCTTGAGGTCCGCTGCGCACGCATGCAGGTCCTGCGCCGCCACGACGAGCGTTGCCCTTCCGGACTCGATCGACAGCGATTCGCACAGATCGGGATACTGGGCGCACAGCCGGTCCTTGAGCTCCTCCGCGTTCATGAGCGCTCACCGCCTTCGGCAATTCCCTCGCCTTTTCGCGGAGTGTCTGCGTTCGGCAGCGTGCTCCGGACGGGCCGCTCATTGGACGGCGCGATGGAGTGCGCCTTGATCTTCGCGCGCAGTTGCAGGACCGCGTCTTGGAAGGCCTCAGGACGAGGCGGACACCCTGCCAGATAGATGTCCACCGGCACGATCTCGTCGATCCCGCGCACGACAGAATACGAGTCGTAGTAGAAGATGCCGCCAGAGACCGTGCAGTTCCCCATGGCGATGACCCACTTTGGGTCGGGCATCTGCTCGTACAGGCGCTTGAGGACGGGCGCCATCTTGCGCGTGATCGTGCCCGCCACCACCATCACGTCGCAGTGCCGGGGATCGGAGCGCGGAATGGACCCGTGCCGATCGAAGTCGAACCGTGAGAACGACGAAGCGATGTACTCCATCGCGCAACAGGCCGTGCCGAGCGGATACGTCCACTCGGACATGCTACGAGACCAGCCCATGAACCCATCCAGAGTCGTCAGTGCGACCCCGCCGCCAGGCAGTTTCTCCAGCGAAGCTCCAAGGTCATCTATGATCGCCACGCGAGCGCCCCCTTCCTCCACGCGTACACCAACCCGAATGCGAGGAACGCGGCGAACGCGGCGACCTCCACAAGTCCGGTGAGCGAGCCTCGCACCGCAGGAGCGACGCCGAAGAGGAGCACCGTCTCGGCGTCGAAGAGAACGAACAGAAGCGCGACGGTCGAGAAGCGCACGTTCACGGGTACCCACGGAGAACCCGCCTGCGGCATCCCGCACTCGAAGGCGGTGCCCTTGAGGTCGGTCGGGCGGCGGTGAGCGAACACCGCCTGTGCGCCCAGCAGCAGGAGCAAGAAGAGCACCGGACCCAACGCGAGACCCATCGCGAACAGAACGCTCTCATGCGCTGCCATGAACCCTCACCCCTGTCAATTTCCCCGCACAGCCGACCGACACTCTATGCAACACAAGGCTACCCGACAGTGGCACGCGGTCGCCGTACTATACAGGTGAATCGCCGGATTCCACACTTCCTGCTTGTACCATGGCGCACAAGGCGAACGCAACGGCCTACCCGCAAGAGCGCCGCCGTGCCTAGTCCTCCTCGAGAGCCGCGGTCGTCTCGAGCCACTGAGACTCCAGCTCGCTCACACGCTCTTTGAGGGCGTTGTACTCATCCATCACCGAGAAGAACCGGCGCTTGTCCTCGTAGACTCCAGGGTCGGCCAACTCCTGCAACAGCTCATCGTGACGCCTGTGCGCCGCGTCGAGCTCACGCTCGATGAGCGTGAGCTTCTTCTTCATCTCCTTGCTCGCCCTGTACGTCGCGTTGCGTGACTCGGCCTCAACGCGCTTCTGCTCTCGCGTCTTGGGTGCTGATACGGCGGGCTCTGGTTGCACCTGCGCGGCCGAGGTGCGCCGGCCCCCGCTTCTGCTCTTGGATGCCGCTGTTGGGGCGGCCTGCTCTCCATCCATTTGCTCCCGCTTGAACAAGTAGTAGTCGTAGTCGCCCTCGAAGACGCGCACGTGACCGTCCCTTACGTCGACGATCTTGTTGGCTACCGAGCGGATCAGATGGCGATCGTGCGTGATGAGCACGAGCGTGCCTGTGTAGGCCGACAATGCCTGTTCGAGCACATCGGCCGAGGCGACATCGAGATGGTTGGTGGGCTCGTCAAGGCACAGGAGCGGTGCGGGCGCCACAAGCAGCTTCGCGAGCGCCAGCCGAGCTCTTTCTCCACCCGAGAGCACCCGCACGAGCTTGTTCACATCGTCCCCCTCGAAGAGGAAGGCGCCGAGAAGCCTGCGTGACTCCTGCGGGGTCCATCCCGGAGCGGCACTCGAAAGCTCTTGGAGGACGGTGTTCTTGAGGTCCAGCGCCTCGAGTTGGTGCTGAGCGAAGTAGGCGACCGACACCTTATGGCCCAAGGTGCGTTGCCCACGGTCCGGCGCGAGAACCCCCGCGATCATCTTGAGTAGCGTGGACTTCCCCGCCCCGTTGGGACCGACAAGCGCCACACGGTCACCTCGGTACAGCGCGAGGTCGAGCGACTCATACACCACGAGGTCGCCGTACGCCTTGCGTACCCCGCTGAGCTTCACGACCTCCTCGCCCGTACGCACCGGCTGGGGGAATGCGAAACGCACCGACTTGTGCACGTCAGGGAGGACGATACGCTCGATGCGTTCGAGCTTCTTCACACGGTCCTGCACTTGCCGTGCCTTGGTGGCCTTGTATCGGAACCGCTCGACGAATTCCTCCATATGGGCGATCTCGCGCTGCTGTTGCGCGTAAGCCAGTTTTTGCTGCTCGCGAGCAAGGGCCTTCTGTCGCGTGTACTCTTCGTAGGAACCCGTGTATACCGTGAGACGTTGCTGGTCGATGTCAGCGACGTGGTCCACGAGACCTTGCATGAACGCACGATCATGGCTGACAAGCAGAACAGCGCCGTCATATGAGCGGAGGAAGCCTTCGAGCCATGTGACCGACTCCAGGTCCAAGTGATTCGTCGGCTCATCGAGGAGCAGGACATCGGGCTGTTCGACCAGCAACTTCGCAAGCGAGATGCGCATGAGCCATCCGCCCGAGAACTCCTCGCAGTCGCGCTCAAGATCCCTGTCCCTGAACCCGAGCCCTCCTAGAACAGCACGCGCATCGGATTCCAGCGTATAGCCGCCCAAGTGCTCGAACCTGTCCCGCAGACGTCCGTACTCGGAAAGAAGACGCTCGGCTTCTTCGCCCTCGGGGTTGCTCGCGAGTTCTTCCTCGAGCAGGTGCAGGCGATGTTCGACCGACGTCACCTCCGGAGCCACCGAGAGCACCTCGGCAAGCACGGTACGGCCCGACATCTCGATGGCTTCCTGCTTGAGGTAGCCGACGACCGCGTCTCGGCTGCGCACGATGCGACCCTCATCCGGATCCTGCTCGCCCGCGATGATGTCGAGCAGCGTCGTCTTGCCCGCTCCGTTGGGACCGACGAGCGCGATACGGTCGCGGGCGCCGATCTGCAACGACGCATCGCGGAACAGAACGCGCGCACCGATGGTTTTCGTGATGTGGTCGATGGTGATAATCACGGCGAATCAGTCTAGCAAAGGAGACACCATGCCGGAGCAAACACATGTGCTCGTCATCGGTGGAGGGACGGCCGGGACCGCGTGCGCGCGCGCATGTGCCCGCGGAGGCGCCCGCGTGACTGTGGCCGAGCCCGACAGACTCGGGGGAACGTGCCTTTGGAGAGGCTGTATCCCCAAGAGGGCGCTTCACGACGCCGCACGCGTGCATAGGATCGTGCGCGGCGCGGAGACGTTCGGCACGGTGGTGGATGCTTTTTCCGTCGACTGGGCGGACACGCTCGCATGGAAGTGGCATGCGCAGGAGACATATGCCGGTGACCAGCTGGGGATACTCACTGAGCTCGGCGTGGAGGTCATCCGCGATTCGGCTCACTTCCTCACAGCTACACGCGTCGCCATAGGCGACGCCGTCCTGGAGCCCGACTTCGTGGTGATCGCCACTGGGTCCGCCCCCTTGGGTCTCGCGGTTCCCGGCGGCCCTCTCGCAGACTCCAGCGACGAGGCGCTCCACTACCCTGCGCTGCCCGCATCCATCGTCATCGTCGGCTCCGGGTATGTGGCGATGGAGTTCGCGGGCATCTTCGCTTCGTTCGGGACGTCGGTGTCGGTGCTCTCGCGCAGTGACGAGTTCCTCACGTCCTTCGACCGCGAGACGGTCGAGGTGGCCCTTTCAGCATTGAGCGACCTCGGCGTCACGTTCGTCAGGGGCGCAACGGTGACGTCCATCGACGGCGTCCCCGGTAGACTCCGGGTCACCCACTCCGACGCCCAGGATGCCGAGCACGTCATAGAGTGCGAGCGCGTGCTCGCAGCCGTCGGACGCACCCCCTCCTTGGATTCCCTCGACATCGGCCAAGCCCAGATCGAGCTCGACTTGCACGGCAACCCGGTCCTGGACCAGTACTTGCGCACGAGCGACCGGCACATCTTCGTCATCGGCGACGCTGCGGGAATGGCGCAGCACACACCGGTAGCTTCGATCCACGGACGTGCGGTGGCCTCCTCCATCCTTACCGGGCATGCGCATGAGCCCGACGTACGAGCTGTGCCCTTCGCGTGCTTCACCGTTCCCGAGCTCGCTCAGGTGGGCTTCTCAGAAGCCGAGGCTGACGAGGCGAAGGTCCCGTACACGGTGCACCGCGCAACCTTCGAGTACCTTGGCGCGGCGATCACTTCCGACAGCCGACGCGGGCTCGTCAAGATCCTCGCCGACGAGAAAGGCCGAACACTGCTCGGTGCGCACGTCGCAGCGGACAACGCGAGTGACTTGATCTACCCTCTTGCACTCGCAGTCCGTACGGGAGCCACCCTGAGCGACGTCAAACATACCGCAGCGGTGCATCCCTCGTTCGCCGAGGCGATTAACTGGGCTGCTGGCTGAGTGTCAGACCCCTAGGCCTCTACGACACGCGCCATGACCCGCCGAAGCTCGTTCATGTGACGGTCCACGACGTCTTCGGGCGTCCCCCACGAGAGCGACTGTTCGCTCATCACCTCGATCACCTTGAGCAGGTGGTCGCGAGTCGGACGGTCATAATCGCCATCCACGCGCTTGAAGGCCAGCCGCAGCATCCCCTTGACGCTCTGCTTGACGCGCTGCTCGTCCGAGCGGATACCCAGCGAGGATTTCGTGAGCTCGAAGTGCGGACCGTGGAGTGTGTAGCAGCACTCGAACATGATGTCCCGCGCTTCTAACGCACTCAACTGTGGCGGCAGGTTGCGCTTCGGTCTCCACTCGGAATACGCCCGCTCGCGTGGCATGTCGGCCTCCTCCGCGGGTGCGCAGTATGTGTATGCGTCCTTCGTGCTTTCCCGCTAGAAGTGAATATCGGCATCGCCAGTCAGGTGCTGCATGGGCCCGTAATCGTTATCCGACAAACGGTCTTCTCGATCACCCGCCACTGACGCTTCCAGAACCGGCCGCAGTAAGCTCACTTCTCAGGCAAGACGGTGCCTACCATTCCGTGCACCGGGGCGCTCAAGACCTTGTCGCGCGACGGATCACAAGTGACGTACGGTCAAAAGAACGGCATGAACGGCCTGCGCCGACCGAACATCGCATCGGGTCATCCGATTGCTGTCTCAGCGGCGATGCTCCGCGGCTCCCTCGCACCGCGGACCCACCACACGACCTTCGAGTCCGCCTTCACACGAAGCCCCCCCCCCCGGATCCTCACATGGAGGACCCCAGGGGGCCTGGGTCATTCACATGATGGGCTGGAGTTGGAGTTGGCCCGCTTTCGTTGACACCCTAGAAGTAGACGCCTACGGGGTCAGAAGGGAGTCAACGCATGGAGTACACACCGGAGCCCCGGAGCGAGGCGGTCCGTCTCTGCCGGCTCGGGGCCGGGGCATCAGAGCCACGGCATACAAGATCGATGTCGCGCCGGACACGCTCAGGAAGTGGGTGCGGCAGGCCGAGGTCGATGAGGGTCTCGAAGACGGTCTCACGAGGGAGGAAGGCGACGAGCTGAGGCGCTTGAGGCGCGAGAACCGCAGCCTGCTCGAGGAGAAGGAGATACTTCGCAAGGCCGCGCTTTTCTCCGCCCGAAAGACCGATCACCGCGGAAGCGCCCAACCAGGCGTGGTTCGCCGACATCACCTACGTACCGGCCTGGGAGGGGTGGCTCTTCCTCGCCGTGGTGATGGACGCATGCACGAAGCGCATCGTCGGCTGGTCGATGCGAGATGACCTGAGAAGCGACATCGTGGTCGACGCGCTCGGGATGGCGGCGATCAAGAAGGACTGCGTGCACCATCACCGGTTCAAGGCCAGGGGCGAAGCGAGGTCCGCAACCTTCGACCACATCGAGGGATCCTACAACCCGCACCGGCGGCATCCGTCGCTCGGCAACTTGTCACCGGCGGAGTTCGAGTGGGGACTGGAGCAGCGGCAGCTTCAGGCTACCGCGTCCTGGTTCCCAGGTGTCAACGGAAACGGGGCAACTCCAGCCTCGGACCTTGCACCATACGTCGATGTGAGTAAGGCTCGGACGGTAGTACGTGTGTTCCGAACGTCGTGACTTTGCCTGTGTTGTTTGTGCGTGACCACTCTAAGCGTCACTCATGGCGCCATATGGTTCAAAGACCTTTCGACACTTGATGGCAACCAGCGAGGGAGAGCTGCGCATCAGCAGGTCGCGAGACAACAGGAAGGTGCAATCCATGCGTTTCGTTATAGCGGTCATGTTGCTGTGTACACTGCTGACAGGATGCTCAGGTGGGCACGGCGAACGTAGTCGTGAAGCCGTTCCCACTGTTGCGCCGCCTTCCGGCGCCGAGACGTCTGTTGGTGCGGAGATCCGCGCCGATGACCCATCCCTGCCCCACACTGACATTTCAGGTCGTACACCGGACGCGATCGTGCTTGACCTGATTGCAGCGTGCAACTCCTCGAAGTGGGCAACAGCCTACTCAATGTATGCGACTCCGGAGGTAGATTTCGACACGTATGTGAACGATTCGAGGGAAGCGAATGAGTACTACAGAGACTTCAAGATCATGGAAGTCCGAGTAGTCGACAAGGACACTGCCCTGGTGCGGGTGACCTACGAGACATCAACGTCGGTCGTGTCGCAAGGAGAGACACACACATACCCAGTCGTCGTACCAGAACCTGGCGAATGGTGGGGAGTCAACCTCGTTGACGGAGTCTGGAAGGTCAGTTGGATGCCTAGGCAGTAGCGCTTCTCAAGGTGTAGGATGCGAGGCCTTCCTACAACAAGACTCCGACAACTAGCGGGTGCACGAGGCAGCAACATCGCACGCAGCTGTGGGTCCGTTAGAACAGGCTCATCCCCCTCATGCTCACCACCTCGTCGCACCGAGGATGCGTTGGCCAGCAGGGCTCCCTTGAAGAACTCCCTTGGGTGCACGATGGAGCAGTTCAGGCTCCCCGCCGAGACGATCTCCCAGGAGAGGAGATGCTTCCGTGACGCTTGCTCTTGACGGCCAAATACAAAGAGCCCAGGTGACTGAGCTCCTTGATGCCCTCGCTAACCGTGAGGGTTCGGATATAGAGACTATGGTGGGCGATACAGGATTTGAACCTGTGACTTCTTCCGTGTGAAGGAAGCGCTCTCCCACTGAGCTAATCGCCCGATCCGCCGCGAAACGCGGCGACGCCTATTCTAGCGTGCCTCTGCCAGGCTTGGAACCCTGCACTTGTGCGTCACTCGCCCAGAAGCGAGTCAACCTGCGTCTTGACGGTGTTCGAGACCGCCGCCGTGCCTCCAAAGACCTTGGTCGAGAGCACGCCCTCCCTGTGCGCGGTGATGAAGGCCGCCGTCTCTGCGCTGAGCGCGGTCGGCGACGTCATCAGCAGTACGCCGCCACGCGCACCGCACACGGCTCCACCACCCAGAGCGTCGGGGAAGTTCAGCCCTGTGGCCACTCCGACGTACTCCGGCGTCGCCCAGTAGTAGTCGATCGCGTACTCCGCCACTGTGACAGCCGTCGCATATCGGTTGGCGCCTTGAAGCCGCACCACCGGACGGACTGTGGGAGCCAGGCGGTCGATGGCTTGCTGCACCGGCGTACTCACCGCGGCCTGACCGCCGGCGATGAACACATCCTCCACCGAAAGCGAGACGATCGCATTGCTCGTCTCGGCGGCAAGGGAGGTAGTCGGAGTGAGCAGGACGGGCATCTTGCGCGAGTACGCGAAAGGCGACACGGCAAGCGCGTCAGCGAATTGGTCACCACGCGTGACGAACGCCGCATGCACGAATCCGTCGTCTGTAAGGCGCGCGATCTCGGCTCCCACCTTGGCAGCCGTCTCGTAGCGGTTCGCACCCTGTATCCTCGATACCGAGTACCCCGCAGTCCCGAGTGCGTTGGCCACGCCGGAAGACACCGCGGACGTGCCTCCGATGATCACGACCCGCGACGCGCCGAGCCTGTCGAGCTCCGCCAGCACCCCAGAAGGAACCGCATCGGGCTTGGTCAGCAGAAGCGGACCCTCGTAGCAGCCGGCGAGTCCGGAAGCCGCAAGCGCATCCGGGAACGACGCGCCTGTGGCGAGCACGACCGTCTCGCTGCCACCTGCCGGGAACGTAGAGGCCGAAAGAGCGATCGCGGTGGTGTAGCGGTCGGGCCCCTCGACTCTGGTCGTGCCTGTCCACTCCGGCGTGAGAGTCACCGTCCAGGAAAGGGTGTACGGCCCGCTGCCCGAGAAGGTCTCAACTTCCACGTAGTACGCGCCGCTGGCGCCCGCGTCGAACACCACGCGATCCGGATACGCGCTGTCGTTCGCGAAGGCGACAGGTTCCGCTCCCGCGGCGGTGTAGACATACACGTCGAAGTCGGTATCCGCCGCGCCGTTGACCGTGACAGTGAGCCGCTCTCCTGCGGCAAGCGCCACCTGGAAGAAGTCATTCGCGTCCGTGGCCCGGTCCAGAGACTGGGAGGTCGTGCCGCCGTCGTGCGAGATCAGGACCGCGTCGGCCGTGGTGTCCCAGGTGTCGGCCGGGATGGCCACGATCTGGTACGTGATCGTGTACGCGCCGGCACCCTCCACCGCGTGCACGTCGAGCAGATACCTGCCGCCTTGCCCCTCAAGCGCATCGAACATGAACGACTCCTCTGCCGAGGCAGTCGCGGCGCCCCACACGGGTAGCGATCCATATACGCTCGTCGTCCCCGGGGCGAACAAACGCAGGTCGAAGTCGGCATCTGCCGGGCCTTGCAAGGACACGATCAGGCGTTCACCCGCAGCGAGGTCCACCGCATACACGTCCGCCGGATCCGACAGATCATCCAGTGTGCCGCTCGCCGGGCTCAAGGGAAGGTCCACGCCCGGCCCGTCGTCGTCCGGCCCTGATGGAATGGGCACGATCTCCCACGCGAGGGTGTACGATCCGCTGCCCGCCGCCGCACATACCGCGACGTAGTATGTGCCCCCTACTCCAGCCGGCACGTCGAAGACCACGGCCTTGGGCAAGGCGTCTCCAAGCGTCCCGGCAAGCGCTGTGTCCACATCGATGCTCGTCGCGTCACGGTCGAACACGCAGACGTCAGCGTTGAGTGTGGCGGCACCGGTCAAAGTGAGACTCAGGCGTGAGCCCGACGGCACGTCCACCGAGAACACGTCCGCAACATCGCTCACCGCGTCAACGCTTCCCGAGACGGGTGACGGTCCAAGAGGCACGGCCCCGGGAATGTCATCGTCCAAAACCAGGGTGGACACTCCCGCGCCGGCGCGGCCCCCGCCGTTGAGCGTCGACGCCGCCTTGGCCGCCTTGGCGGCGACTCCGAGCCGCGCGGGCGTCGGCGCAGAGGCGCTCGCGACCCCAGGAAGTATCATCGCCACCAGGCATACCGCAAGAATGCATGAAGCTAGGCGGACACGGCTGGATCCCGAACGGCACATCATGGTCTCGCCCCTTCTTACGCCCCCGCGACCGATGTTTCGGCGCGTCTTATCCTTGGAGTATGCCACAACCGCGTGACATCCTGTCAGTGCTCGGCCATCTGATGCCACTGCCACGCGTCAGAGATGATGGTACGAAGCCCGCTCAGCCGCGGCTTCCAACCGAGAAGGGCGCCCGCGCGTTTCGCGCTTGCTATCAGGACCGCCGGGTCTCCTTCCCGGCGCGGCCCGATAACGGTCGTCACCTCGGCGCCGGTCACCTCCGCACACGTGCGCACCACCTCCCTGTTGGAGTAACCGCGCCCGTTGCCCAGATTGCATACCGCCGTCTCACCACCTGCCTCAAGGTACTGAAGCGCGCGACGATGTGCGTCCCCAAGATCGAGCACGTGGATGTAGTCGCGGATGCAGGTTCCATCGGGGGTTGGGTAATCGCCGCCGTACACCTCGAACTCACGCACCCCCGCTGCCATCGCGCCTAACACGCGGGGAATGATATGCGTCTCGGGAGTGTGCGCCTCGCCGAGACCGGCCTCATGCATCGCGCCCGCGACGTTGAAATAGCGCAGACGCACACTGCGGAGCCCCCACACGCGTTCAGCGTCATCGAGCAGCTCCTCGAATCGCGCCTTGCTCTTGCCGTACACGTTGACCGGCCGCAACGGCGCGTCCTCCGTTACGGGTATCTCGCTCGGCTCTCCGTACACAGCCGCCGTGGAGGAGAACACCAGACTGGTGACCCCGCATGCACGCATCGTTTCGAGCAGCACCTGCGGCCGCGTCACGTTGTTCTCGTAGTACTTTTCGGGTTCTTTCTCCGACTCGGCGACCTCGATGTAGCCCGCACAGTGCAGCACGCTCTCCACGTCCGCCAGCGCCTCCGCGCAAGCCGCAGCATCACCCACATCGCCCACGACGAGCCGTGCGCGCTCGTCCACAGCCCAGCGATGGCCCTTCTCCAAGGTGTCCAGGACCGTCACATCATGTCCGGCATCCAGCAGCACCCGGCATGTGATGCTGCCGATGTAGCCAGCCCCGCCAGTGACGAGTATCCGCACGATGCCCTCAGTAACCCAAGAGCGGGATGACACCGCTTAGGATCGCGTCCACGACGCGCCGTGACACCTGCGTGTCCCAACGCTCGGGCACCTGCCAGTCGCGGGCTGAGGCGAGCGCCTCATCCAGTGCCGAGGAGATCTCCTCGGCATACGCGCGCGCAAGCCGGTTCGCACCCACCTCGATCGTCACTCCGCGCTCGGTGTTGCGCCGCACCGTCACGCACGGAGTGTGCAGCATGCAGGCCTCTTCCTGCACACCCCCCGAGTCGGTGACGATGGCGGCCGCGTCGCGCTCCAAGGCGAGCATGTCCAGGTAGCCCACGGGATCGACCAGTCGCACGCCGTGCGACTCGCCGTCAAGGCCGTGCTCGGCAAGACTGGGCCGCGTGCGCGGGTGCACCGGGAACAGCACCGGCAGAGGCGACGCCGCAAACGCCGCCACGATCTGTGACAGACGTTCGGGGTGGTTGGTGTTCTCGGGGCGATGCACGGTCGCAAGCACGTACGACCCCGGCTCCATACCGTGGGCGCCGCACACGTCCCGGTCGGCGATGCGCTCGATGTTGCGCAAGACGCTCTCGGCCATGATGTTCCCGACGAAGTGGATGCGCTCCGGCGCCACGCCTTCCGCGATGAGGTTCTCGCCCGCCTCGGCCACAGGGGTGAGCAGCATCGCCGAGAGTTGATCGGTGACCAGCCTGTTGACCTCCTCGGGCATGGACATGTCCCTCGAGCGCAATCCAGCTTCCAGGTGGATCACGGGCACATGCACCTTGACCGCCGCGAGCGCGCCGGCAAGCGTGGAGTTCACGTCGCCGACAACAAGAAGCGCGTCCGGGCGCTCGGCAAGCAGAAGCTCTTCCAGGCGCATCATCGCCGTGCCCGTCTGGACGGCGTGAGTACCGCTTCCCACACCCAAAGACCAGCGGGGTTCGGGGATCTCGAGGTCGCTGAAGAAGACGTCTGACATCACGGCATCGTAGTGCTGACCCGTGTGCACGATGTCGGCCTCGATCCCACCTTGGGCGAGTGCCGGCATGAGCGGCCCCACCTTGATGAAATTAGGCCGAGCGCCGACCACCACGATGATGCGCATGCCACCCTCCTTGGTCACCTGTATCGCACTATCCTACCGTGTTCCGCGGTGATGCGCCGAGACGACCACGGCGTCAGTGTCGCGCGTTCGTCCAGCCCTTCGTGAAAGGTTCTCGCGGTGTGTACGTCTTAGAAGCTGTAAGGCACCGACGCGAAAGGACGTACCATGAAACGCAAGATCGTCGCCATGCTCCTCGGGACGGCACTGGGAGCGGTGGTGTTCGGTGGGCTCAGCGCCGCTCTCGCACTCGACGCCCCGCTTGCAAGCCAGTCGCGAGCCGGTGCGTCAGCCGGTCCGGCCATAGCCTCGGCCGCGCGGATCGCGTCGCGTGCAACAAGCTGCACTCCCACTCTGCTGCGCACGCGTGACCAAGACCAGTCTTGCGAGTCCACGTGCACTCCCGACCGCGACCGCACGAGGTCGCAGGACCGCCTGCACATCGAGGAGCACCTGGCCACTCAGGCGGCCACTCAGACGGCCACTCAGACCCGCTCGCAGACGCAGACACATACCGAGACCCGCGAGCAGACCCGCGTGCGCGCTGAGGCGCCCTGCCCCACGCCGTCCGCTCCCGCCGAGCAGCCCGAGCCGGGCTCGCACCACGCGCGCAGCGGGCCGCACCCCTCTGACGATGGTGGTGCGCACCACTAGGGAACAATGGCATCGTGTATGCAAGAAGGCGAGTGACGGCGCACACGTCGTCACTCGCTGCAGGACCTGACAAGGACACCTCCTGTGAGCTCAGCCAGTCTCGCCCACACATTCACGTCGCTCGCCACGCGCAGAGCCTCTGACGAGGCGGTGCTCGCACGCACGCTGCAAGGCGACCCGGTCGCGTTCGGCGAGTTCTACCGCAGGTACTACACCGCGATCCGCGGATACCTGCTCGCACGTCTCATGGACCCGCATGCCGCCGAAGACGCGGCCCAAGAGGTGTTCCTGCGCGTCTTGCGCGCTGGAGACACCGCCGTGCACGACCCCCGCGCCTGGCTCTACACGCTCGCGGCCCACGTCGCCACCGACACTGCGCGCAGAAAGGCAGCACGCCCGTCGGAGAGCGAGCTTACCGACGAGGCGCCGGCACATCTTCCCGCCATTCGTGATTCTGCGAGCGAGATCCTCGATCGTGAGACAGCCAAAAGCGTCTTCACCGCCTTGAGGCGCGTGCCTCCTCGCCAGCGCACCGCTCTTGTGATGCGCGAGGTCCATGGACTGTCGTCTGCCGATATAGCCGAGGCCCTCGAGACCACGCCTGCCAACTCCGACGTCTTGGTATCGCGGGCCCGAGACGCCTTCGGGCGCGCGTACGCCGAGGTCTGCGACCTACCCCACGCATGTCGAACGGCCGTCGAGACCATCTACCGCGACCTCGGCACCGGCATCACCGAGCCCGAGCGTGCAGCGCTCCACTCCCACCTCCACGACTGCCCCCGGTGCGCCTCCGAATACCGCCGCGCGCATAGCAAGCGCTACCTGCCGTCGCTGCTGCCGTTCCTCGTGCCCGCAAGCACACAAAGCGGGCTCCTCGCGCGGGCAAGTGTGTGGCTGCGTTCCGTGCCCGAGCCGGTCCTGGTGCACATCGGGTCTTTCGACCCCAGCACCTGGACGACGCCTGCCAAGCTGGGCGCCGCGAGCGTCATGCTCGCCATCACGCTCGCGCCCACCGTCAGCGCGGTGCGAGCCGCCACGCCGGTCCCCGCGATCACGCCGCCCGCCACTCCTCTTGTCGCCGCCTCCGCGGCCCAGAAGCTCCCAAGCGGCAGCATCCCGCATGACGCAACGCATAGCGTAGAGTCCGGGCATCCTGAAGACACCACCGGAGCACACAGCGGGGGCGACGCCTCGCACACAGCCGGCAGCTACCTCGAGCCCTGCGAGACGCAGAAGCTCGCCGACCCCACCCACAGCGAGAACTCAGGGGCCTACCCCGACGGAGGCGAGACCCACCAAGGCGCCACGACCTCAGGTGCGTCCCACACCACTGATGCCGGACACGAGACGGCGCCCGTCGACCAACGGGGCGAGGCGGACACTCACGACTCCGGGCGCCAGACGCACTAGATGCGGATACATCCGCATCCGCATCTAGTATCTCCCACCACCATTGCCGTCTCGTGCTAAGCGGGAAGCGAGTACCCGTACGCGGCGAGCACCTTCTTGGGGAATTCGAAGCGCACCGTCACGAGCGGGTCCACCACCTGGCAGAAACGCAGGTCGCCCACAAGGCTCATGAGCATGGCCGCGTCGTTGACCGGCAGACCCGCGACCCTTGTCAGGAACCCGTGCATCATGTCGAGCGCCATCTTGTAGGCGGCGTCGGTGGACTCCGCGGCAGCGACCACAGCCACCAGGTCTGAGGTCTCGATGAACGGTGTGGGCAGGCCGGGGATGTCAACGACGTCCGGAGTGAACCGGACCTCGCCGGGTGTCTCGGCACCGCAGACCACGACCTCGCCGTCACCCATCGCCGCGTGCATGTCACCGCACCCGAAGAGCGCGCCTTCCACCCCCACCGTCAGATACAGCTTCGTGCCCGACGTGATCAGCGTGCAATCCATGTTGCCGCCGTGGACGCCTGGCGTGCTGTTGGGGACCTCCCCTTCGGCCGGCGCGACACCGATCACGCCGAGCATCGGCCGCTGGGGTACCACGACCTTGTCCTTGAAGACGACCGTGTCATCACGCGTATCCAGGATCGCGGTCTCCTCCTGTGTGATGAGGTGGCCGAGCGCCCCCACTTCGGGAACCGCGATCATCACGGAGGGCCCCAGAGGTCTCACCTCGTGCAGATCGATCCTCAAGATGTCGCCGGGCTTGGTCCCCTCGATGTACACCGGCCCCGTCGCCGGGTTCGTGATGCTCCAGTCGAGCGTGGCCAGTGTGTCGGCCGTGGTCTTGAGCTGTCCGCTGAAACAGTCGTGCGTGGTCATGCGCACTTCCTCGCCCAACGCGACCCTCAGCTGGGGTTCCAGCTCGCGCGAGAACGCGAAGAACGCCTTGTCACGCGTCAGTTCATGCGACATCTTCGACCTCCTTGGTCACGTCGGGCTTGATGCGCCTCTTCCGGATCGGCCACGTCACTTCTTGACCGCCCACCACACCACCCGGCCTCCAGATGAGTACCACGATCATGAGGACCGCCATGACCGCCTCGGTGAGCCCGAAGACCTCGAAGGGCAGCACATGCGCGTTGTTGATGCTGCCTTCGACCTGCCGCAGCAGCTCACGAGCGATCGTCACGAACGTCGTACCCACTACCGCACCCGAGATGCTCCCCGATCCACCGATGAC
This sequence comes from Actinomycetes bacterium, assembly GCA_021372825.1. Classification (GTDB taxonomy): domain Bacteria; phylum Actinomycetota; class Coriobacteriia; order Anaerosomatales; family Anaerosomataceae; genus JAJFTR01. The sequence continues at coordinate 22,128 of JAJFTR010000028.1, forward strand.
GATCATGGAGAGCAGCAAGAACATCTCGGACGTGTAGAAAGCCTTGGGCGAGAAGGACGTGATGAAGTGCGCCCACACGCCGCCCGC
>JAJFTR010000048.1 GCA_021372825.1 Actinomycetes bacterium
GGACTCGATCGGCCCACAAGCGGCAGGGTTTGGATCGACGGGGCCGACATCACTCCCCTGAACGAAAGCAAGCTCGCGGCCATACGCTTGCGCAAGGTGGGTTTCGTGTTCCAGAGCTTCAACTTGATTCCCACCCTGAACACGCGGGACAACGTCGAGGCCGCGCTCGTGCCGACCGTCAAGGACTCGTCTGCCCGGCGGGATCGGGCGCAGGAGCTGCTCGCCCTCACGGGCATCGCCGAGCGATGGAACCATCTCCCCGGGCGTCTGTCCGGTGGGGAACAGCAGCGCGTAGCTATCGCGCGCGCGCTCGCCAACGATCCGAAGCTTGTGCTTGCCGACGAGCCCACCGGCGATCTGGACACCAAGACCGGACACGCGGTACTCGGCCTGATGCGCGAGCTGTGTGAGCGCAAGGGGACCTCGGTGGTCGTCGTCACTCACGCGCCCTACGTCGCCGAATACGCCGACCGGCGCGCCAGCATGGCCGACGGCGTGCTCAGTGTCGGGTGAGGTCCGGGCGAAATCGGCTGGGTGACTGGCTTCGTCGAGCGCGGTGGCGGCGGCGCACGTGCGCTTTGAGGGCTCCCAGGATGTTCCGGCTCCCTCTTTCTCGGTTACAATCACATCCCGAGGGTTGTTGAGAGCACCACGCGTGTAGCAGGGACTCCGCGCGCGTGGGCGCATTGTTGTGTGAGTAGCCTGGTCTCGTGCCGGAGGGATCGTCCCGTGCTGAATAGATTCGCTGTCTTCGTGGTCAAGCAGCGTCGCGCTGTCATGGCCATCACCGCGGTGCTCCTCGTGCTCGCCGCATGGGGCATGATGAACCAGCGCACGAACTACGACATGATGTCGTACCTGCCCCAGGATCTCGATTCCACCAAGGGCTTCACGATCCTCAACGACGACTTCGGTCTGGGGAACACCATGCAGGTGTACATCCGCGGCGAGAGTGACGCGAAGGTCGCGACACTCGTGAAGAAGCTCGAGGCGGTCAGGGGCGTCGAGGCGGTCCACTGGGTGACCGACCTGGCGCCCATCGAACAGCCGCGTGAGTTCCTCGACAAGGCGGTCGCTGGCAACTACTACTCCGATGGCGGCACTCTCCTTCAGGTGGGGTTCGCGGGCACCATGAGCGACCCGCTTGTGAAGGATGCGGTGAACGAGGTGAAACGGCTGGTCGAGCCCTATGACGCCGCCATCGCCGGCGCTCAGCAGATCGAACTCGAGGAGTCGATGTCCAGCTCGCAGCTGGGGCTGATCCTCGCCTCGATCGGGCTCGTCACCCTCGTGCTGCTGCTCACCGTGCCCTCGATCGTGGTGCCCATACTCTTCGTCATCACGATCGCCATCGGCGTGGTCATGAACCTGGGGCTGAGCTACTACATCGGCCAGGAGGTCTTCTACCTCACCAGCGTCATCGTCTTTGCGCTGCAGTTCGCCGTCACCATGGACTACGCGCTCTTCTTGTATCACCGGTTCGAGGAGGAACGGCGCACCCGCGACACGGAAGACGCGATGATCGTGGCGGTCCAAGCCACCTTCAAGGCGGTCATGGCTGCGGCGCTCACCACCATCGCGGGGTTCCTCGCACTCACCTTCATGCGTCTGAGTTTCGGCATGGATCTGGGGCTTACGCTAGCCCGTGGCGTTGCGATAACGCTGCTACTCGTCGTGTGCTTCCTGCCAGGACTCTTGATCGACGCGCTCCCGCTGATCCAAAGGGTGCAGCACCCGATCCCGCGCTTCGACTTCTCACGGCTCGGACGCTTCGTGGCTCGGCACGCGGGTGTCGTCGCGCTCGTGGCGGTGGTGCTCTTGGGTGTGGCGTACTACGGCAACAGCCGCGTTGTGGAGAGTTACGACATCGATGCGGGCATGCCCACGGACTTGCCGTCGATCCAGGGGGAGAAGGAGATCGCCGAGGCGTTCGGACGCGCGAACTCGGCGTTCCTCGTGCTCGAAGACACCGGGTCTGCGGTGGATCTCGAGCGTCTCCGCGCAAACCTGGAGAAGATCGACGGGGTCACGCGCGTCTTCGGATACACATCTTTGGTCGACCCGAAGATCCCCAAGGAGTTCCTGCCGCCAGAAGCGACGGCCACGTTCTTCTCGGACGGGTACACGTACCTCATGATCGACCTTGCCTACAAGACGTGGGACCCCCAGATGGGCCCGGCCCTGGAGGCTATCTCGAAGATGGCTTCCACGCAGTGGCAGGGCGAAGCGTACCTTACGGGCATGTCCGTGCTCATGCGCGACTTGGAGACCGTTTCGGCGGGTGACGCCGACAGAATCGACATCATCTCGATCGTGGCGATCGTCGTGATCGTCGCCGTCGCTTTCCGCTCGCTTTCGGTGCCGGTCGCGCTCGTGGGCACCATCGAACTCGCGATCTTCCTCAACATGTCGATGGTGCTGCTCGGCTCGGGGCAGATCATCTTCGTCGCGTCGTTCGCGATCGGAGCCATCCAGCTAGGCGCCACTGTGGACTACGCGGTGCTCATCACCACGCGCTATGAAGAGGAGCTGGGAAAGACCAGCGACCGCATCGAGGCCATCAAGACCTCGGTCGCCGAGTCGAGCCAGTCGATCCTGGTGAGCGCCGCCACCATGTTCGCGGCGACGATCCCCCTCGCCTTCATGTCCGATATCGGCACGGTCCGGGAGCTCACACTCCTGATCGCACGGGGGGCGTTGGTGAGCTTCTTCTCGGTCGTGGTCTTCCTGCCCGCCATCCTGGTCGTGGGCCAGCCTCTCTTCGAGCGCTTGAGCATCGGCTGGCCGAAACATGTCGTGAGAGGTGAATGATGATGCGCATCAATCCGAGACGCGCCCGTAGCGCCGGTCTGGTCGCGGCAGTCGTGGCCGCGAGCCTCATCGGGGCCTCCGCGGCGCCCGCGCAACCTACGACGCGGGTCGACCGCATAGAGGACACCGAGACCGTGTACGCAGTGATGGATGCGACGGGCGGCCTCAAGAGCACGATCGTGGTCGATTGGCTGCATGTGGAGGGGAATGGGACCATCTCGCTCGTCGACCCGGCCCCGGACGCCGGCGCGATCGAGTCGCTCACGGACGGCTTCGAGCCACAGCGCTCGGGCGACGATGTGACCGCTGACGTGACGGTCGACGGCAGAGGGGACTTCTTCTATCGGGCCGAGACAGAAAAGGAACTGCCCATCGACGTGCAAGTCTCCTATTCGCTCGACGGCAAGGCGATCGAACCCGCCGACCTCGCAGGGAAGAGCGGCCACGTG
>JAJFTR010000068.1 GCA_021372825.1 Actinomycetes bacterium
CCCAGGCTCTCCTCGATCGCGGCGAGCCGTGAGATCGACCCACGCGCGGGCCTTGAGCGGAATCAGATGGGCAGCTCCCAGAAGAGGCACGCCGTCAACAGTGATGACGCTCGAGCGCACAAACTCGTAGTAATCTTCGTCGAGCATGATCGCCGAGAGGCTCGAGACCTCATCGGCCACCGGAAGCGGCCGGATTGTCGCCTCAGGGGGTAGCCCGATGAGATCATCTCGCTTTGCGAACAGCTCGATCATGTAAGGAAAGCTTCCGTCGGTGGGTGTGTCGAACCGATAGAAGCAGGACTTCTGAGTGCCCTTGTTGCGATGCTCATATCCGCCTGCCTTCACGAACTCCCAAAACGCTGCGCCGAACTCGGCGTCAAGTGATTCGACCAGCAGAACAACGTCCAGATCCTTGGTCACCCGGAAGTCGATACCCGCGCGATCCATCAGCAGGTCCACTGCTGCACCTCCGATGAGCACGTACCGATCGCTGTACGCGCTGAAGTGGTCACGGAAGCGTGCCATGCCCCCTACCATGGCAGCGTCTCGAGCAGGTCACGTAGTGCTCCCTGTATTCGTTCATCGGGGTCGTCGCGCAGCGAGAGGCTCAGCGAGAGGGGATCAACGATGGTGCCGTCGGAGAGGGGAGCAGGATCGTACGACCAGACTTCGATCCTCGAGAACCCCGGTGCGTCCGCCATCTCCGACCAATCCTGCACCGCACCCGCCTTCTCGAGCTCCTTCGCCGTGGCGCGGTCAACCGCGTAGGTCCGCGAGCACGGCTCGGCAAGCATCGTCCGGTGTCCCAGGGCACTCAGGCCGGCCAGCAGATACCCCTGTGTGGGCAGCGCCCCAGACTCCACGAGCATGAACTGCCGCATCACCGGCGTGCGCAGTAGGTCCTGAGCGGCTTCCCACGTTTCACGCGTCTCTTGGGCAAGGACGACTTCCTTGGTGCGCCCCACCTTCTTCGTCCTGACTAACGCATGGGCCTCGAGCTCTGCAATCGCTCGGCTTGCGGTCATCAGGCTCTGGCCTAGAATCGGTGCCAGGCCGGTGGCCGACCAAACACGCTCGCGATCCCCCATATGCAGAAGGAAGTACAGCAGCATCGCTTGAGCGGACGGGCGGAGCACCTCGGGCACCTGGCTGATACGCCGCGCGCGCGATCTGAAGTCGAACCCGTGCGTCGGCAGGTAGACTTGCGAGCCGGGAACCACGAAGGAGATGCCTCTCTCGATCAGGCGTTGGCGCACATAGGATGGAAGACGCTTGAAGACGACGACCTGTTCGCCTGACCAGACCTCGCCGATTGTGGACAGGTGCTTCTCGACTGCAGCGGGCGTGGTCTCATCGCGCGCAAACAACCATAGGGCGCTCCTATTGTCCAGGTCACCCTGCAGAATGAGATAAGCATTCACCAAGTATCGCGGGAGTTCGTGGGCTTGCGCCCACGGTCTCAGCGCAACTGGTGCGTGCATGGTCTCGGCGACGTAGGATTCCGTCGCGTCCACCAATTCGGCGTGCATGTCGTGTACTTCGGTCGTGAGTAACACCCCCGGTGCACACTAACACTGTGCATGTTAGTGTGCAAGCGCAAGGTTAGTGTTAGAACCTTCCGCCACAAGATCCACTTCCCCGCGACGCTCATCAAGGACAGCTGGATGAACAACCTCACGACCACGTTGGACTGCGCGGTTTAGAGGCAACGGCCTATCCGCCGATAGAATCCGCGGAAGTTGTAACCATTGTCTGAGGTTTCTATCACACTCCCTCACTCCACCCCGCGGTTCTCCCAGTCACCATAGGAGGTACCGTCCGGCGCCTTCCACTCCAAACGCCCGTTGCTGGAGCGCCCGAGGGCGACCGCCGCCGCAGTGGACGGCGAGCTGAAGGGGACGTCACGCGTGAGGATGCCAACGCCGCCGTCCACGCGCATGGAGCCGTCGGCCACGAGCTTGCGGTGCAGAGCACGGTACGAGTCATAGGGCGCCGGGTGCTCTCGGCCTTGCCGGTGCCCGCCCAGGTGGCGACGACCCGTGACCCCTCCAGCATGGTGAACTCGTCACCCAGCTGCTGCGCTCTGGCTTCGACGTTGTACTTCGCGTTCCTCAGGGTGAACACCGGGGAAGGGTGAGCATCGCCCTCCGGGCCCGTGTTGACCGCGCGAACGCGGATGGCGTTCACCCCCAGCACGGGCAACACGATCTGCAACTGCTGCAGGAAGGCCTCCATGTCCGAGACCTGCGCTTCCGAGAGCTTCCTGCCCTGCGGACTATTGCTGTTCTCGAGCGTGACGCGAGCCGCCTGCTTCGCGAGTTCCACCAGCCGCCACTCCAGGTAACCCCAGTGACCCTCCGTGAACGAGTCATCCTTGCAGGTGATGAGCACAACGCGGTCCCAGAACTCCTTCTTTGCCGAGTGGTCGCGGAACCGGTTGATGAAGTCCTCCGTGCGGCCGATGTAGCAGCGCACGCCACCGATAGCTTCCTCGTCATCGCCGAGGAGCAGGTAGGCGCCGTTCCGCTTGGCTTCATCGCGCTTGAGCACATCGCCGAGCTCCGAGCGCGGTCCGGCGAGCACGTGGCCCGTCCAGCCGGCGATCTCCGCCGTAGTGATCCCGCCCGGAACACCCTCCACGAGGAACAGCTCGATGTGCTTGCCGGTCATGCCCCTGCCTCCTTGAAGGTGAGCAGCCGGTCCCGGTAGTACTCGTACTGCTTACGCCGAGCAGCCAGCTCGGCCGGGAGACCGGCAGAGAGGTCGTTCACGAGCGCGTCGAACTTATCGAGGATGGCGACGATACGCTCCTGCTCCTCGAGGGGCGGGATGGGGATCCTCACGCGCTTAATGATGCCAGCGCTTAGGTCTGAGCGAGCGCCCCGGCCGAGAGCCTTGATCTGCTCGTAGTGGCTGCGAACCCAGTAGAAGACATAGCGGTAGTCCGCCTGCGACGGATCAATCTGGAAGTTGCAGCAGTGCTGATTGGTGGTCAACGGGATCTTGTTGACGGCCGAGCGGCCCGCTGTCGCACCCGATATCGCCACTATCACGCAATTCGCCGGTATCCATTTAGCGGGAGTCTCCTCAACAGCAGTCTCGGTGATACGCATCTCGGTATCCCATATGTCGACGAAGCAGACTTCCTGCGTGCGCAGCCAAGGAATGGTGCCCCCGCCGTAGTACTCGACGCGACCCGCAAGAGGGGTTGCCCCCGATGACACACGGAGCGAGATCTCACCCAGCGTCGCCCACCGGACCTCCGCCTCAGGGAAGGTCAGGAGCGAGTCTCGGTAATGGGCATACTGACGCCGCCGGGCTTCCAGCTCCGCTTCCAGCTCCGCTTCCAGCGTCGTGAACAAGTCCAGTATGCGCACGATCTCCTGCTGCACTTCGAGCGGCGGGACGGGAATGCGGACGTTTGCAAGCGCTCTCGCCGATACGTCGATGACTTTCGTTCCGGTCGCCAACCTCTTCTTCTGTATGAAGAACTCGGGCGACTGGAACCAGTACGCGATGAACTTGGAATCCTGAGAATGCTTGAAGACAGTTGCGTGACCGCCGATGACGATTTCCGCGTCGCCCAGCCAAGCAACGGCCTTGCCGACGTCCTCGAGATTCTCGCTTGTGTTGGTGATGATCACGTCTCCCGGATCAACCTTAGCCAACCTCGCAGCGGTCTCTGGCGCAACGAATGAGAGGGTCTGGGTCGTCCACGTCCCGTAGTACGTGTAGATCTGGCCATAGTGGATTGCGCCAACTCCCGACTCTGTGAAAGCCGTCTTTGGCATGCCGTTGCCTCGAACCAGCTCGCCGATGTCACCCAGCGCCCGATACTCCACCCCATCCGGACACAACTCGGCGATCAG
>JAJFTR010000092.1 GCA_021372825.1 Actinomycetes bacterium
GGTGACACCGCAGCCTACCAGGGCTTTGTCCGCCACTTTGCTGGCGATATCATGCTCAACTACGCCGCGCAGATCTGGTCGAGCGACCTGGTGTTCCCTCTACTCCACGAACTCGCATGTAAGAAGGTGTTCGTGCCATGCGGCTACTCCGCTCTGCATGATCCGCGTTTCAGGGCTTACTTCGCCCGCATGCCAGAGGTCCTGCAGGCTTATGACGAGGTGGTGTATCTGTCCGAGACTTATCAGGACAGACGATTCGCTCAGCACAGCGGAGCCGGGGACGGAACGGTCATCGGGAACGGCGCGTCGGCCGACGAGTTCGGAGTTCCGGCGTCCGGCTTCCGTGAGGCTTTCGGCGTAACGACCAAGAGGATGTTCATCTGCGTCGCGAACCTGATGGATGACAAAGGGCAGCGGGAGGTCTACGACGCCTTCCAGGCGGCAAGGGTCACGGACGCGACTCTCGTCTTCATCGGCACGGAGGTCACGAGGTACGCCTCGGGCGCGATGCGCACACGCCCAGGACTGGCGTATGGTCTGCGCCGCAAGCTCAATGTGGCACGCTGGGAGTTCCTTGAATCGCGGAGCGACAGGCATCGGCTTGAACTGCACTCTCGCCCTGGCACGGCTGTGGTGATTCTCGCGGGCGTGCCACGCGAACTCGTGCTCGCGGCGTACGCAGAGGCGGATCTCTTCTTATTCGCCTCCAGAGTGGAGTGTGCTCCACTCGTCATATACGAGACCATGGCCGCCGGCACGCCATTCATTACGACTTGTGTGGGCAACGTCGCGGAGTTGCCAGGAGGAGTCGTGGTGGACGGTCCCGCTCAGATGGCGGCGGAGATTGACAGACTGTGCGATGACGAACGGACGCGCATGGAGCTTTCGCGCGTTGGGCGGGACGCGTGGCGCAAGGACCACACCTGGGGTTCCATAGTCGACCGGTATGAGCGCCTGTATCGCGAGGTGCTCGGTGGATAGCGCGGTCATAGTCTGCACCCGGAATCGTCCCGACGAGGTGCGGCGTCTTCTCGGGACGCTCCCGTCGCAGACCGTGCAGCCTATGCTTATCGTGGTGGATGCGAGCGATGATGAGGCGACCGAGGTTCTCGTTGACGAGTTCACCCGGGCGGGTCTTTGGATGGCTGTCGATTACACCCGCGCGGAACCCGGACTCACCCGTCAGAGGATGGCGGGTGTGCGGCGTCTTCAGGACCAAGTGACGGTAGTACACTTCATCGACGACGATGTGGTGCTCGAGCCGGAGTACTTCGAGTCGATCGAGCGTGCCTTCCGCGAGTTGCCTGAGGCTCTCGGCATCGGAGGCATGGACACGGCATTGACTGCACACTCGCCCGGTCTGGCTGGCCGCCTGTTTGGATTCGACAACGACGCCCAGGGCCGTGTGCTGCGGTCGGGGCACCCCGTTCTTGTCTATAACGCGACAACTGTCATCCGCGTGGACTGGCTTTCGGGCTGCGGGATGTCTTTCCGGCGGTCGGTCTTCGATCGTCACGCTTTCGACGAGAGTCTCGAGGGCTACTCACTTGGTGAGGACGTTGACTTCACCTACCGGGTGTCCAGGGAGGGTCCTCTGTACGTGACACCGCGCGCGCGACTGCGGCATTGCCAATCGCCACGCGACCGGGCTGCTGCACAGAAGATCGCGTCCGATGATGTCGTCAGGCGCCATGAATTCGTGCGCCGGATGCGTGGTTCGGGAATGAGCACTCTGGCGTTCTGGTGGTCAGTGTACGGCGAGGAACTCGTGCTTGGCCTGAAGTCGACGCTGGGGCTGGACGCCGATGCCGCAGCCCGGTGTCAGGGTATGGCCGAAGGCGTTCGGCGCATCAGAGGTGGCAGCGGGTGATGAAGCTGCTCTTAGTGTCGCATAGCAGCAATATCGGCGGCACGGAAACGTGCTTCGGTTCTGTCCTGCAGGCTCTTGCAGCGCGGCCCGAAGTAGACCTGATCGCGGCTTACCCCGACGGAGTTCACGCGACCGAGTGGGAGAGTCTGGCGCAGAGGATTCCGTACGCGGGATCGCTGCCCCCACGATTCTACATCAAGGGTTATGCCGGGTGCGCGCTAAGAGCATGGACGCAGACCGGAGCACTCAGGAGATCGGTACGTGAGTGGCGGCCGGACGCCGTCGTCGTGTTCACGAGTGTCGCCGTCGCGCCTGTGGCGATCGCACACCAAGCCGGCGTACCGTGTGTCTGCTACGTGCGGGAGAGAATATCGCCACTCGGCGTGAGGCTGCGTCTCTGGCGCTGGTTGTCTGCGCGAGTTGCGCGCATCATCGCAGTCTCGGACGCGATCGCCGCGGAGATCGAGATGGCCGGTTGCCATAATGTGACAGTGGTGAACGACGGGATCGCCCTTCCCGAACGAGTCGAGGCGGCACCGTCTCGGATGCAGATCGGCTTCTTCGGTGGCTATGACCCCAACAAGGGCGGTGACGTCTTCGTAGCAGCCGCGCGTCAGATTCTCGATTCGGGCGCCGATGTTGATTTTGTGTATCACGGTGTCGCGACGCGAGCCCAAGAAGCGTTTAGCGCCCGGATACGGCGGGCCGTGGATGAATCCGGGTTTGGCGATCGCATGCGTTTCGTACAGTCCCGTGACTTCACCTCCGCGTTCGACGCTGTGTCCCTTGTGGTAGTGCCTTCGAGAAGTGAAGCCCTGCCACTGGTCGCTCTGGAGGCGCTGGCCCATGGTCGACCTGTTGTAGCTTCAGCGGTCGGTGGCCTCGTGGATCTCCTCGGAGATGCGAAGTGCGGACGGCTTGTGCCGTCCGAGGATGCTGTCGCCCTGGCTTCGGCCGTCGTGGAACTCACGCGCGACGAGGCGGGATTCGTGGCGATGGCAGCGTCAGGCCGCAAGCTTGTTTCGGAGCGTTACTCGATTGCGAAGTCGGTCGATGGGCTGATAAGCGTGATCGAGTCCGTGCTCTCCGGAGACGCCCGATGACCGCCATCGATGTCGTCATAGTCGCCCACAATGCCGGCGACCTCATCGAGCGGGCAGTCGCGAGTGTCGTCGATGACCCGCTCGTCCGCTCAGTGTGTATCGTCGACAACGCCAGTACCGACGGCGCTCCCGAGGCCGTGGCGGCAGCACACCCCCGCGTACGCGTGCTTCGGGCCGAGAACCGCGGGTTCGCCGCAGGCAACAACCTCGGGATCTCGGCGGGCGACGCGCCGTATGTCATGCTGCTCAATCCTGATGCCGAGATGAACCCCGGATCGCTCGCACTGCTTCATTCGTTCGCCAGCGAGCATTCTCGGGCGGGGATCGTCGGTCCCGAGATCCTGAACGCCAACGGCACACGCCAGGCCGGCTCCCGTGGGCGGTTCCCGACGTTCGCTCGCGTGCTCGCGCTTCATGCGGCGCGCGTCTGGGCTCGCATCACCGGTGCCGTGTCGCCGCTGCCGAAGTCCGTCACCGGGCCCACTCGGGTCGACTGGGTCACCGGCGCGGCGATGCTCGTCCGCCGGGCGGCGATCGAGGCCGTCGGCGGGCTCGACGAGGGATTCTTCCTCTACTACGAGGACGTCGACTGGTGTCACCGCATGCACGACGCCGGGTGGGAGGTCTGGGTCGTGCCCGGGGCGACCGTCACCCATCATCTGGGGCAGGCCGGTGTCTCCTCGGCGTTCGCGGCAGAGAAGTACCGTGAGGCGTTCTGGCGGTACTGCGAGAAGTACCGGCTGCACGGACTCAAACTGGCCGCTAGACTCGGCCTGTTGGTGCGACGCTCGGCAGGAGGTCGCCCGTGATGCGGGTGCTCCTGGACTGTCGGATGTCGTCGTGGTCGGGCGTGGGGCGCTACACCCGCAGCCTGGCGCGCGCGCTCGCAAGGCGGTCCGACATCGACCTCGTGCAACTCGTCCGGCGAGGCGACGAGCCACCGGCCGACGCCCCCACGCTACGCGCGACCGGTAGCCCGCTCTCGCCGTGGGGGGCGTCGAGCTTCGGTGCGGCCGTGGCGGCCGTCCGCCCGCATGTCACACACTGCGCGCACTTCCCGACGCCGTTCCCGGTCGATTATCCCCTGGTCGTCACGCTGCACGATGTGAGCCCGCTCATGGTTCCGGGGGTCATGCCGAACGCACTCAAGCGAGGCGTGTATCGCAGCATGACCAAGCGCGCGGTGCGGTTCGCCGACCGGATCATCACTCCTTCGGAGCACACGGCCGCCGACATTGCGCGGCTCTTCCCGGCGTCGACCGGCAAGACGACCGTCGTCCCGCTCGCGGCGGACGACTTCGCGTCGGGGCCCGTGGGCACGCTGCCTGGCTGGCTTGCCGGCACGCCATACGTGTTCTCGATGGGCAACACCAAGCCGCACAAAGACATTCCCACACTGCTCCGCGCTTTCGCGTCAATCGCCTCCGAGCACCCGTCCGTCATGCTCGTGCTCGCTGGAGTCGATCCAGGCGGGTACGTGCGGTCCGTGCTCGGAGATACTGATGTGGCGCATCGCGTGCGTTTCACCGGCGCCCTGGATGACTCCACTCTTCGTGCGCTGTACGTCAACGCGAGCGCGTTCGTCTTCCCCTCTGCATATGAAGGGTTCGGTCTGCCGCCGCTCGAGGCGATGGCGCTCGGAACGCCGGTCGTATGCTCGGATGCAGCCTCGCTGCCAGAGGTCGTGGGGTGCGCGGCCCTGTCCTTCGCTGCTGGCGACATCCAGGCCCTTGCTGACGCGCTGCGGCTGATCCTGACCGACGGCTCCGTGCGTGACAGGCTCGCCGGCGCCGGTCGTGGACGCGCGGCTCTCTTCTCGTGGGACCGCACCGCCGAACTCACCGTGAGCGTGTATGAGCAGGCGGTCGGCTGCAGATGAAGAGTCTTCGCGGCCAGACCATCGTGTTCGTCACCAGCGGCGCCGGCCGCAAGCTCGGGCGTGTCGAGCGCCGTTGGCTGCCGGTGATCGAGGCGCTGGTCTCACAGGGTGTCACTGTGCTGGTGATCTGTGCGCTGCACGCCCCGTTCGAAGACGCCGCCCGGGCGGCGGGTGCGACGATCGCTCCCTATCGGCTGGACAAGCTCAACCTCGTACGGACGCGCTCGCGGCTCCGGAAGTACCTCGCGCGCTATAGGCCGGCGATCGTTCACTCGACCGGTCACGCCGCAGATGCCGTCGTCCTGTGGGCGGCAGAGGAACTGCCCGTCAAGGTGGTCGTCTCGACGTCGTGTACTTCATTGCCCGCCGAGAAGCCCCGCGGGATCGGCTCTTGGGCGCGTCGCCGCGTGGGCCGGGCGTCGCTTTCGCGACTCGACGCATTGCTTGTGGATTGCCGAGACCTGGTGGACGCGGCGGTGAACGCCGGAGTTCCTCGGGATATTGTGGCGCTCGATCCGCCAAGCGTGCGCATCCGGCACGTGACTGAAGCTGCGAGGCAGGTCTCCGTCGCACTGCCGCAAGGCCCACCGTGTTTCGGCTACGCGGGCACCCTGGAGCGCACCAAGGGCCTGCACTTGCTCGCAGCTGCGGCGCCGCTCGTCCGCGAGCAGCACCCGGAGGCACGCGCCGTCATCGCAGGCCAGGGACACGCGGGCGTGCTTGTCGCGGCTGCGGCGCGAGACGGGCGTATCGATCTGCTCGGCCATGTGGAGAGCGTGCCTGCGGTCCTTGGCGCCCTGGACGTGTGCGTCTTCCCGGTGACGGCGCCCGGCACGCCGACGACGCTGCTGGAGGCGGCGGCTCTCGGGCGCCCGATCGTGGCCGCTGCGGTCACAGGTGTCGCCGAGATGTTCGCAGACGGACGCGAGATCGTGTTGGTGCCTCCCCACGACGTGCGTGCCCTTGCTGATGCGGTGATAGGGCTTCTCGGTGACCCTGACCGGGCACGAGTCCTTGGGGAGGCTGCGCGGCACACGGTGATCGACCGGTACTCAGCGGCAGCCGCCGTCGAGCGCCACCTGGATCTCTACCGTCGGTTGAGCGCCTCGACCTAGCGTGCCCAGTCGTCTTCGTAGCGCACGATATCGTCCTCGCCAAGATACTCGCCCACGGCGACCTCGACGATCTTGAGCGTGGTGTCGCCCGGGTTACCCAGGCGGTGCTTTGCGCCTATCGGGATGTACGTGCTCTCGTTGGGAAGACGCTCGGTCGTTTGCCCGTCGAGCTGCACGAGCGCGCGACCCTCCACGACGATCCAATGCTCGCTACGGTGAGCGTGGCTTTGCAGGGACAGACGGTGGTGCGGCAGTACCTCGATGGTCTTCACCTGGAAGCCCGGTCCTTTGACGAGCAGCGTCCACGATCCCCATGGGCGGACAGATGAACGCGACTCGATGACTTCGGGGGCTCCACGAGCCTTGAGCGCGTCCACGACGAGGCGGACGTCCTGCGCCCGGGCTTTCGGGGCGACCAAAGTCGCGTCGGTGGTGTCCACGACGAGCAGGTCGGCGACCCCGAGGGTCGCCACGAGGCGATCCGCCGAGTACACGATCGAGTCGTGGGAGTCCACGTCCACCACGTCTCCCACCAGCACGTTCCCGCGCTCGTCAGGCGGCGCGATCGAGCCGAGGGCGAGCAGCGAGCCGACGTCAGACCATGCGAGATCGCAGGGTACGACCGCCACCGAGTGAGACCGCTCGAGGGCTGCCTTGTCGAACGGCACGGCCGGTAGCGCCGAGAACATCTGGCGCGCCTCGTCGCCCGTCCAGGCGGAAGGCGGCAGGGCCGCCACGGCGCGTGCAGTCGCGGCGATGTCCTCAGCCCCGGCCTTCTCGAGCTCGGTCAATACGACACTGGCACGCGCGACGAGCATCCCTGAGTTCCACAAGTGGCTGCCTTCGGCAAGGAACTGCTCGGCTCGGCTGCGGTCCGGTTTCTCGACGAAGGCGGCCACCTCATGGCCGGCGATGCCTTCGTCAGTGTGGCCAGGGATCTTCTCCCCCATGCGGATATAGCCGTAGCCGGTCTCGGGGTAGGTGGGCGTAAGTCCCAGCGTGACAAGGCGGTCCTCCTGTGCGAGTGCGGCCGCCACGCGCAGGGTGCGCTCCCACGCCTCGCCGTCCTGGAGCAGATGGTCCGAGGGAAGCACCACCATGAGAGCGTCTGGATCGATGCCGAGAAGGTATGCGGCGCCAAGAGCGATGGCGGGTGCGGTGTTGCGGGGAACAGGCTCCGCCAAATAGTCGATGTCCACGCCTTCCAGCAGCGGCTGCGCTTTAAGGTGACCGCGCAGCTCGTCGAGCAGACGCTCGTTCGTGAGCACATGGACGGCGCCATCGTCGGCGAGAGTCGCCACGCGTGCCACCGCTTGGGTGATCAGGCTCACTCCGCCGAAGATCGACACGAACTGCTTGGGCGACAACTCGCGCGACAGGGGCCAGAAGCGAGTACCGCTTCCGCCGGCGAGGATGACGGCGTGCAGGTGGGGGATGCGGGTCTGGCTCAACGTGACCTCCTCGGCAGGGACCTCACGATGGTACCCGAATCCCGGCTGACGTGGGAGAATGGGCGAGTGACCTGCCATCTCAAGGAGGATGCCGATGACGTCACCCACTCCCATCCGGTTCGGCACCGACGGTTGGCGAGCCGTCATCGCGGATGACTTCACGTATGAGAACCTCCGTCGCGTCGCGGATGCATCCGGACGGGTCCTGGCGCACGATCATCCCGGCGGACTCGTTCTGGTGGGGTACGATACGCGGTTCGAGGCCGCCACGTTCGCCCGCGTCGCCGCCGAGGTGCTCGCCTCACACGGACTGCGTGTGGCGGTGTCTGACCGGTACATCCCGACGCCGGGACTGTGCTGGAGCGTCGCGCACTCGGAAGAGGCGGTGGGCGGGGTCATGCTCACGGCGAGCCACAACCCCGCGCGGTACCTGGGGTTCAAGCTGCGGATGGCGGACGGCGGCGCGAGCCCCGTGAGCTTCACCGACCGCGTCGAGGCCACGCTGGAGCCTGAAGCGCCAGCCTCGCGCGGCGTATACGAGACCGTCGACCTGGCCGGCCCTTACCTCGCGGCTCTTCGCGCGTTCGTCGACGCCGATGCGATCCGCAAAGCCCACCTCCGCGTCGTGGTGGACCCCCTTTTCGGCGCGGGTCAGAGTCACCTCGCCGAGACACTCCGCTCTTGCGGCGTCGAGGTGGAGGAGATCCACGGGCAGCTCAATCCCGGCTTCGGCGGACTGCATCCCGAGCCGATCCCGCCGCACATCGACGAGGCGCGCAAGAAAGTGGCCGAGGGCGGCTTCGATGCGGGTTTCATCACGGACGGCGATGCGGACCGCATCGGCGCCGCTGACCGCTCCGGCGGTTTTGTGAACCCTCACCGGATCATCGCGCTCGTGACGCGTCACCTCGTGGAGGACCGCGGCATGCGTGGGCGCGTCGTCAAGACCGTCTCCACGAGCGTGCTCATCGATCGGTTGTGCGCTTATCTCGGCCTCGACGTGGTGACGACACCGGTGGGCTTCAAGTGGATCTACGAGGAGATGGTGCGAGGCGACGTGCTCATCGGGGGCGAGGAATCCGGCGGCATTGGTATCCCAAGCCACGTCCGGGAGCGCGACGGTCTTCTCATGTCGCTTCTTCTCACCGAGATGATGGCGCAACGCGGCAAGGGCCTCGGAGAGCTGGTGGACGAACTCATCGCCCTCACCGGACCCATGGAGTATCTCCGCAGGGACCTCGAGCTCGACCCTGCGGTCAAAGACGCGTTCGTGGCCGCGATGTCGACGCTCGCGCCGGCGCGGCTCGCGGGGCGTGACGTCCTCGACATCGTCAGGCGCGACGGTGTGAAGTTCCTGCTCCCCGATGATGCGTGGCTCTTGCTGCGCACATCGGGCACCGAGCCGCTCGTGCGCATCTACGCCGAGGCGCCCTCGGCTGACGAGGTGGATGAACTGCTCGGTGCGGGTGAGGCGCTCGTGCATGGTCCTCGCGGATAGTCCGAGAGCTCCCGTCATGCGCGTGACGATGGTCAACAAGTACTACCCGCCGCATCTGGGGGGTATCGAGTACCACATGCGCGACCTGGCCGAGGCGCTCGTGACAAGCGGCTCGGCAGACGTGCGCGTGATCGTCTCGGCGAACGGCCCCGGCGCTGTCACCGAGGTGGTCTCGGGCGTCGAGGTCGTCCGGGTGCCTCGGCTCTTCGAGTTCGCGTCCACTCCGGTGGCCCCGGCCTTGGCGCGGACTCTCCGCGCGGAGGCGGTCTCCGTCCCTCGCCCGGACGTGATGCACCTGCACTTCCCGTACCCCTGGGGGGAGGCCGCCTGGCTCCGCGCGCGGCCCGGCATCCCGACGGTGCTCACCTACCACAGCGACATCGTGCGCCAGCGCTCCCTCTTGCGGCTCTATCGGCCCGTGCTCGACAGAGTGCTCGACGAGGTCGACCTCATCATCGCCACAAGCCCTGACATGGTGCAGGCAAGCGAGTTCCTGGCGCCTCGTGCCGAGAAGTGCCGCATCGTTCCGTTCGGGATCGACGTCGACCGGTTCGCTGCAACGCCAGCCGTGCTCGCTCAGGCCGAGGAGATCCGAGCCCAACACCAGCGCCCGATCGTTCTTTTCGTGGGGAGACTCGTCTACTACAAAGGTGTGGACGTTCTCGTGCGCGCGATGGCGTCGCTCGACGCCGACCTCGTGATCATCGGCGCCGGGCCACTCGAAGAAGCCCTGCGCGCGCTTGCCGGCGAGCTCGGCTCGGCCGGACGGCTCACCATCATGCCTCCCCAGCCCTTCACGTCTCTTGTCGCCTACTACCACGCCGCGGACGTGTTCTGCCTGCCGAGCATCGCCCGTTCGGAGGCTTTCGGCCTGGTACAACTGGAAGCGCAAGCGTGCGGGACCCCCGTCGTCTCCACGCGGCTCACCACGGGCGTACCGTTCGTCAACCAGGACGGGGTCACGGGGCTTACGGTGCCTCCTGGTGATGTAAAGGCGCTTGCAGGCGCGCTCTTTGCGCTGCTCGGCGATGACGCGCTGCGTGCTCGTCTCGGCGCGCAGGCCAAGGAGCGAGTGCGGCGCGAGTTCACAGCCAAGCGCATGGTGGTCGATACTGTAGCGGTCTATCGAGAAGCGGCGGAGCGGGGGTAGATGTCACGCAGGCGGTTCATAGCGCTCTCGGTCGTGCTTGACGCACTGGTCGTCAACGGCGCGATCGTGCTTGCCTACCTCATCCGGTTCGGGGGTGAGATCCCCTCGTTCAACTTCGCCGCATACGCGGTGCTATGGCCCTTCATCACCGTCATCTACCTTGTCGCCGGATATGTGTTCGGGTTGTACGAACCCGAGCGGGCGAAGAGTCCTTGGGAAGTCGTACGCGGCGTGGCCATGGCCGCCGCGACAGGTACGGTCGCAACGGCCGCGCTTGCGTTCTTCAGCAGCACCCGGGCAGCATCGTTCAGCCGTCTCGCGATGGTCATCGCCTTCGCGCTGCAGGTGGTCTTGCTCGTTGCGTGGCGGTTGCTCGCCCTCAAGCTCACACCGATACGATGGCCCGAGCAACGAGTGCTCATCGTGGGGACAGGTCCGGTCGCGCATGAGCTTGCCGAGGAACTCCAGCGCAGGTCCGAATGGGGGCACCGGGTCGTCGGCCTGCTCACTCGGGATGGAGAAGGACGGACTGCGTCTGGTGAAGGCGCCCTTCCTGTCCTCGGGAAGATGACCGATGCGGCAAAGGTCGTCGCCGAGCATGAGGTGAACCGTGTGATCATCACCTCGCCTGTGAACCTGCGTGAAGTGATCGAGGAATTGGCTCTTGGCAACGAGACCGGAGTTCGCGTCGAGGTCATACCCGAGCTCTACGAGATCTTCATCGGAACGGTCGACTCGACAGTGAGCGACATCCCGCTCATGGAGCTCACCCGGCCGACCACGCCAGGATGGTTCCTCGTTCTCAAGCGCATTCTCGACGTCGTCTTCGCACTCGTGCTGCTCGTGCTGCTCTCACCGGTGCTGCTGTTCGCCGCGCTCGGCGTGCTCATCACTATGGGGCGGCCGGTCTTCTTCACGCAGGAGCGGGTCGGGAAGGACATGCGTCGTTTCAAGGTCATCAAGTTCCGTACGATGGTCCGTGATGCCGAGCAGTCCACGGGTCCGGTGCTTGCCGAGGAGAACGACCCGCGGATCACACCGTTCGGACGTCTGTTGCGCCGCTATCGTATCGACGAGCTGCCGCAGCTGCTCAACATACTCAAGGGAGATATGAGCTTCGTGGGACCTCGGCCGGAGCGCCCCTTCTTTGTTGAGCAGTACGTGGACGAGATCGCTGGATATCGGGAGCGCTTCAAGGCGAAGCCTGGGGCGACGGGACTTGCTCAGGTGAGCGGCTCATATGCGACAACACCCGAACGAAAGCTGAAGTTCGACCTCATCTACATGTATCATCAGAACCTGCTCATGGACCTGCAGATCCTCGCGGAGACTGTCCGGGTCGTACTGAACGGACGCGGGGCGCGATAGGAGGCACCGTTGGCGAAGAAGAAGGCGGCACCCTCGTCGAATGCGGCTCGCAAGCCGCAGGTATCCGCGGCGTCAAGAACGCCCATGACGGCGCCGGAGAAAGTCGTGTGGGTCTGCTTGCACGCTCTCGTGATACTGGTCCCTCTTGCCGTCTCGAACCCGAGCGTCATCGGGATCAACGCGGCGCCGTTCACGTACGACCAGTTCGACATCGTCAAGGTGTTCGTGATGCGCGCTATCGTGCTCGTTGCGGGCGCGGCCTGGTTGTGGGGCCTGCTCACCAAAGGGGCGCGAGTACGGACGGTCAAGGTCGGGTGGCTGGTGCTGGTGTTCCTGGCCTGGGTGGCGCTCACCTCGGTTCTTTCCGTGCACCCGCCCACAGCGATCTTCGGCAAGTATCGGCGGTTCGAAGGACTCTTGTCCTTCCTCACCTATGGCGCCACCTTCTTCCTAGCTCTCCAAGTGGTCGATCGTCCGTCCCGGATACGGTCGCTCGCACGGTCTTTGGTGATCGGTGGAGCGCTGGTCGCCGGCTATGGGGTGGCGCAGCGGCTCGGCCTCGACCCCGCCTCCTGGGGTACGCTGCCCTTCGAGGAGCGCCGTGCGTTCTCCACGTTCGGCAACCCTGACCTGCTCGGCGGATACCTGATCTTCCCGCTGGCTATCTCGCTGGGACTCGCCCTCTCAGAAGAGAAGGAATGGCCACGCGTGACGTCGTGGGCTGCTTTCCTCTTGATCGGCGTGTGTCTTCTGGTGTCCTACGTCCGAGGTGCGTGGATCGGCGGCGTCGTGGCACTCGGGGCGGTGGCCGCCGCGGCCGTGGTCGCCAGGGCGCCGTTCGGAGCCGTCGACTGGGGGGCCGTGGGACTTGCGGGAGCTGCGGCGGTGGTGGAGACGGTGCGCAGCCTGAGCTCGTCCAGCGAAGTCACCAACGTGATCGCGCGTATCCTGTCTATCTTCAAGTTCAACGAGGGGAGCTCGCTCACGCGTTTCCAGATATGGCAGGCGGCGCTGGGCGCGATAAAAGAACGTCCCATCTTCGGGTGGGGCCCAGATACGTTTCGGCTCCTCTTCCCAAAGTTCAAACCACGGGCATACACCAAGGCAGCCGGCTATCTTTCGGTGGCCGACAACGTCCATGACTATCCTCTGCAACTCGCGAGCGCCATCGGCATCCCGGGCATGTTGATGTTCTACGGGCTGATCGTCTGGTCGCTCGCCACATCGTTCACGCAGGTGTTCGTGCGAGGTAAGGGTACCGAGCGACTGGTGTTGGCGGGCTTCTGGGCTGCCGTGGCGGGCTACGTGGTGCACCTGTTCTTCGGGCTGTCTGTCACGGGCAGCACCATCTTCTTGTGGCTCTCGCTGGGAGTGCTGCTCTCACCTGGCGCGACCGTGCGCGAGGTCAAAGCACCCTCATGGGGGGTGTTCCCTGCGGTCGTTGCCGCTGCGCTCGCCGCCGTGCTCTTCGTCGGCAACATCGTGTACGTGCGAGCCGACAACTACTACCTCAAGGCGCGCATCTTCTCAAGCGGGATGCAGCGGGTCGAGAACGCGAAGAAAGCCGTCGAGCTCAACCCTTACAACGACATGTACCGCTCTGAGGTCGGGCTCGCATGGCAAGACATGTTCATCGGCATGCTCTCGCAGGGAATCAACGACCAGCAATCCCGCAATCAGGCGCTTGAGTATCTCGGGCAGGCCGAGCAGGCACTGATCGATGTGATCGATTATGTGCCGATGGAGTATGACAACTACGTCTTCTTGGCCAATCTGTACAACCAGGCGGCGTACTACGTGGATCCCGTATTCGCGAAGAACGCTGTCGAGGTCGCCGAGCGAGGGAAAGCCATCGAGCCGTTCGGGCCAGCGATCCGTCTTCAGCTTGCTGTCGGCTACATGCATCAGGAGGACTACGAGAAGGCCATCGCCGAGGCGAAGAGCGCGGTCGACATGGATCCCGCGTATACCGACGGGTGGGTCATGCTGGGAGACGCGAACCGCCTCGCAGGACACTGGGAGGCCGCGCGCGACGCCTACAAGACCGCTTTGGCCCAGGCGCCTGGGCGCACAGATGTCCAACAGTCTCTCGCCGCAGTCGAAGCAAGCCTGACTGCAGAGTCCACAACGACACCCTGAGTCCGGTCCGTCCGAGGAAGGACACTTGTCGATGCCTGCACCGACGCACGTTCCTCACACGACCATCCAGCGCCTGCCGGTCTACTTGCGATGCCTTCTGCAGGCACAAGCGGCGCGGGTGAGGGTCATCAGCTCCGGCGACATCGCCGAGATGTGCGGTACGAACCCTGCCCAGGTGCGAAAGGACCTGTCGTATCTCGGCGAACTCGGCACCCGGGGTATCGGATACGACGTCGACGACCTTGTGGGCCACATCTCTGAGGTGCTTGGGATCACGGAGCGCCGCAAGGTGGCGCTCGTCGGGTTCGGCAAGCTCGGGGCGGCTCTTTATGGCTACAGCGGCTTTGCGGAACGAGGGTTCGAGTTCGTCGCCATCGTCGATGTCGACCCTGCCAAGGTGGGGACGCAGACAGATGGGATCACGATCCGGCACCTGGACGACGCGTGCGAAGTAGTACGTGCATCGGGCGCGGAGATCGCGATCATCTCCACGCCAGCCGATGGCGCACAAGCCGCCGCCGACGTGGTGGTCGAGGCGGGGGTCAAAGCCATCCTCAATCTTGCGCCAGTCAGGCTCGTGGTACCGCCGGATGTCGCGGTGCGACAGGTTTGCCTCTCGACCGACCTCCAGATACTCTCGTTCTATCTGGCCCAACACGATGGCGGAGAGCGATGAGCGACGACACCGAGAATCCCGCGGCTCCGTCACCAGCGCAGGCGGACAAGGACCTCGTGCCAGGGTGGCTCGCGCTGCTGGTGCTGGTGTTGCTGCTCGCGGTCACCGGTCTCGGCGGCTATGTGCTGCGAGGTGTCCTTGTCGGCGACGACCGCGTGGACACGCCGGCTGAGTCGGCGGTGGAAGAGTGGACCCGGAAGGTCGCATCCGATCCACAGAGCGTCGAAGCGCATCTCAACCTAGGCTACGCCTACCAGCAGCAGAGCAAGTGGAACCTTGCTTTGCAGCAGTACGAGGCTGTGCTCGACCTGGACCCGCAGAACATGGCCGCTATGTACAACAAAGGCGTCGTGCTACTGCAAGAGGGTGACAAGAAGGCCGCCGAGAAGACCCTGTGGGACGTGCTCGAAATAACGCCGGACCACGTTCTGGCGGCTAAGACGCTCGGGGAGATGTACCTGGAGCAGAAGCACTACAAGTCCGCGCTGGTCGCTGTCGAGCCCGTGATCGAAGCGCAGCCCGAGTTCGCGGACCTTCAGTTCATCGCAGGGTACGCGAGCGAGCAGCTCGGTCAGAAGGACAAGGCGATCGCGTACTACAAGGCAGCGCTCACGTATTCCCCAGACCTCGTGGACGCGCGAAAGGGTCTTGAGCGGCTTGGGGGTACGCCGTGAGTGCGGACACGGGGTTCCTCAAGCGCGGGATCAAGCTCTCTCCCAGGCAGTGGTTCGCCATGTTGGCGGTCGTGTTGGTCGTCTTGCTCATCGGGTTGTTGGTCTACCTTCTGTACTTCCTCGGACGCCCCGAGCCGCTCACCTCGCGGGAGGCGACGAAAGGCATCCAGCCGGTCTGGCAGGTCTACGGTCCCGGCGTGGGGACAAAGCCGCTCTTCGACCGTCCGATGGGCGTGGCGGTCGGCGAGCGAGGTCGCGTGTATGTCACGGACCCAGGCAACAACCGGGTGTGTGTGTTCGACTCGGGAGGCAAGTTCCTGTTCGAGTTCGGGCGCTTCGGAGTAGCGAAGCCTCTTCCGGGCGGCAAGATGAGCTACGTGCCGGGCAGCCTCAACTACCCCGTGGGGATCGACACGGACGAAGACGGCAACGTCTACGTCGCGAGCTTCCGCAACGACTCCATAGAGGTCTTCGACGCGGATGGCACGCCGCTGCGGCGTTTCCCGGATCCCGCGAAAGTCGTGGGACGCGGCTCATCCGGGCAGGACGGCGCCGGCATCGCGGTCACTGACGTCGCCGTGCACGATGGGAAGGTGTATGCGCTCGACCAGTACCAGGTCTTCGTCTTCACCACTGAAGGGACCTTTGTGGCGCAGTGGGGGAAACCAGGCACTGCGCCGGGTGATCTTGATCATCCCAACGGTATCGATGTGGGCGAAGACGGTACGGTGTACGTGTCGGATTCCAACCACGCGCGCGTCACGGCCTTCTCTCCACAGGGAGAAGCGCTATGGAACGTAGGGACGATTCCGAAGGGCATCTCGGACACTGCAGATCGCCCGCTGCAACTTCCACGCGGACTCACCGTGCTCAAAGACGGTGACATCCTCGTGACTGACGCGTTCGCGTTCTGTCTCGTGCGAGTCTCCTCCGACGGGAAGGTGGAAGGCACCTATGGCGAGCGTGGCGTGGATCCGGGGCAGCTGAACTTCCCCAACGATGTGGAGACGCTGCGCAACTACGTCGTGATCGCGGACAAGGAGAACGGGCGGGTGCAGGCGGTGCGTTTGCTCGATTGATCGACCAGATAGCGGCGCCCAGTACCGGTAGTGTAGGCTTGCGAGAGACGGACGGATCGAGGGGAGGGAGCACTCGTTGTGCGAGGATCGACGCGCGTAGGGACAGCGCTCATGGTCGCCCTTCTGCTGACCTGCGCGTCTCCTGCATTCGGCTACTACTACGAGAGCACGACGACTGTGATCACGGATTGCACCGTGTGCCACGGCATCGCCTCCCCCACGACGGCTACGCCTACTGGTCCCCACGGCGGATACACCGCGACCACCGACAAGTGTGCGTCGTGCCACCAGGTGCACGCGGGGCCCTCGGGTGGAGTCATGCTGCTGCCTGCGGCGACTGTGAAGGGCACGTGTCAGACGTGTCACGATGGCACGGGTGGGCACGGCGTCTACGGGGTCTTGGCCGCCCGCTCGGTGGTCGTGACCGCCTCGCATAGCATCGAGACGACGGCGATGGTCCCCGGAGGAGACGCGACGACCGGAGGGTCGAAACTCGGCGTGTTCTCGGGTGAAGGCAACACCCTCACGTGCAGTGATTGTCACAGCCCGCATGCGTCGAACGTGGTGGAACCGTTCACGGGAGACCGCGCACGCGGATCGACCTCTGTGACGATCCAGACGAACCGGCTGCTCAAACGGCTGCCGACGACCGCGACGACTCCGACGGCTGTCTACGGCTCTGACTGGTGCGGCGGCTGCCACGAGGGGCGTCTGTCGGGGTCGGGCCCATTGGCGAACCATCCCGTGGACTCGACGCTTTCGACCACGACACCGTTCTTCTATGAGAAGATCGCCAAGGTCACGGGGACGCTGACGAGTGTGACGACGACCGGAACGCTCGGAAGGAACAACTTCGGCTATGTGATGCCCGACCCTCGTACGACGGACCAGAGCGGGCACTATCCGATCTGCCAGCAATGCCACGAGGACGCCCGGAACGTCGGCGATGTGTCGCCGCAGCAGGTCGCGCCGAGCGAGGTCTTCAGCATCACGGCGACCGACGGGGTGAGCGCAAGTGACAACCCGCGCTTCCAGACCTTCCCTCACGAGTCGCAGAACCCGTACTTCCTTGCAGAGACCTACGACGACCTGTGCCTGAACTGTCATATGCCAGACTAGCGAGCGCAGGAGCGATCGGACCGAGCGGCCGTGCGGCCGGTGCTCCGCCCTCAGGGGCCGAGGCTGTTCTTCAAGCGCCCGTGGCGCCGTGTTAGACTTTCGGCAGGGCGGCGGACACTCAGAAGAGGGGGCTGTCGCTTTCCAGCGAGGAGGGTAATTGGGCGATCCGGGATTCTCGGACCCCACCGTAGGGGGAGCGGACCTGCCGGACGGCGTCGACGGTTCGTCGAATCGCCGAGGTAGGCTTGCGCTTGGGCTGCTCCTCATCGCCCTGTTGCTGCTATGTGCGATCACGACCATGGTCGAGACGTTCGTGAGCAAGACGCCCGATCAGATCAGGGTCGTCACCAAGAACCTCGAGTGTCTGCAGTGCCATTCCGAGCTCATCCCGCAGATGTCGTGGCCCTCGGTGCACGACCCGTTCGTGAAGAAGCAGTGCACCACGTGCCACACTCCTCATGGCCACGTGGAGGCGAAGTCGGTCGTCTCGGGCATCTCGCAGACGTGGGAGCGCACCAAGACGCTCATCGAGTGGTTGCCGCTGAAGTTCGTGGTCGATGTGTTCTACTCGGGTGAGGGTAAGACCGGTGAGACGGGCGGGAAGGTCGTCTCGACCACCGAGACCAAGGTCAAGGATAAGGACTCCACACCGACGGCGTCAGAAGACGAGCTCTGCTGGATCTGCCACGGTAACCTCGGACCCTACCGCAAGATGGCGTATCCGCACGAGCCGTTCAAGGACGGCTACTGCACCAACTGTCATGACCCGCACGCATCGAAGTTCCGCGTGCTGCTCACGCAAGACGAGCGGGACTTGTGCGTCACGTGTCATCGCCTAGGGCCCGAGCTTGCGCGCACCCAGGTGCACCCGCCGGTGGAGGGGCGGTTCTGCACCAACTGCCACCATCCGCACGGGAGTGAGTACAAAGGCGTGCTCGTGGCGAACCAGCGGGACCTATGCTTCACCTGTCACCCGTCGGTGGCGCCCTTGAGTCTCAAACCGGTGCAGCACGAGCCGTTCTTGGACGCGCGGTGTACCGAGTGCCACGAGCCGCACGGGTCGGACTACCCGCCGCTCCTCATCAAGAATCAACCGCCTCTGTGCTACGACTGCCACCCTGGCATCCAGTACGACTTCCTCAAGAAGAGCCACCACCCCGTGGGCACGGTGAAGCTGGATTGCACGGGCTGCCACGACCCGCACGGAGCTGACTATCCGGCGCTCTTGGCCGCGAAGGACAACGAGATGTGCTACCAGTGTCACCGCGTGGCGATACAGGCGACGTACGACAAGAGCGCCCACTACAAGACTCTGTGCATCCGGTGCCACACCCCGCATGGTTCGGACTACGGGCCGCTTCTCCTGGCCCCGAACCCCGACGTGTGCCTCAGGTGTCATCCGGCGGCCGATTTCGACGAGTCGTCGTCGACCACTTATCGCAACAACCATCCCGTGCGGCCACGCCACTACGACGTCAAGGCGAGAGAGCCGCTCACGTGCACCTCGACATGCCACAACCCGCACGGCACCGCGCACAACTACATGCTGCGCTACTACGACTTCCCCAGTGACGGTAACTGCCTCATCTGTCATCAGGTCGTGCCCGGCAAGCGTGTCGGCATCGACTTCTAGCCCCAAGGAGACCCGCACAGGATGGCCAAGACAGAGTCGGCTCCACTTCAAGGCGCGCGCCGCGCTCGGCACGTCATCATCACAGGCGCGGCGCTCGTGGCGCTTGCCGCTGTGGTGGTCGTCGCCTTTGGCAGCACCTCCACGTACTGGTTCTGCGCCGAGGTGTGTCACAAGGTGCAAGACGACGCGATTCTCGCATACGGCCATTCGAGCCACAGCAGAGTGTCGTGTATGTCGTGCCACGAGCCGGTCAACGCCGACCCGATCACCTTCACCCTGAAGAAGACCAAGTCGCTCGGCGAGCTCGTGCTCACCGTACGCAACGACTACGAACTGCCGCTGAACGCTCGAAGCGAGCTCTCCGAGAACCCGGAAGAGATGCCCTCCGAGCAGTGCACGCAGTGCCACGACCTGAGCGCCCGCCGTATCACACCCTCGTCAGGCATCATCATCGACCACGATGTGCACGAGAAGAACGGCATCCAGTGCACGATGTGTCACAACCGCGTAGCGCACAAGGAGGATTTCACGCCTAAGCTCACCGACCCGAAGAGCAGCAAGAAGAGCGTGAAACACGAGGACCACATGCTCATGGAGGGCTGCTACCGCGACAAGGCGTGTCACGGCCTGGAGGCCGGTCACAAGGCGCCTGGGACGTGCGCGACGTGCCACCCATCGGATTTCGAGCTCAAGCCCGAGAACCATGTGGTCGCAGGCTTCTACCAGCCGGGCGGTGACTCCTCCGGGCACTGGAAGCTCAAGGAGCAGCGCCCTGGCTACTGCCGCACGTGCCATCTTGAGTCCGAGTTCTGCTCGGACTGCCATGGCCTTGAGATGCCGCATCCCAAGGACTTCGTCAAGACGCATGGGGATGTGGGCAGGAAGTCGCCCAAAGTGTGCGCGAAGTGCCACGCAAAGGGAGAACAGGCACGCGATGCGGTGAGCATGAGGTTCTGCAACTCGTGTCACCACAAAGACGCCGATCCCACCCGCGACTGGATCCCGCAACACTTCGAGGAGGTCCAGAAGAGCGGCGCGGAGGCTTGCTTCGAGTGCCATGACCCGACATACTGCGCCAAGTGCCATGTGAAAGTGATCGTGGAGTAGGCGTGGTAAGCGCACAAGATCATGGGGAGTCGCGAGTGAAGGATCCCGCTGGGCAGAACGGCTCCGGCCGCTCTTCGAAGCGCCGGCGGTCGCCCGCCGAGTCGCAGAGGGCACTCGTGCTTGCGATGATGGTGCTCATAGTCGTGATCCTCGCAGCAGTGGCGACAGTCATCGTGTACGGGATGCAGGTGCAGAAGGCTCCGCGGACCGTGGGAGAGCGGACGCTGGCAACGGCCGAGGCTGCGGTGCGAGACGCTCCGGACAAGGCGCAAAGCTGGCTCTCGCTTGCCTACGCATATGTCGAGATCGGGCGCTACTCGGCGGCCTCAGACGCGATCGCGAGGGGCAGGAAGGTTGAGGACCTGCCGGACTTCTATATTGTGGACGCATATCGGGCCGAGAAGGCAGGCAACGTCGAGGAAGCGATCCAGCTGTACGAGGTGGCGAAGAAGAAGGCCATCGAGTATCGCAAGGCGCAAGACGCTAAAGCCGCTGAAGCTGGCGCTCGGCTGACGGGAGCCAACGAGCAGCTGGTGAGCGCGGCGCTCGGTAAGGCCCGGTTGCTGGTTGCGCAACGAGACTACAAGTCTGCCGTTGTCGAATACGACATCGCGCTCGAGCAGGACCCGATGATGGCCGATGTCCTGGTCGAGCGCGGCGCTGCCAAGGCCAAGATGGGTGATCTGGCAGGGGCACGCGCTGATTACGAGGAAGCACTCAGATATGTACCAGGAATGCCGGAAGCGCTTGACGGTCTGGCTCGGCTGGAAGCGGGTGACAAGTGAGCGAGGGACTGCAGGTCCAAGGGCCGGATGCTCGGTCACGGCGCGCCACGTCGCTGCTCGCTGTGATCCTTGTCCTTCTGCTTCTCTTGCTGTGCGGGGTCGGGTACTTCTTTGTACGCGTTCTCGTACCAGCCGGAGCGCCGGAGACGGCTCGTGTGAGTGAGGGCATGACGTGGGTGCGCTCCATCTACGGCTTCGGTCCCTCCAGCGATGAGCAGCTTCTGGGGCCGACAGATGTCGCGATTGCGCCGGACGGCCGCATCTACGCCACAGATCCGCAGCGGGCCCGGGTGCTGGCATTCAACCCTGACGGCACGTTCGCGGGGCTCGTGCACACCGGTGCGGGCGGCAGCGACCGCGGGATGCTGGGCAGACCTGCGGGAATCACGTGCGACAGCCGAGGGAACCTCTACATAAGCGACGTGGTCAACGGGAAGATCTTGGTGTTCGACCACGACTACACGTTCGTGCGCGAATGGCCTGCCCAGCAGGCTCTTGGCATGCGTGTTGTGGATGACAAGCTATACGTGCGCGAGCTAGGGGAAGTCGTGATCTACACTCTGGACGGGATCGAGACCGCCCGTTTCGGTGAGCGCGGCCGCGGCACGGGAGCCGTTCTGGAGCCGACCGGAGGAATCACCGCTGACGAGAAGCGGGTGTACGTGGCGGACGCTCTCAACCAGGCTGTCAAGGTGTTCAGTGCGGACGGCGCGTTGTTGTGGTCCCAGCCCTCGACGACGGCGACAGGCGGTCCGACAGGGACCGATGAACGCGCGGCCGAGACCACATCTTCTCCCGTGGACCTGCCTCAGGACGTGGAACTCGACTCCAGCGGTCAGCTCTACGCACTGGACGCGTTCGATTTCAGCATCATGCGGCTTGACAACGCGACGGGGAAGATCCTTGGGAAGTGGGGTACGCCAGGCGAGAAGGATGGGCAGTTCATGTACCCCACAGGGCTGGCGTACGACGCGGCGCGCGACTGGTTCGCTGTTGCGGACACCGCGAACAACCGCGTGCAGATCGTGAGGGTCGAGGGCACCGGGGGAGGCGTCGGCCAGGCCGTCACGCGTGCGATGTCGAGTCCCTTCAGGGTGTGTGCTATACCGCTCGTCGCCTTGCTGGTCGGCATCGCCATCATCTTGGTCACGCGCAAGCGCGAAGAAGACCGTGATGAAGCCGGGCGGGGTTCAGGATCGCTGGCAGCCGAGTAGAGAAGATCTACAGTCGCTCCTGTTGCGCATACGGCACAGAACGGCTACCTTATGCGTGGGGACGTGAATACTTACACGAAGGGGGGTGTAACAGTATGAAGAGAGCAGCTCTTCTTCTTGCGCTTTCAGCGGTTCTCGTCTTCGCTCTTTCGGGGGTCGCGATGGGAGTTGACACATCGGGGTATCACAACCCGTCAGGGTCGCCGCATGGTAACTACACGACGACCACCAAGAATTGTGGAGTGTGCCATGCGGTCCACAAGGCGGTACCCACTGGCGAACTGCTGATGCGTGACACTGTCGCGAACGCGTGCGTTTACTGCCACATCACCAGCAACACGGGGCTCATCCAGATCTACAACGCTGACGCGGACAACTACAACGTCGGAGATCTGAAGAACGCCCACAGCGTCGCGGGTGGCGCTGAGTGCACCGACTGCCACACACCGCACGGAGCCAAGGCGCTCATCCTGGATCATACCTATCTTGAGCAGAAGATTCTGAAGGGTATGAGTCTTGAGACGACCTCGGGTGCAGCGGTCACGGTGAACGCAGGTGATTCCAACGACGTCGCGGTGTCGAAGTGGTGCACCAATTGCCACAACTCCGTCAGTAGCGTTCAGGGCACTCCGTACTACGAGACCCGCTACGACAACGGTGCGACCATGGGGTCCCACGTGATGAAGGCGTCCGCGGTCAACTACGCTGATGTGCCACCGGCCACCTACAACCTGCAGGTCGCCTGGAGCGGTTCGGAAACCTGCCGTAGCTGTCACGCAGACGGCACGACCAACACGACCGTCTCGTCCGGACACACTGCGCATGTTGTGGCATCCAGCTATCCGCACTTCACCGCCGGTCAGCGGTTCTTGACGATGTCGGTCAGTGCCGCCAACTCGGCCGAGGCGACTCGGGCCACGGACTCTGAGCTCGACTTGGTGTGCATCCGGTGCCATGTCGAAAGTGGCGGCACCGCAGGTGCGGGAATCACGTACTAGACGGCTTTGTATCGGCATCTGGAGGACGGCTCTTCGGGGCCGTCCTTCTCGTTTGGGAGGACTCTAGACCGCGTCACTTCGGGTGACAGACCCTGCAGAAGTCCTTCGTCTTATGGCAGGCCAGGCAGTAGCCGTTGCCTTCAGCGAAAGCGTGGGTGGCATGCTCTGTGGCCCAGCCGGGCGTGTGACCTCCGCTCGTGGTGAGCGTGCCATGGCACTGCCCACAGTCCTGCGGCGCGTGGCAACGGTAGCAAAGGCGTTCGCGTCCGCTGAACGCCCCTGCCCGGGCATGGAGCCTCGGGTTGGCGTAGCCGTCGGGATGCGGCATCCTGAGGCCGTGGCACGCGTCGCACGTCTTCTGCTGGTGACACCCTCCGCATGTGGGTTGCGCAAGTCGCACCTTCCCGAACGAACGATCGGCGACAGCCGCCGCTCCCACGTCGCCGCTGTGACACGTGTCGCAGGTGGTCGGCGCCTTGTCCCCCGAGTGACACTTGAGGCACTCGCTCATGGAGCCGACGCGCACGGCTCGGGTCTCGGAGTGCCCGGAGGCGGGATGACAGCGGGCGCATCCGACCCCGGCGTCGAAGAAGTGAGCATGTACCACTCGGATCCCGTACCTGACCGTCGGGTCATCGTCCAGGATCGTTTGATGACACTCGAGACAGGTCGCGTCCTCTACCAGTACTTCGACCTGAAGCGTCTCGGTTCCTCGAAGCTGCACATACGCGTATCGCAGCCGGTCGCACACCGCGTCCACCGCCGACGTCTGGTGGCAAGCGACGCAGCGCACACTCGCGTGCGTGGACTTCTCGTGGGAGTCAGCCGCGGTGAGCATCGAGTGGCACGTGCTTGAGCAGAACGTGTCAGAAGATGAGGAGATGTACGCGCCTGCGAGTGCGATGACGATGACACCCACCCAGACGGCGGCCGTCTGGCGCCGCGAAAGCGCCGCGAGGCGTTTGTGATGTCGATGACTCCGCCGCGTCGCGTCGGCTTCCGCACGTTCGGGCTCTTCTCGCATGCGTGTCAGCGCGATGAGGGCTATGACCACGATGAGCAGCAGAGTTATCACGAAGATCGCCAAGGCAAGAGAAGCGGCGACCAAGTTGGAGGCGGGGTTCCGGATGAGCTGGCCGAGTTCCTCGCCGATGCGGCCCAGATACTCTGCCGTGCTCATGATCGACCACCAGGCTTGGGCAAAGTCTCCTTCAAGGTACCGTCCGTCGACCCCGGATGAGTGTGCGCCTCGTGGCACGCGCGGCAGTCTGATTCGTAGTGGCATTTCATGCATCGCTCGTCGCCGCGTGAAGTCGCTATCGTGGAGTGATCCGCTCGGAACGTCGCGGGATGCGGCATCGGGATACCGTGGCATGGGTCGCACAGCAGAGCGCGGTCATGACATGCGTCACATGAAGCTGGTTGCTCCTGTGCGAGCCTGCCGTGCGTCTTCGGGAAGTCGAGAGGATGTGGCAAGGCGATGCCGTGGCACCTCGCACAGTAGTCCTTGGGATGGCATACCCCGCATGACCTGAGGTCGCCCATACCATGCGTTTTCTCCCACTCAGGGCCGTGAGTGATCTGCCACGGCCCTTTGGCAACGCGGACCGTCTTCGAGCGCTCGTCGTGGCATGTGGAGCACTCGGTGGGGGCGCCGCTTGCGGAATGGCACGCTGTACAGTCCGCCATGACCGGCTGCCGAGGCCAGCGGCTCACGCTTCCATGTGCGGAGGCGGAATGACAGTCGTCACAGCTATCCGTGGTCGCGCATGTCGCATGGTCGATGCGCAGTCCATGCGCAGTGAGGGGTCCGTCGAGCACGTTCTCGTGACACGCAAGGCAGCGGGCACGTCCGAGGCGTGCGACAGGTCCCGTCAACCCACGTCCGGTGATCTCTCCAGGGTACATCCGAGCCATCTCGGTCGTCTTGAACGACGGCCAGCTCCAGACGCCCGCGGTCAGGTGGCAGTCGTAGCAGGCAACGCCTGAGTGTTTGCTGGACGAGAGCGCGTCCGCGTAGGGCTGCATGGAGTGGCACGATGAGCATGCACGTGACGACGACCCGCCGACGAGCGTCACGACGAGCAGGATGGCGATGACGATCGCAAGCGCGATCGAGCTGTATTCGGCATTCGTCCGCCAGTTTGGCATCTCTTCCAGATTCACGCGCACGAGGAGCACAGCTGAACAGGAGCTTCCCCATCATAGGGGGCATGTCGGCTCTGCGCTACCGTCTACGCCCTCCCCACGAGCGTTGTGAAACCCCCCGGAGTATTGCGTACGCTCGTAACCGGGGGGATACTACTACAATCCGTCCGAGGGAAGGGCGGGTTCGATCAGAAAGCGGGGAGCCGTCGCCTTCATCTGGGCACCTGGGCGACGGGGAGCGAGTGGTGCAACCGGCTGATGTGTTCGGCCGGTTTTCTTTTTGCCTTGGGGCAGGCAAGGATCACCGGATCGCCTCCGTAGGGGGCTCTTTCGAGTGTCGTCGAGGGAGTTGGGAGCGACCACATGAGAAGAAGCCTGGTCCTGCTGTCCACAATGGCTTTCGTGGCCGCGCTTCTCGCCATGCCAGGGCTTGCGTACGCGGACAGCGCTATGGACAACGCGGCATGCCTGTCGTGCCATGGCGCGGGCGCCGCACCCGGGCTGCCGCAGGTGGATTTCGCGGTCGGCCCCGTGGATCGTTCTTCTGCCTGCAACAAGTGTCACTGGATCAGTCCCCACCCGAAGCATTTCCGAACCGCTCAGTGCGGAGTATGCCACACGCAGTGGTTCGTGCCCTACCGCACGACGTTCTTCCAGTCGGTCACACCCACCATGTACGGCTACTTCACGACGACCTCGTCCGCCGAGGCGGACGAGGCGCGCTTGCACGAGATCCACACCAAACGCACCTGGGTAGCGGAGGTCAAAGAGTACGCACCGTCATGCGCCTCATGTCACGCCGCTGCTGCATGTGAGGCATGTCATGAGAGCGCCCTGCCACATGGAGCGCATGGGGTGTCAGGAGACCCCTCCACCGGGTCCCCGACCACTCCGGTTCGAACGGTCACGGCGGCAGGAGTGCCTAGTGGAACGGTGGATCTCATCGATAGGACCGTATCGGCCGACGACGCCTGCGCTGCTGCCGCATGCCACGCGGCTCCTGAAGGACACTCCGTTACGGATGACCTGGATCCATCGGTAGCGTATTCCGATGACTGGACGACCGATGAAGCGAGCTCGCTGCTCGGCGGTTCTATCACGTACTCGTTTGCCACGGGAGCGTCCTTCGAAACGACGTTTGCGGGCACAGGTTTCGCTTGGCTGGGTGCTCGCGAGTCCAACGGCGGCATCGCAGACGTGTACGTCGACGGCGCGAAAGTAGCGAGCGTCGACACATACCGCACAGCCTGGGGCTACGATCGGACCGTCTACTGGACGGAAGGGCTGGCTCAAGGCACCCACACGCTGCGGGTGGTGAACACAGGCGCCAAGAACGCGTCTTCTTCTGGAACCAAGGTCTCCGTTCAGGCGCTCGACTTCCGGCAGGCCGCTTCTTTCGTCCCCACTCCCGCGTGCACGAACTGCCACGACACCCTCGAGGAGCATTACGGTCCCGAGCGGCACGCCACGACCTACCCGGACTTCGTGTCGTGCATCGGCTCTGGATGTCACACGAGCGGCGACCTGTCCAGCGAGCACCAGGCGGCCGTGCCCGGCTCGGACTGTACGCTGTGCCACGGGAACACGGCTGACCCCCGCTACGCTCAAGCCATCGCCGCCGGTGACACCTCGTGCGCGGCCTGTCACGACGTGGCCGAAGGGGCCACGCACCGTGTCATCCACTGGGCTGAGCCGTTGCTCTCCGACGCCGCCGGTCCGCATTACGGCTACTACACGGGCTCGGCTTCCACGGCGCCGACCACCGACTGCACGATGTGCCACACGAGCAACCTCGTCGACGAGCACATGGGAGTGACCGAGGGTCCGTATGTGACCCGCCCGCCGCGATACGACTCGGCGGGCGATGCGCTCACGTGCGCGTCGTGTCACTCCTCAGAGGACTTTGCGGTGCTCGACGCGATCGCCACCGGCGTCACCACGTGCGAGGCGTGCCATCCCGTCCATGGGCCGATCGCGTCGGTGCACGTCAGCTCCTTCACCCCGGACGCTGATACATCGTGCACGCAGTGCCACAGTTCTGATCTCACGGTAGTGCATGACGGCACCTACTCCGTGACGACTCCCTCGGGCAAGACACTCACGGGCTGCGACGTCTGCCATGGTTACTACGAGGGCGAGCGCGGAGCGCAGGTGCAGTTCGCCATAAGCGTGGCGAACGACACGCGCTGCACCGCGTGCCACGCCGAGTACCACACGGGCGCCATGGCGTCGCACACCGCAGACGACAGCGCGAGCATCGATGGCTGTGGGCAGTGCCACGGGACCGCCGGGCAGCCGATGGACGTGACGGCCGTGCACGCGCAGGCGTCCGTCGGCACGTGTGCTGTCTGCCACAGCAACCCGGCGCGCGTACCCGATATCACCGCCAAGACTGCCGAGTGCGCGTCATGTCACACCACTCAAGGCAGCGACTACCATCGCGCTCTACCAGGCGCTCACACTTATGAAGCGATGCCCGCTGGGTGTCTTGGAGCGAACTGCCACGCGGCGAGCACCCTTCCCGAGGCGCACGAACCGTACCTGGCGCGGTACCCCCAGTACCCGACCACCTGCGCTCTGTGCCATGCCAACGCGGATCCTGGCCGCATCGACTGGGAGAGCGCCTCGGCGGACTGCTCGAGCTGCCATACCGTGCATGGCGATGTGAGCACGATCCACACAGCGAGCGCGCCAGAGCGCTGCTTCACCTGTCATAAGACCGCCGATGCGTTCGCGATCCACAAGGACCGCGTCGAAGGCGAGTGCGACGTCTGCCACGCGAACCCCTCCAAGGGCGATCTCACCGTTGGCAAACAGAGCACGGACTGCGATGGATGCCACGCCGAGGAAGGCACGGACTTCCACACGGGCATGACCGCCAAGCACCAAGGACTCTCAGGGACCTCGGGGTGCGATGTTCCCGAGTGTCATGGGTCCATCTATGTCCCGCAGATCCATGAGCGGTTCGTTGGCGCAGGGACGCAGTACCCGCAGTACTCGGACTCGTGCGCCTTGTGCCACATGAACGATGATCCTGGCCGCATCGACTGGACCGTGGCGGTGAACGGAACGTGCAGCAACTGCCATGCGTATCCACAGCACCAAACTGCTTATCATCGCGCGACGTCGGCGGAGAGCTCCGAGTGCGTGGCGTGCCATGGCTCCGACTGGGTTCCTGTCATCCACGACCCCACCCAGCAGTGGAAGGAATGCAACCTGTGTCACTACAACCCCACAAAGGGTGACCTGACGTGGGACAAGACGGACAGCGACTGTGAGCAGTGCCACGATAAGTACCCCGCAGCGACCAAGCACTATCCGGCAACGAGCCATACCGCTACCGAAACGGCCGCGTGCGCAGGTTGCCACAGGCTCGAGCTCGCGCCGGAACACATCAAACCATCGAGCGGAGAAGTGGATTGCCTCGGCTGTCACACGTCGACGCTCTTCTCGGGGATGACACGGCCGTGGGACAGGACCTGCTCGGCATGTCACGCAGCCAGGCACGAGGAGATGAGTGTCAAACATGCTTCGACCGCGACCGGATGTGGCGGTGGTGGCTGTCATGACCTGACCGACGTGTCCGCTATCCACGCCGGGCTCACCGGCGGGGGGTGCTCGGCGTGTCACACCAGCGACACCGCCGTTCCCACCTCGACGACCTGCACCGACTGCCACGAGGGTCACGGTGACCTCACCGCCGCGCACACCGCTCCGGAGAGTCAGGCGTGCGTGGACTGTCACGAATCGGCTGACGTCCGCGCCGTGCACGGTACGAGCGCGGAAGCTTCGTGCGCCTACTGCCACACAGAGGGCAAGAGTCTGCCGGCGTCGACGGCGTGCGTGAACTGCCACGATGAATACGCGCAGATCGACCCCGCGCACTATCCGGCCGCTTCTCACGACGCGAGCGCCGAGAGCGGGTGCAACCAGTGCCACTACAAGGACATGAAGGCCGAGCATTTCAAGCCTACCGTCGCGGTGACGTGCGTGACCTGCCATGAGGTCAAGGTGGACACGTTCACGGCACCGTGGGACAAGACGTGCGCGGCGTGTCATCCCACCAAGCACACGGAGCGTCAGGCCAAGCACGTCTCGCCGACGACGACGTGCGGAGGTGCGGGATGCCATGACACGAACAATGTCGATACCGTCCACACAGGTATTCCAGGAGGCGGATGCGGGGTCTGCCACGTGAGCCCGTCTCAGCCTGCCACTACCACCGCCTGCACCGATGCCGGGTGCCATGCGGACATCGGCGCAGACCATCACGAGGCGCACAACGCCGCCTCGGCCAATCCGGCTGGCTGCAAAGGGTGCCACTTCATGTACGTGGACGATGAGCACGCGGCGCTTGGGCTTTCGTGCGCGACGTGCCACGACTCGACGAACACGACGGTGCAGTCGGCGATCGCGGGCGGCGATCTTACGTGCCTCACCTGTCACCCGGACTCCGCCCACAATGCGCGCCAGGCGTACGAGTTCAGCCCCAAGAGCTCTTCCCTCCACCGTGTGTCGCCGGACCTGCCGGGGATGCGGTCGTCGTTCTCGGTGAACGGCGCCACATACACGTGGCCGCTGCCGACCGCCTCGACGTTCCTGAAGAGCGGGTGGGCCACAGACTCGGTCATGACGTGTGACGCCTGCCATACCTACACGGGTTCGACCGGGCCGCACGGGTCGGCGATGACGGTGAACATCGATCCGGCGTACCCGACGTCGTGGAAGACGGCCTACCTGAGCGGAAGTGCCAACGGCATGAACTCGACGACGGTCATCTGCGCCAAGTGCCATGACCTCAATGGCACGAGCTCCTCGAGCAGCTGGAGCAACCAGGTCCACGGTGAGAGTCACCATCACGGGTCATCAGACGGCAAGTGCATCCTGTGCCACTCGCAGGTCCCGCACGGCTGGAAGCGTCCGCGCATGCTCGCCTACACGAGCGACGGCGCGCCATACGCTACCACCGGCTTGCGTGCGATCCGGCTTGCCGACCACACTGCGAGCAGGTGGAGCTGGAACGACTGCCAGACCTCGTGCGGCCCGCACGACAGCTCGGTGTCGCCGGTGTGGCCGCTCGTGCTCGACCCGGATGCGCCCACGACGGGAGGAGTCGCGGGCAAGGTCACCGACTCCGCGACGGGCGCGGCGGTGAGCGGCGCCACTGTGAGTGTCGCGGGCAAGACCGCGACCACCGCGAGCGACGGCGCGTACGCCATCAGCGGGATTGTC
>JAJFTR010000100.1 GCA_021372825.1 Actinomycetes bacterium
CTGTCTCCTCATCGCCTGTATGGCGTATCGTTCTTCAAGGGTGATCTGGACGCTCATCGGTTCCCCTTTGCTTGGCGGTGGAGAGGAACCATCAGTGTCCCAGACCGCCCCACCCTCAGGGGACGCGGGTGTTGCGTTTAGTATCTGAATCCGCGCCAGCTAACAAGCGCTTCCAGCTGACGCGACAAGCGCTAGACTGACGATAAGGCTTCGGCGCGCAGCTGAAGCGCCGTATCGTTAGGCAAACACCAGCATTGACGCGTGTCACGTGACGCGTTACGCTCACCTCATGATCAAGACGTTCGCTGATAAGCAGACGCAGCAGTTGTACCTGACCGGCAAGGCGCGCAGCGTGCCACCAGATGTGGCGAAGCGGGCCGCGCGCAAGCTCGAGCAGGTCAATGCAGCGACGCGGGTCGAGGATCTCAAGGTCCCGCCGGGCAACCGTCTGCACCCGCTTGAAGGCGACCGCCAGGGACAGCACTCGATCTCGGTCAACGACCAGTGGCGTATCTGCTTCCGGTTCGAAGACGGTGACGTCTACGATGTCGAGTTCTGCGACTACCACTAGAGGAGAGAGATGATGAGCATCCCCAACGACACCCCCATGAAGCGCCGGCCCACCCACCCGGGCGAGGTCCTTCGCGAGGACTTCATGCCTGACTACGATCTCACGGTGAGCGGCCTGGCCGAGGCGCTCGGCGTTTCTCGCCAGACGGTGAACGAGCTGCTCCGTGAGCGGCGGGCGCTCTCACCTGAGATGGCGCTGCGCCTGTCGGCCCTGTTCGGCAACTCGCCGGAGTTCTGGTTGAACCTGCAGCGCGCGGTCGACCTGTGGGACGCGCAGGCTGCGGTAAAGGATGACGTGCGGCGCATCAAGCCGTTGCGTGTTGCCTGACAAGCGCTTCCTTAGTGTCACCCTGCGCCTGTGGGATGCCTGATAAGAGTCAGGTGGTCTCGGACTCGGCGGCGGAGTGACCCGTAGCGCTTCTGTCTCCCCCTGAGGGCTGACCGTCGGCTGTCATGTCCCCCGCCGCCGAGTGTCGAGGGTCGCCGTCGTGACCTGATAGGAGCCTGGCCTTGCTTGCCCCAGCCAAGGCGTGTCCGTCGTCGACCCCACCGCATAGGATCCGGCGGAAGGGGACGGTGATGATCGTAGTCGGTATTGACCCGCACATGGAGACCCACACGGCGGTCGCGACCGATGCTGGACACGAAGGACCCCTGTCATGGGCTCGTGGCCTGGGCCCGGCTCGGCTCTTCGCACTCGAATGCCGCCCAAGATGATGGCCGGGGCGCGGGCGAGCGTCCGCACCTACCACAAGTCCGGCCCGGTCGACGCTGAGTGCGTGGCTCGTGCCGCTTGTCGCGAGCCGCATCTGCCTGAAGTGTGCCTTCTCGGTCCCGAACACGACACCAGGCTGCTCACCGACCACAGGGACGACCTGGGGGGGGAGCGTGCGCGGATCCAGAGACGCCTGCGGTGGCACTGCCACGGTCTCGCACTGCCGCTCGAGCTCGCGGTGCGCGGCCTCGAGCGCGAGATCCGTGACCTGGTAAGCAAGCTCCTTCCCGA
>JAJFTR010000011.1 GCA_021372825.1 Actinomycetes bacterium
TGAGATCGCTCCCTGTCGGCGGGTCGTCAGGGGTCTGTGCAGCGACGACGATCGCGCTGTCCCCGGGCCACAGCACCGGCGTCCCCTGATAGTCGATGAGCGTCTGGGAGACCGGGCCTATGCTGCCGTCCGCCTTGCAGACATACGCGGTCGGCTCCTCCTCGTCCTCGGCGTCGAGCATGATGCCCTGGGCGGCTGCGCAGGAGAGGGCCGAGATGACCGACCACTCGTCGTAGGGGATGAGCGCCACCGTGTCGATCTTCGCCGTCCCGCCCCCGGCGTTCGCCGCCGAGATGGCGACGGTCGTCGCGAATCCGAGCGGGACCTGGGCATAGAGGGCGAACTTCATGTCGCGTTCGTCGGCGACCCAGTAGCCTCCGAGCGTCCTCCTCCTGAAGGAGTTGCCGTCCGCATATCCACCGGCGCTGTTGGATCTCACGGTGGCGGACTCGCTAGGATCGAGAATCGTGACGACGAACGCGTAGTCACCGGTCACAGGGACATCGAACGCGAACCAGATACGCACATTACTGCCCGGCACGAACGCGTCGGGGTAACTATGTGAGAGAAGCAGCGAGCCGGACGGCATTCCTCCCGATGCGGAGTATATCTCCAACTTGAAGCCGTGATTGATGTTCGACTCGTCGAGAAGGAACTCGAAAGACCTGACGCGATGCCCTCCCGCCAAGTGCACGGTCTGACCGATGGCGTCATACATGCCGTCTGAGCCAATATATAGCGAGGAGTTCCATGCTGCCTGCTGTGCTACGAGGGTCTCAGCTCCGTATCCTGACCCTGCATCCAGTGACGGCACCGGCCCGGCGGGGATCGGGAGAGGCCCGAGATAGACCGTCTCGAAGGCGTTGGTGAGATTGGCATGGACAGGAGCGGTCACGAACGACGAAGACTGCGCGAGGCCAGAGCCGCTCGTCGTGACCGTAGCGAAGTATGTGGTGTCGGATGGCGTGGCGTCGGGTTGTTCGACCCTGCAGGCCGCCATGTACCAGCCCCGGTAGAGGTTAGTGTCCAGACTTGCAGGGACCCCGAGCGGCGTGCCGTCGGCGTCCATCACCCCGGTCGTGGCCTGTCCGCTGAGCGCGTCTCCATCTATATTCCCCTGATAGTCCTGCACGTATCCCGCCGTAGCAGAAGGCGAATGCCTGACGCCGAACGCCTGCTTGAGCGTGGCCTGGTCGTGTGTGTGCGTGACCCTCACCGGGCATGGCATGCTCCCGGCGACGTCAGGGATGCTGTACACGTGCGGGAGTGTGGCAGCACCGGCAGGGGTGATCGTGACCTCGGATGCGCGCCATCCTGGGCGCGTCGTGATCTTGTAGGTGACCTCGGTGCCAGGGCGGCCGTTCACGTCGCACTCGTAAGGCTCGGAAGCCGACACGTCGAGCACCTTGGTCGTCACGGAGAGAGAACTACCGGCGGCTTGGAACGTCCACTCAGTCCCCGGCGTGATGGCCTGCATCGCCTCGTTGACGGCGGCTCTCAGCGTCTCGGCGTCGAGCCCGTACCAGACGAGCGAGAGCGTGTGCGTGGGCGGCTCGTAGCGCAGTCCGTCATATTGCTCGCGGGGGAGTCCGGCGGCGAGATGGACCGCATATCCTGGCGTGTGCTGGGGATAGACCCAGGCGAACCTCGACACGAGCCTGCCAGGCGCGACCGCTATGTACGTCCCGAAAGCGTGGTAGTCCCACATCTTATCCGCCCATCCCCATCCGTGCCATCATCTGGCCTTGGCCTACCTGTCCACGCTGCTGCTGCTCGATGAAACGGCCGAGCTTGCCCATGTCGGTGAAGCGGTCGTCCGCGAGGACGTAGACCTGCGTGCTGATGCTCGTCTCGCGCGTGATGCTCGCGGCACCCGCCCTCGACCCGTCAGAGCCTCCGAGCGCTCCGATGGCGCGGCCTGCCTCCTGCCAGAGCCTGAGCGCCTCGCTGTCGCCTGCCCTCTCGGGGATGACCCACTCCACGCCGTGCATCGTGACCGGATAGCCAGCCTCGGGGCCCGCCGTTCGCCCGCCGTACTTGCGCTGGATACCGCTCGACGCCGCCGCTCCGCCGAACCGGGCGACATCGGCCGCAAGCGCCTTACCGTACTGGGCGACGAGCGCCTTGTAGGCGCCGGACAGGTTCCGGGCAGCGGCGGCCTCGTCTTCGAGACGCTTTATCATCGCGCGGTCCTTGGCGAGTCTTGCGGCGGTGGTGCCGTACTCCTCTTGTTTGACCTTGAGGTCGGCGGCGGCATCAGCTGCACGGAGCTCCGCGCGTTCGAGGTTGATCGCCGCCCGCTTGGCCTCGTCGCTCCCCTTGCCGCTCGTCTTGATGGCCTCGGTGAGCTTCTGCCGGGCGTCCTTGACATCGAGGACCGCGGTCTTGCTCGCGAGCTCTAGCTCGGTCAGCGTGCGCTCGACGCCGGAGAGGTCGTCGGCGGCGACCATGTAGCCCTGCATCGAGCGGACCTTCTCGTCCATGGCGTCGGTGGAGGCCTCCATGGCCGCCTTCTCGCCGCCGAGCGCAGCCGTCTCCTTGTCGATCGTGTTGGCGGCGCCCTCGATCTGTAGCGACGCGAGCCATGCTACCGTGCGCAGGTCCTCATGGTCGGTGATCGTATCCCGGAACTTGCCCCCAAGCGACTCCATGCCCTTCGAAAGCCCGTATGTCGTGCCTGCCCAGACTCCTCCTAGCACACCTGCCGCTGCTCCGGCCTTGCCGAGCCCTGCGGCTGTCGCCCCTCCGCTGATGACGCCCAGCTCTTTCAGCGCCGTCGCCATCCTCGCGATGACCGGGAGTGCGACGAGTCCCGCTGTGGTCACGCCTCCGATGCCTAGGATGACATCCTGAGCTCCCTCATCCATGCCGTTGAACGACTCGATGACCCCGGTGGAAGCCTTCGTGATCGAGACGACCTTCGGGAGCAGCCGCTTCCCGACGGCCTCCTGGAGGTCGTCGAAGCTGTTAGCGAGCTGCTCGCTCGCCACCAGTCCTGATTCGGCCTCTTGTGCGGCGAACCCCCCGACCGCACGTGAGAGAGCGTCTTGCACGGCCGTGTACTTGTCCGTCGAGTAAGCGGCCTTGTCGATCGAGACCTTGGCACGCGCGAGCGCACCGCTGCTGCCATCGAGGGCTTTGCCGACGGCCGTCGCTGCGGCGGTGAGGTCCCCTCCGAGGTTCTTGCGGGCAAGGTCGACGACGAGCGGCATCAGCTCTTCGATCTGCTCAGCTGTGGCCCCGAACGTGCCGAGCAGCGACTGGGCCGCGACGACGGCATCGTCCTCGGCGGCGGTCATCTGTTGGAGTGCCGCCGCCTGCTCCTCGAACGCGGCTTGTGAGGCCCCTGCCAGTTGAGGCATCCGGGCGATCGTGTTCTGGAGCTTCAAGGACGCGGCGGCCGAGTCCTTGTAGGCGGTCATGGAGTCCTTCGCGAACTTCGTGATCGCCACCGTCGAGACGAGAGAGGCGACCTTCTTCCACACCCCGGAGCTGGTCTTCTCGTAGGCCTTCGCGAACTTGCCAGCGTCTTCCAGGCCCGCCTTGACCTTCTCGAGGCCCTTGAGTCCGATCTCGCCGTAGAC
>JAJFTR010000017.1 GCA_021372825.1 Actinomycetes bacterium
CTGGACAGCCCCATGGTCACCGTGTTCGGCTCGGCACGATTCCGCGAAGGAGACCCCTACTACGAACTCGCGCGATCCATGGGACGCACGCTGGCCGAGGCGGGCTACGCCGTCATGACGGGCGGTGGGCCCGGGATAATGGAGGCGGCCAACCGTGGATGCAAGGAGGCCGGCGGCCTTTCTCTCGGTGCGAACATACACCTTCCGCACGAGCAGAAGCCCAATCCATGGGTGGACCGCGTGATGACCTTCGAGCACTTCTTCGTCCGCAAGGTCATGATGATCAAGTACTCCCGCGCGTTCGTGATCCTACCCGGGGGATTCGGGACGCTCGATGAGCTTTTCGAGGCGCTCACGCTCATCCAGACCGGCAAGATGGAGGAGTTCCCCGTGATCGTGATGGGGTCCTCCTACTGGCAGCCGCTACTGGATTTCTTCCGTGAGCGCCTCGTCGCCGAGGGTACTATCGCAGACCACGACACCGACTACCTGTATGTGACCGACTCGGTCGATGACGCCATCGTGTACATCAAGTCACACCCGCACGGCAATCACGACAGCTCTCAGACCGCCTCGTCGTAGGCCTCGACGAACTGGCTGTTGTAGAGATCCGAGTAGAACCCTCCAGCGGCCATGAGCTGGGTGTGTGTGCCCTGCTCGATGATCGCGCCATGGTTCATCACCAGGATCAGGTCCGCGTCACGGATCGTCGAGAGACGGTGAGCGATCACAAAGCTCGTCCGCCCCTTCATGAGTCGCGCCATGGCCTGTTGGATGAGTGCTTCCGTGCGAGTGTCGACCGAGCTCGTCGCCTCATCGAGGATGAGAATCGGCGGATCCGCCAAGAACGCCCGCGCGATGGTGAGCAGCTGACGCTGGCCTTGCGAGATGTTGGAGGAGTCATCGTCGAGCTCGGTGTCGTACCCGTCAGCGAGAGTCCGCACGAAGTGGTCGACATGTGCCGCCCGCGCGGCAGCCATTATCTCCTCGTCGGAGGCACCCTCTCGCCCATACGCAAGGTTCTCTCGGATAGTGCCCTTGAAGAGCCACGTGTCCTGAAGCACCATCCCAAAGGTGCGCCGCAGTTCATCACGCGTCATGTCGCGTGTGTCGACCCCGTCGATCAGGATCGCGCCACCCTGGATCTCGTAGAAGCGCATGAGAAGATTGACAAGCGTAGTCTTCCCGGCACCCGTCGGTCCGACGATCGCAATCGTCTGACCAGGCTGCGCCTCGAAACTCACGCCCTCGATCAAAGGCTCCTCAGGCGTGTAACTGAAGACCACGTCTCGAAATTCCACGTGGCCTTCCACCTTGGCCAGGTGTACCGGAGTCGCCGTGTCGGGCACTTCCTCCTCGGCGTCGAGCAACTCGAAGACGCGCTCTGCCGAGGCCGCGGCCGACTGCAGGACGTTCGCGATGGAGGCGGTCTGAACGATAGGTTGAGTGAACTGCCGCGAGTACTGGATGAAGGCTTGCACGTCACCGAGAGTGAGACGACCGCTCGCGACCCTGAGGCCACCGATGACGGCAACCCCCACGTAGTTGAGGTTGTTCAGGAACTGGAGCGATGGCTGTATCGTGCCCGAGATGAACTGCGCCCGGAATGCGGCCTGGTACAGCCCATCGTTCTCCTTGTCGAAGACCTCGATAGCCTCCGCCTGATGGCCGAACACCTTGACGATGCTGTGTCCGGTGTACATCTCCTCGACATGTCCGTTGAGGGTTCCGGTGCGCTCCCACTGAGCGGCGAACTGCTTTTGTGAGCGCTTGGCGATGAACATGGTCACCACCACAGAGAGCGGGATGACCATGA
This sequence comes from Actinomycetes bacterium, assembly GCA_021372825.1. Classification (GTDB taxonomy): domain Bacteria; phylum Actinomycetota; class Coriobacteriia; order Anaerosomatales; family Anaerosomataceae; genus JAJFTR01. The sequence continues at coordinate 1,817 of JAJFTR010000017.1, forward strand.
GTGATATCAGCGCAAGAAGCGGGCTTATCCAGAACATCATTCCGAGAACGCCGACAATAGTGAGCAGCGCCGTGATGATCTGCGAGGCGGACTGCTGAAGAGTATGCGCGATGTTGTCGATGTCGTTCGTCACGCGCGAGAGCGTGTCGCCTCGGGGGTTCTCATCGAAGTACTTGAGAGGTAACCGGGCGAGCTTCTCGTCCACTTCCTTGCGCAGCCGATACACGATGCGTTGAGCGACGCCCGCCATGAGATGCGCCTGCGCCCAGCTGAAGAGCGCCGAGAGTACGTACACACCTGCGAGAATGAGCAGCCAGCGCGCTATCGCGTCGAAATCGACTCCCTTGCCGATCGTGACCGTCATACCCGAGAGCATGTCGGCGATCTGGCTCTGGCCCGCAGCTCGCAGCATCTGGATGGCTTGCGCCTGAGTCGTGCCCGGCGGTAGTTGCTCGCCCATCATCTTGCCGACCACGCCCTCGAAGAGCACGTTGGTCGCCTTTCCCAAGATGCGCGGGCCTGCCACGTTCGCGCCAACGCTCACCACTGTGAGCGCGATGACAACCGCGATCATGACACGCTCCGGCTTGAGGTAACCGGCCAAGCGCTTCAGCGAGCCGGCGAAGTCCTTACTCTTGGCGCCAGCCCCGGCCATCAGGCCGTGGCCACCGCCACCCATCATCCCGCCTCGGCCCGGACCGTGGCCCCCGCGGCGTCCTGCAGGGACAGCGCTTGTGGTCGTCGTGTTCTCGCTCACGCGACCTCCTCTTCGGTCAACTGGGATCTGACGATCTCACGGTATGTCTGGCACGTGTCCATCAGCACCTCGTGGCTGCCTGAGCCGACGATCCTGCCCTCGTCGAGCACGATGATGCGGTCGGCCTGCATGATGGTGCTCACCCGCTGGGCGACGATGATCACTGTCGCGTCATGTGTGTCGCGCGCAAGCGCGGATCTGAGCGCGGCGTCTGTCTTGAAATCAAGCGCCGAGAAGCTGTCGTCGAACACGTACACCTCAGGGCGCTTCACGAGCGCTCGAGCGATAGCAAGGCGCTGACGCTGTCCTCCGGAGAGGTTCGTCCCACCCTGGGTGACGGGGGATTCCAGTCCCTCTGGCAGCGCGCGCACGAAAGATGCCGCCTGCGCGACCTCAAGGGCGTGCCACAGCTCTTCATCGGTAGCATCCTCACGCCCGTAGCGAAGGTTGCTCGCGATCGTCCCGCTGAAGAGGAACGCCTTCTGAGGGATGAAGCCGACGCGGCTCCACAGCTCGGCCTGTGTCATCTGACGGATATCGACGCCATCGATGAGAAGCGACCCGCCGGTCACATCGTAGAAGCGAGGGATAAGGTTGATGAGCGTCGACTTACCGCTCCCTGTGCTTCCCACAATCGCTGTGGTCTGTCCGGGACTCGCCGTGAACGAGATCCCGCACAGGACCGCCTCTTCCGCGCCGGGATACCTGAACTCGACGTCACGGAACTCGACGATGCCGCTGCGTACCAGAGGAACGACCGGCTCGGCCGGGTCGGTGATCTTGGGCTTGGTCTCGATCACCTCGTTGATCCGGTCGGCGGACGCCGACGCCCGCGGGATCATGACGAACATGAGCGTCGCCATCATCACCGCGATAAGGATCTGCATGATGTAGGTAAGGAAAGCGGTGAGGTTGCCGATGGGCATCGCGCCACTATCGATGCGCAAGCCTCCAAACCACATCGTAGCCACTAGCGTGAGGTTGAAGAAGACCATGACGGTGGGCATCATGATGGCGAAGAGCCTGCCTACCGCGAGCATCGTCTCGGAGAGTTCGCGGTTGGCCACGTCGAAGCGTCGCTCCTCGTACTCGCTTCGCACGAACGCTCGGATCACACGGATGCCCGCCAGCTTCTCGCGCATCACCTGGTTCACGCGGTCGACACGCTTCTGCATCGTTCTGAACAGCGGCAGCGCCTTGCGCATCAGCAGCGCCACCACGATACCGAGCACGGGAATCACCACAGCGATGATCGCCGAGAGCGGCGGGTCTTGCCGTATCGCCATGATGATGCCGCCGATCGCCATGAACGGCGCAAGGACCATCACGTTAAGGCCGATCACGACGGCCATCTGGACCTGCTGGACATCGTTCGTAGTGCGCGTGATCAGCGACGGTGCGCCGAAATGGTTGAGCTCGGCGAGAGAGAACGACTGGACCCTGCTGAAGACGGCGTGCCTTATGTCGCGACCGAACGCCATCGCCGTACGCGATGCCCAGTAGACCGAGATGACCGAGACGATCCCGAGCAGCAAAGTGACCGCGAGCATGATGCCACCGTGTTGCAGTATGTAGTTCGTGTCACCCTTGGCGACGCCGTTGTTGATGATGTCAGCGTTCAAGTCGGGCAGGTACAGGTTCGAGATCGCTTGCACGAGCAAGAGGAGCATCACGAGAGCGAGCTGTTTTCGGTACGGCTTCAAGAACCGCAAGATCCGGGTCATGTCGGGTTTCACGCCTCTCCGGTAGTGGTCTTCCCTGCACGCAACGAGCGCACGATGTTGTCGGTCATCTGTTCCAGAAGAGAACTGAACTCCAGGATCCGGTCGCGGTCGAACCCCTCGAACATCACGGTGATCTGCCGTCCGAAGACGTCATGCAGCCCCGCGAGCACGTCACGTCCCGCTTCTGTGATCGAAAGACGCGTGAGTCGCTGGTCGGCAGGGTCGGTGGTGCGCTCAACAAGTCCCGCCTTCTCCATCTTCTGAAGCATACTGGTTACCGCCGGAGCCGAGACATGAAGGTACTCGGCGAGTTCACGCTGGCTCAGCCCTGGGTGTTTCTCGAGCACGAACAAGCACGCCCCTTGTCCTGGATGCGTCCCGCGCTCGGCGAACAGCTTCATCATCAGATGCCGATAGGCCACCGTGAGGCGCTTCAGGGCACGGAAGGCCTCAAAAGCGTCAGCATCGACGCCGGGGAACGCGTCGGCTGGCATGTCGAAATCATGCGGAGCTCTCTCGCCGTGATGCACCATGGCTGCACCTCCTTGTGTCGCACAGATGGGACACTGCCTAACAATTAGCATGCCAATGATTATGCACCTAACTAATGTCCTCCGCATCCGTGCGTCATGAGACTGAGCCGCTCCGAGACACAAGGGAGCCCCGGCAGCGCCGGAGCTCCCTTGCACACACATGACGATGGCTTGAAGCCTGCTTGCTACTTCGCCTTACCGATGGCGATCTTGGTGGTCTTCGGCTTTGCAGCTTCGAGCGCCTTGGGCACGTGGATCTCCAAGATCCCGTCCCGATACTCGGCCTTGATGTTGTCCGGCGTCACGCCGTCAGGCAGAACCATGGAGCGCTCGAAAGCGCCGTAGCTCGACTCGCGGATGAGCCAGCCCTCGTCCTCCTTCTCCTCCTCGAACTTGCGCTCGCCTCTGATGGTCAGCACGTTGTCCGCGAGTTCGATGTCCACATCGTCCGGGTTGATTCCCGGAAGCTCGGCGCGCACGACGATGTCGTCGCCCTTGCTCTTCACATCGATCTTGGGCATCCATGCCACACCACCGAGGTTCTCAGTCTCAGAGGGTGCTCCGAGCCGAGAGAAGATACGATCCATGTCGCGCTGCATACGCAGCATCTCACCGAACGGGTCCCAACGCATGATAGCCATGTTTTCTCACCTCCACTGTCCTCGCCCTGAAGGACCCATGGCGATCCTCCAGGTCACCTCTTGACGGACTTGCATGGCACCTAGGCCACACGATGGTCGATGCTGTCTAGCTGTTTCTCTGCTCATCTCGCGCCAGCGGCGACCGGCCCCACATGACCGATGCTGCGAATGGCCAGTTCGTCATCGACGACGTCGATGACGACGGTGTCACCATCGGTCACCTGGCCAGACACGATCGCCTTAGCGATCCTATCCACCACCTCCCGTTGGATGACCCGCTTGAGCGGGCGAGCACCATAGACAGGGTCGAACCCATCGAGCGCGAGCCGTTCGAGCGCCGCCGGTGTCACCTCCACGGAAATCTTGCGGTCAGCGAGCCGCTTGCGCACCTGCTCAAGCTGCAGCTCCACGATCCGAGCGATGTCCTCCATCGTCAGCGCGTGGAACACCACGATGTCGTCCACGCGGTTCAGGAACTCCGGACGGAAGGTTGCCCTGAGCGCTTCCTCCACCATGGCACGCATCTGTTCTTCCTCTCCACCGGCTCGCGCAAACTCGCTGATGAACTGCGAGCCCACGTTCGAGGTCATGATGACGATGGTGTTGCGGAAGCTGACCGTCCGTCCTTGTCCATCTGTTAAGCGGCCGTCATCGAGCACTTGCAGCAGAACGTTGAAGACATCCGGGTGCGCCTTTTCGATCTCGTCGAGCAGCACGACACTATAGGGACGCCGTCGTACGGCCTCGGTCAGCTGGCCGCCCTCTTCGTAACCCACGTAGCCGGGCGGGGCTCCGATCAGCCTTTGCACGCTGAACTTCTCCATGTACTCACTCATGTCGATACGCACCATGCTGCGCTCGTCATCGAACAGGTACTCCGCGAGCGCGCGCGCGAGCTCGGTCTTGCCCACTCCAGTGGGACCCAAGAATATGAACGACCCGATGGGACGGTTGGGATCCGAGAGTCCCGCACGAGATCGCCGGATCGCATTGGCGACAGCCGAGACGGCCTCATCCTGCCCGACGACACGCTCGTGGAGCAGTTCTTCAAGCCGCGCGAGCTTGGTCATCTCGCTCTCGAGCAGCTTCGAGACCGGAATACCCGTCCAGGAAGCGACCACCTCGGCGATCTCGGCTTCTGTGACCTCCTCTTTGAGCATCGCCTCACCGGACTGGAGCGCTCTTAAACGCTCGTCTGCAGCTGCAAGATCGCGCTCTAGCTGAGGGATGCGGCCGTAGCGGATCTCCGCGGCCTTCTGAAGGTCACCCTCGCGCTCGGCGCGCTCTCCCTCGAGTCGCGCGGCATCCAACTCCGCTTTGAGTCTCTGGACATCTGCGATGACAGCTTTTTCGCTCTCCCAGCGCGCCTTGAGTCCCGACAGCTCCTCGTTAAGAGCCGCCATCTCGGCACGGAGAGCCTCGAGGCGCTCCTTGCTCGCCTCATCCGTCTCCTTCTGCAGAGCTTGTTCTTCTATCTGCAGCTGACGCAGCCTCCGGTCGAGCGTGTCGATCTCCGTCGGCATCGAGTCGATCTCCATGCGTAGACGGCTCGCCGCCTCGTCCACCAGATCGATCGCTTTGTCTGGCAGGAAACGATCGGTGATGTAGCGGTCGGAGAGCATCGCGGCAGCGACGATGGCGCTGTCAGTGATGCGGACGCCGTGGTGCACCTCATAACGCTCTTTGAGCCCTCGAAGGATTGCAATCGTGTCCTCCACGCTGGGCTCACCGACGAAGATAGGCTGGAACCGCCGCTCCAAAGCGGCGTCCTTTTCGATGTGCTCACGGTATTCGTCGAGCGTGGTCGCACCGATGGCGTGAAGTTCGCCGCGCGCAAGAGCGGGCTTGAGCATGTTGCTCGCGTCCATCGCGCCCTCAGCCGCACCTGCCCCGACAAGCGTGTGAAGCTCATCGATGAACAAGATGATCCGGCCGTGCGCCTGCTCGACTTCGCGCAACACAGCCTTCAGCCGATCTTCGAACTCGCCGCGGTACTTCGCTCCGGCGACCATCGCACCCAGATCGAGCGCGACGACCTCCTTGTCCTTCAGGCTCTGAGGGACATCCCCTGCGACGATACGCTGAGCAAGGCCTTCCACGATGGCGGTCTTCCCTGTACCAGGTTCGCCGATCAGAACCGGATTGTTCTTGGTTCGCCGCGACAGCACCTGTATCACCCTGCGGATCTCGGCATCACGCCCGATGACAGGGTCAAGCTTGCCTTCACGTGCAGCAGCGGTGAGGTTGCGGCTGTAACGCTCAAGCGCCTGGAACTGGGCTTCGGCGTTCTGATCGGTCACGTGTGCCCCTGCACGCAATTCCTGAAGAGCCTCCACCAGCCGCTTCGCGGTGACGCCGTAGCGTTCAAGAACCCGTCCCGCTTCACCCTTGTCCTCGGCAAGCGCGATCAACAGGTGCTCCGTGGACACATACGTGTCCTTGAGATCCTCGGCACGGGAGAATGCGCTCGTGAGCACCGCGTTGAGGCGTGGACCGATCCCTGCGGGACCAGTGACGCCCGGCCCCGAGACGCGAGGCGCCTCCGCGATCGATGCGGAGACCTCCGCCTCTATGGCGTCCGGATCTGCGCCGACTTTCTGCAGGATGGGGCGTACGGTTCCCTCCGCAGCGTCCAGAAGAGCCTTGAGCAAGTGCTCTGGCTCGATCACCTGCGACGATGCGTCATCAGCTATGCCTTGCGCCGTCTGAAGCGCTTCTTGCGCTTTGACGGTGAGTTTATCCAGTCTCATTTCCTGCCTCCTAGGGCCATCGGTCTTGGTCTTGGTGACCGATTCCGTGGCCGTTCCTCACTTCTGTCATGCAACCGGCGTGCGGCGCACGATTCTTCCACGCGGGATGTGGACGATCTCCGCGCGGCCGCTCTGACGAACCTTCTGTATCTCCTCGGCTATCCGCCGCTCTGTCGCACTCATCTGTTCCCGAGTCATCTCCAGCTCGGCCTGGAGCCGTTCGATGGTCGTCTCCAGCTCCAGGATCCTCATCACGCCGGCAAGGTTGACGCCCTCTTCCTGGGTCAGGTGCTGGATGAGTCGCAGCCGCTCGATGTCTGCGTCCGAATACAGCCGCGTGTTACCAGCGGACCTCTTGGGCTCTACGAGCCGCTTGCGCTCGTATACTCGTAACGTCTGGGGATGCATCCCCGCGAGTTCCGCAGCGACGCTGATCATGTACAGCGGCTTGTCCTTACCCGCGCGCTGACTCTTCACCTCTTACCTCCGTCACCTTATGTGCGCTCTCACGTTCTCGTTCCTCGCATTCGCGAACGCATTGAGCAGTTTCTTCTCCTCGGCCGAAAGCTTTCTGGGCACGACGACCTTAACGCGTACCTTCAGGTCTCCGTTGCCCTTGCCGTTCAGCCGCGGCGCCCCCTTGCCCGGCACCCTCAAGACCTTTCCGTCTTGAGTGCCTTCCGGGATCTTGAGCTTCACCCGGTCACCGGTCGGCGTCGGGATGGTGACCTCCGTGCCCAGGGCGGCCTCGTCGATCGTCACCGGCAGTTCCATCACGACATCCGCGCCGTCACGGGAGAAGTACGGGTGCGGCTTGATATGCGTCACCACGTACAGATCTCCGGCGGGTCCACCCCCCGTGCCCGGCTCTCCTTTCCCTTTAAAGCGCAACTTGCTCCCATCCGTGACGCCCGCAGGGATGTTCACTGTGACCGGTTTGGCCCGCACGACGGTGCCCTTGCCCTTGCACGTGGTGCACGGGCTTTCCAGGACGGTGCCTTCGCCTCCACATCGCGGACACGTCCGCGACAGTCCGAACAGACCCTGGCCCTGTGTCACATGACCGCTCCCCTTGCACGTCGGGCATGTCACGCGACTGGTTCCCGGCCTCGCTCCGGTCCCTTTGCACGTCGGGCATTGCTCCGCGCGTGTCACCTCGACCTTGGTCGAAACCCCGCGCAAAGCTTCATCGAACGTGAGAGTCACGTCGTACTGCAGGTCACTACCACGGCGAGCGCTCGCCTTCCGGCGCGAACCGCCCACCCCGGAGAACACGCTGCCGAAAAGATCCCCGAGATCGCCGAAGTCGCCCATGTCGACGTTCGTGTACGCGAAGCCGCCCGGCCATCCTGCCTCAGCGCCTCCCGTAGGGCCTCCCGGAGGTACGTTGCCGCCGAAGTACTGCCCAAACTGGTCGTATTGTGAGCGCTTCTCAGGATCGGACAGGACCTCATACGCCTCGTTGATCTCCTTGAAGCGCTCCTCTGACCCACCGGCATCCGGATGGTGCTTCCGCGCCTGCTTGCGGAACGCCTTCTTGATCTCGTCGGCGGTCGCGTTCCGGCTCACCCCGAGAATGTCGTAATAGTCCTTGCCCGCGGCCATCGTCACTCCTCGCTGTGCGAACCTCCACTGCTGACCACGACCATGGCGGGCCTGACCACACGTCCAGCCAGGATGTAACCCTTCTGGAATACGTCCACAACGGTGCCCTCGGGGACCTCATGATCCTCACGCTGGCCCACAGCCTGGTGCAACGTAGGGTCGAAAGGCTTTCCGAAAGGGTCTTCGACCTGGACGCCCTCTTTGGTGAAGACGTCGAGCATCTGCTGCTTCACCATCTCCACTCCAGTGAGCAGCTGCTTGGTGTCCCCACCTGCTGTCACGTGGTCGATGGCCCGTTCCAAGTTGTCCAGCACCGGGAGGAGTTCTTCGATGATGCGCTGGCTGGCGCGCGCGGTCATCTCCGCCTGGTCGCGCGCCACCCGCTTCCTGTAGTTGTCAAAGTCCGCCTGCACGCGCTGAGCGATCTTGAGGTTTGCGGCCGCCTGTGCGCGCGCCGACTCCAATTCCGCCTCGAGCTGGTCGCCCCGGAGCTCGAACTCAGCTCCGAGGTCGACCTCCAACTCGGGATCTGTCAATGGCTGCTGTGCCGTTTGGGCTTCGACTTCCGGCTTCTTGCGCTCGGCCATGGCTACTTCTCCTCGTCGACGACTTCGTAGTCAGCAACCTCCTCGTCGCCGCCCTGAGAGGGGGTTTCGCCACTAGACTCGGCTTCGGCTTGAGTCGTCTGGTACACGATCTCCGCCAACTTGTACGACACCTCTTGCAACTTCTCGGTAGCGGTCCTGATCGCCGCCATATCGTCGCCTTCGAGCGCCTTCTTCACCTGAGAAAGAGCATCATCGACTGCCGAGCGCGTATCCTCGGGCACCTTGTCGCCAAGGTCCTTCAAGGTCTTCTCCGTGCTGTACACAAGCGTGTCCGCATTGTTGCGCGTCTCGGCCTCTTCCTTCTTCCGGCGGTCCTCCTCGGCGTGCGCGTCAGCGTCATGAACCATGCGCTCGACTTCCTCATCCGAAAGTGCGGTCGAACCCGAAATCGTGATCTTCTGCTCCTGGCCGGTACCCCGGTCCTTTGCGGTGACGTTCACGATGCCGTTCGCGTCGATGTCGAAAGTGACGTCGATCTGCGGCACTCCACGCGGAGCAGGCGGTATGTTCGCAAGCGTGAACCTGCCCAGCGTCTTGTTATCGGCTGCCATCTCGCGCTCGCCCTGCAGCACGTGGATCTCTACGCTGGTCTGACCATCCGCTGCAGTGGTATAA
>JAJFTR010000027.1 GCA_021372825.1 Actinomycetes bacterium
GATCACGCTGGATGCCGACAGCGAGAGCGTGCGCATCACCGTGCGCGACACGGGCATCGGCATCCCCGCGGAGCACCTTCCGCGAGTGTTCGAGCGTTTCTACCGCGTGGACCGCGCCCGCTCGCGCAGCAGCGGCGGAACGGGGTTGGGGCTGTCGCTGGTGAAGCACGCGGTCGAGCGCTCGGGCGGCAGCGTGACGATCACATCGGAAGAGGGCCGCGGAACCACGCTCACGATGCAACTGCCGCGCGCGGTCTAACGATCCGCTCGAATCGCCTTCCCCCGCACCGCTATCGCACCCCGTATGGAACACGCTGCGCCTGGGCGCAAACCACGTGCGTTCGCCGAGACCGGTTCCTCGGAAGGAAAGCGACCATGAAACGAGCCTCAGAGCGAGTGGTACTCGTTTCCTCGGACAGGTGGTACGCCGGCAGCTGCGGTGCTGCCCTGCCACCGTCGTATGAACGTCAGTAGGGCGGAGTTCAGCACGACGAACCCCACCAGCCACCCGCCGATGACATCACTCATGTAGTGAACGCCTAGGTACACGCGCGACATCGATACCGACAACACGACCAACGCGCAGACAAGCGCAAGCGTCGTCCGTGCACGCAGCGAGAGCTTGCTCTCCGTCGTCATCAGCAAGAACACGATGACCCCGAAGAACACAAGACTCGCAAGCGCATGCCCTGAGGGGAAGCCATACGAGTCGGGCACCGCCACTCTCGCATACTCAATCGCGGGGCGAGAACGCCTGACGACCAGCTTGAGAACCTGCCCGATACCGGTTCCCAGCGCGACTGTGGCGGCCAGCAGTAAGGCCTCCGCGTGACGCCGCTTGAGCCAGAGCGCCAGTGCGGTCACCACGGTGAGTATCGTCATTACCGTGACATCGCCGAAGACCGTGAACCCGATTGCGATGCGATCGAGCGTCGGGTTCGCAAGAGAGCGCACCCACGCCGAGACTGACGCATCCAGTTTGATGAAGCCGGGCGCGACGATTCCCAGAAGAGCAAGCACCACGAATGCGGTGACAGCGAGACCCAACGCCGCGACGTACACTCCATACCGTGGATCGCGGCGCCACGGCTCTCGCACGGCTGTCTCCACGTGAAGCTCCTATCCTCCCGCTGTCTCCAGCATACGCGCGGCCACCTGCTTCTTGCGAGACAGCACACCCGGTAGCCAGGCGCTTCCCGAAGACAGGTCCACGCCCAGTCCACGCTCGGCGAGCCTGGTCTTGCCGACCGCCAGTACTTCGCTTCCCTCTCGCACGACATCCGTGACGAGAAGCATGAGAAGGTCATAGCCGCGAGCCTGCGCAAGCGAGGTCATGTACGCGCGAATCTCTTCCGCGCGCTCGAGTATCTCACGCGCGTCGACGGTCTCGACCTGACCGATCGCGATCACCGCGTCGCCAGTGCGGTATTCCTTGAGATCGGTACCCACTATCTCCTCGGCCGAGAACACGCGGCCGCGGGATCGAGCCGAGAACATCTCCATGCCGAACTCCACGGGATCGACGCCGGTCCGGCCAGCAAGGCGCTCGACGACCGCGTGGTCGAGAGCCGTCGTCGTGGGCGACTTGAGGAGCACGGTGTCGCTCAGCACCGCGGCAAGCAGGAGTCCGGCCATCGCCTCCGGCACCTCGATGTCGAGCTGCCGGTACCGTTCGGCGACGATCGTCGCAGTCGAGCCGACCGGCAAGCCGAGGAACAAGATCGGGCTCGTTGTCTGCACGTCCCCGACGCGGTGGTGATCCACGATCTCAAGCACCGAGGCCTCTTCGATCCCCGGCGCAGACTGAGCGACCTCGTTGTGGTCGACCAAGATCACGCGCCTCCGCAACCCCCGCGCGAGATTCGTCCGCGTGAGGATACCCATGAGCCTGCCATCAGCGTCGACCACGACCGCTTCCCGATGCGGGGAGTCCACGAGGTCCTCCACGACCTCTGAGAGTAGCGCGTCAGGCTCGACGAGCAGCATCGAGGTGTCCATGACGCCTTCGACAGCATGCGAGAGGTTCACCAGCCTCGCCGTCGCGAAGGTGTCGTGAGGTGTCACGACCACCGCAGAGCCGAGGCTGCGCGCCGATTCCAGGACGTCGGCCTCCGGTGTGAAGCCACCCGTCACCACCAGACACGCCACACCCGCGTCCAGCGCCATCGGCTGCGTCCGGCGACGGTCTCCTAAGATGAGGGTGTCGCCCGCATGTATGCGCGCGGCCATGGTCTCAGGCTCCATCGCACCGATCAGCACGCTTCCGGCAAGCTTCATGCTCTCGTCCCCGACAAGCACCTCGCCATCCAGCACGTGCGCGAGATGGCCCACAGTGACGGGCATCTCCGAGAAGCCCCGTACGTCGATCTCCTCGATGTAGAGCTCGGCCAACGTCGCCACGTTGAGCAACCCGCGAACGATCCCGTCCTCTACGACCGGCAGCGCGCGGATGTCATGCGCACGCATGAGGCGTCCGGCATCGAGCATCGTGGCATCAGGCTTCACCGTAATCACGTCTTGGGTCATGACGTCGCGTACCCGCGCGAACACATGCGGGACTTCCTCAGGGAGCTCCACTCCGAACCGTTCGAAGACCCACAGCGTCTCCGGAGGAACGGGGCCCAGACGCGCGGGGACGTACACGTTCTCTTCGTCGGTGCGGTTCTTCAGGTGTGCGTAGGCGACCGCCGAGCAGATCGAGTCGTTGTCAGGGTTCTTGTGTCCTATGACGAGAACCGGACCCACCGCTGCCTCCTTCTTCACACCCTTAGGAATCGACCTTGCGTATGGGAGCGTACCCCAAGAGCAGGTTCTTGGTTCCCAGCCCGCCAAAGTCGACGGTCACCTTGTCTCCGGCGACCTCACGGACGATCCCACGCCCGAACGTCTTGTGTTCGATGACGTCACCCGGGGCGAGCGCGAGTTTCTCGGCTTCTACCCGTGTGCTCGGAGTGCCCCCGCCGAAGACGCGTCCCCCAGGCCCCGCGGACCGTGTGGCGCTTCCCCAGCGAACCGACCCGCCACGGTCACCTCGGCCACGTCCGGGAGCGGACGCGCCGAACCCCGCCGACCCGACCCCCTCGGTCTTGATACGCTCGGCAGGTATCTCGTCGATGAAGCGCGACGCCGGGTTGGACTGTACCGAGCCATACAGCAGACGCGACGTCGCGTGCGTGAGGTACAGGCGCTCGCGCGCACGCGTGACGCCCACGTACATGAGCCGGCGCTCTTCTTCCAACCCTCGTGGATCGAACATCGAGTTCGCATGGGGGAATATGCTGTCCTCCAGCCCCACAAGGAACACCACCGGGAACTCCAACCCTTTAGCAGTATGCAACGTCATCAGGGTCACTGCCCGGTCCGACTCCTCGAGCGCGTCGAGATCGGTCCTGAGAGCGATCCACTCGAGCAGCGCCTCAAGAGTGCGCTGCTCCGGTTCGGGATGCTGCACATCGTACTCATCCACGACCCCGAAGAACTCGGCGATGTTCTCGGCCCGCCCGCGCGCTTCTTCTGTACCCTCGGCGGCGAGTTGCGAGAGCAGCCCCGAGCGCTTCACGATCGCCTCGACGCGCTCACGCAGGCCTTCAGCGGCAGTCTCACGCGCTTCGCGGAGCGCGTGGGCGAGGTCCTCGACGCGGCCGCGGACCGCACCGCCCACCCATTCCTCGGCGCCGGCACGCTCGATGGCCTCGCTCAGCGTGATGTCCTCCTCGTACGCGCGCGCCTCAAGGGCGTCGATGGTGGTCTTGCCGATACCGGGCCTACGCTCCATGACCCGTTTGAGCGATTGCACGTCGGCCGGGTTCACCGCCGCACGGAGCCACGCCATCACGTCTTTGATCTCGGCGCGCTCGAAGAACCGGGTTCCACCGACGAGCCGGTACGGCACACCCGCGCGCAGGAACACGTCTTCCAAGACCCGGGACTGCGCGTTGGTGCGGTAGAAGACCGCCATGTCGGCGTAGCTGCGACGCTCCTGCCGGACAAGCCGTTCGATCTCCTCGGTCACGAACCGTGCTTCGTCACGCTCATCTGACGCCACGTAGCGGGTGATCGCCTCGCCACCGACGTTGGCCGTCCACAGCGTCTTGGGCTTCCGGTCCCTGTTGTTTGCGACGATCGCGTTCGCGGCTGCAAGGATCGTCTCGGTTGAGCGGTAGTTCTGCTCAAGACGGACGACGGTCGCCTCGGGGTAGTCTTTCTCGAACTCGAGGATGTTGCGGATGTCCGCGCCTCGCCATGAGTAGATCGATTGGTCATCGTCCCCGACCACCATCACGTTGCGGTGGCGGGCGGCGAGCAGGTTCACGATCTCGTACTGCGCGTGGTTGGTGTCCTGGTACTCGTCCACGTGGATGTACCGGAAGCGCTCCTGGAAGAAGGCGAGCACATCGGGGAACTCCCGAAACACGCGCCACGCGTTGACGAGCAGGTCGTCGAAGTCCATCGCTCCCGCCGCGTGCAGCCGTTGCTGGTACAGAGCGTAGACCTTGGCGGCCACCTTGTCGGGCGGAACCGCCGCCGACTCGGAGAACTGCGCGGGCAACAGGAGCTCGTTTTTTGCCGAGGAGATGCGGTTGGCGATCATCTTGGGCGAGAACCGCTTGGGATCGATGTCGAGCTCGGCCATGGCCGAGGCGATCATGCGCCTGGTGTCGTCCTCGTCGTAGATCGTGAAATGACGTGGGTAGCCTAGACGGTGTCCTTCCGCCCGCAGGATCCGCACGCAAAAAGCGTGGAACGTCATCACCCACATCGTCCTCACGCACGAACCACACAACGCCTCGAGCCGTTCGCGCATCTCACCCGCCGCCTTGTTGGTGAAGGTGATCGCGAGTATTTCCGCGGGTGAGACCCCCAAGTCCCTGATGAGGTGCGCAATCCGTTGCGTGAGCACGCGCGTCTTGCCCGAGCCCGCGCCGGCAAGCACCAGCAGAGGGCCTTCGGTGGCAAGAACAGCGTCGCGCTGTGCGGGATTCAGGTCAGAGGGGAGCGTACTCATAGGGTGATAAGTCTACCCCAGGCGACGACCAGATGACAGAAGCCAAGCCGGCTACCTCACGAAACGGATCATCGAGAAGCTGGTGTTCTCTCCGTGTTTGAGACACATGTCGTGGAGGACCTTTTGCTTGCCGAGGCTCAGCTGGACGTTGCCGCATCTGGCGCACACCGGCCCGCCGCATTCGTCACAGTACCCGAGGCGCGGCTCTCCCACCGCTCCGCAGTGAGCGCACATCTTCGGCTGGATCACCTCTGACACGGCTCGTCGCCTCCCAACACGCGTTGCACTGGCGGCATCGGTAGCAAGTTCCTAGCCGAGTGTCCGTCCCACTGATTGTGCCACGCGAGCAAGTGAACTCGCAAGGTTTCTTAAGCCTGGGAGGTCGAGAGACTGTGCGCCGTCACACAGAGCCTCACGAGGATTAGGATGCACCTCTATCATCACGCCGTCGGCACCCACAGCCACCGCCGCGCGAGCAAGCGCCGGAACGAGGTCCGCTTGTCCCGCTGGATGCGACACGTCGACGATGATGGGCAACAGAGAGAGCTTCTTGACCACCGGGACGGCGGCGATGTCCAAGGTGAAGCGAGTGGCGGTCTCAAAGGTGCGGATGCCCCGCTCGCACAGGATCACATTGTCGTTACCGGACATGGTGATGTAGTCGCTCGCCTGCAGCCACTCCTCGATCGTCGCCGCCATCCCCCGCTTGAACAGGACGGGCTTGTGCCATTCGGCGGTCACCTGACCCACCTTCTTGAGCAGGCTGAAGTTCGCCATGTTCCGCGTGCCGATCTGCAGTATGTCGGCGTACTCCGCGACCCTCTCGACATGAGCCGAATCGGTCACCTCGGTCACCACCAGCAGCCCATACGCATCGGCCGCCTCTCGCAGAAGCTCCAGACCCTTCTCTTCGAGTCCCTGGAACGAGAACGGAGATGTGCGCGGCTTGTAGGCGCCTCCCCGCATCACCCGGATGCCTAGCTCGGCCAAGGTCGCTGCGACTTCGTGCATCTGCTCGCGGCTCTCCACCGAGCACGGTCCCGCGATGATGGTCACGGCGCCGTCGCGGACGACTGCGCTCGCCGCTGCCGGCTCGGCCGACATCAGTCCCTCAGCTCCTTCATCACATGCAGGACCGTCTCGAAGATCTCGCGGAGGTTCTCGGCGTACAGAGGGCCTTGGTTGCACTTGGCGAGGTGCGCGAAGATCTCCTCCTCGCGCTTCGGGTCATAGAGACCCCAATGCACCTGCGGCTTGAGTTTCCGAATGGCCAGAGACTCGGTGGCACGCTCGTTCAGAAGCCTCACGAGCTCGCAGTCGATCTCGTCTATACGCGCCCGATGCGCAGCGATCTTCTCGGTCACCTGCTCCTCGTCAGCCATCTTCTCCTCCTCGCCCATCATTCCCACTCGATCGTGCCGGGGGGCTTGCTCGTGATGTCGTACACCACACGGTTGATACCCTCGACCTCATTGATGATGCGGTTGCTCATGCGTGCGAGCAGGTCGTCAGGCAACCGGGCCCAGTCGGCCGTCATGGCGTCCGCCGAGGACACCGCCCGGATGATGATCGGGTGACCGTACGTGCGCTCGTCACCCATCACACCAACGCTTCGGATGTCGGGCAGGACGCCGAAGTACTGCCACACGCTGTGCGATGTGTCCCACGCGTCGATCTCCTCGCGGATGATCGCGTCGGCACGTCGCAAAGTGTCGAGCTTCTCGCGCGTGACCTCGCCGATGATGCGCACCGCGAGTCCCGGACCAGGGAACGGTTGCCGATGCACGATCTCGTCGGGAAGCCCGAGTTCGGAACCCACCGCGCGTACCTCGTCTTTGAAGAGCGTCTTCAAAGGCTCGATGAGCTCGAAGTGCACGCCGGGCGGGAAGGGGATCAGATTGTGGTGGCTCTTTATCGTGGCCGCGGTCTTGTTGCCGCTCTCGATGACGTCCGGGTACAGAGTACCCTGTGCGAGCCACCTCACACCCTCGAGTTTCTCGGCCTCCTCGAAGAAGACCCTCCAGAACTCCTCCCCGATGATGCGCCGCTTCTTCTCCGGGTCGGTGATGCCCTCGAGCAGCGCGAGATAGCGGTCCTGCGCCTGAACGTGGACCAGGTCGATGTGGAACTGGTCGCGGAACGTGCGTACGACCTGCTCCGCCTCGTCCAACCTTAGGAGGCCATGGTCGACGAAGACGCATGTGAGCTGATCGCCGATCGCGCGGTGCAAGAGCGCGGCCACAACGCTCGAGTCGACCCCGCCCGAGAGCGCACATATCACCCGGTCATGACCGACCTGTTCACGCACGCGCTCAACTGTCTCGTCGATGATGTTCACCATCGTCCAGGCAGGCGCGATACCCGCAATGTCGTGCAGGAAAGTACGGATGATGTGCTGGCCGTACTCTGTATGAGCGACCTCGGGATGGAACTGGGTCGCATACAGTCTGCGCGACCGGTCCTCCATCGCCGCGACCGCTGTAGTAGGCGTGCGCGCGATGACCGAGAAACCCGGCGGTGCCACCGACACGCTGTCACGGTGGCTCATCCAACACTGTGAGATGTGCGGCACCCCCGCGAGAAGCTCACTATGCGGATCGGTCACGACGAGCTCCGCGAACCCGTACTCACCTACATCTGTCCTGGGGACCTGGCCGCCCAGATGCAGCGCCATCTCCTGTATGCCATAGCAAAAGCCGAGCACCGGGATCCCCAGATCGAGCACCCGCGGGTCCATGTGGGGCGCGTCCTGCGCGTACACACTCGAAGGGCCGCCTGACAAGATGATCGCAGCAGGAGCGCGACGCGCGACCTCCTCGGCCGTGATGTCGTAAGGCACGATCTCCGAGTACACTCTCGCTTCACGGACACGCCGCGCGATCAGCTGCGCGTACTGCGCGCCGAAATCCAACACCAAGACGGTGGGCTGATCGCCATACGCATCGCTCACTAGCGGCCCATCCCGACGCCCTGCGAGCGTTGCAGGACTTTCCCCTCGGTCTGCAGCGCAGGCGCCACCATGACCTCCGCCTTCTGGAAGGTCTTGAGGTTCTCGTACCCGCACGTCGCCATGGACGTCCTGAGACCGCCAGTGAGGTTGAGGGTGCCGTCGTTCTGGTGAGCGGGACCGACGAGGATCTCCTCCAGTGTGCCCCGGATGCCCGCTTCGACGCGCGTACCGCGTGGCAGGTCCGGGTGGAACGTCGCCATGCCCCAGTGGAAGCCGCGGCCAGGCGCTTCGACCGCCGAGGCCAGCGGCGAGCCGATCATGACGGCGTCGGCTCCGCAGGCGACCGCCTTTGCGATGTCGCCACCGGTGCGCATCCCGCCGTCTGCGATGACATGACAGTAAACGCCAGTCTCATCCATGTGGCGCAGCCGCGCCGCCGCCGCATCTGCGATAGCGGTGGCTTGCGGAACACCGATACCCAGCACGCGACGTGAGGTGCACGCATGACCCGGGCCGACGCCGACGAGCACACCCACCGCACCCGCCCGCATCAGGTGCAGCGCTCCTTGGTAACTGCAGCACCCCCCGATGATGCAGGGGATGTCTAAGGAGCGCACGAATGCGTTAAGGTCCAGCGGCTTCTCATAGCTTGAGACGTGCTCTGCCGAGACCACCGTGCCCTGGATGATGAGGACGTCGAGCCCACCCGCCAGTGCGGCATCGATGTAGCGCTCCACGTTCTGTGGCGTGAGAGACGCCGCGGCAAGCACTCCGCCGGCCTTGATCTCGCTCACCCGCTGAGTTATGAGCTCAGGCTTTATCGGCTCGCGATAGATCTCCTGCATCTTGGCCGTAGCTTCTTCCTTGCTGAAGCTCGCGATAGCATCCAGTTGCGGCGCGGGGTCCTCGTAACGCGTCTGGATACCTTCGAGGTTCAGCACCGCCAAGCCGCCGAGCTTGCCCATCGTCACCGCAAAGGCCGGATCGACCACGCCGTCCATGGCAGAAGCGAGCACGGGCAGAGGGAAGTCGTACGTGCGATCCTTGAATGCGAACTCCCAGTGGATGTCCACATCCCTCGGGTCGCGTGTCCTGCGCGAGGGCACGATCGCGATATCGTCGAATCCGTACGCGCGCCGTGCCGTCTTACCCCGTCCGATCTCGATCTCCATGCTTTTCGCTGCCTCCTGTATCTACACCCTTCAGGGCCTGCCGCCGTATGCCAAAAAGACCAGACCTGTGCGCCCGAGAGTCGACCGGACACCGATCTGGTCTTGCCGCGCCACATGTGCCTTTGGCGCCCTCGGTGTATGTATTCTAGGGCGTTTGCGCCCGTGAGGAAACAGCTACCGGGCGGATGGGTGTCGACCGCCCACTCCGTGTGTGCTTCAATGAACCTGTAGCCGCTCCCGAAAAGGAGCTCGTAGATGACATCGCCGCCGTCTGTCGTAGCCACAGCCCGTCGCGCTTTCTTTACCGCGATGCTCGTTGCGGCGATCTGCCTTCCTGATTCCGCCTACGCAGAACATGTATTCCTCGACCCCGGACATGGCGGCGCGTACCCTGGTGCAACCTACGCGGGAGTCGAGGAGCAGTACGTGAACATGCTCATCGCGTCCGAGACCCGCAAGGTATTGCAAGGACGCGGGCATACCGTCGCCATGAGCCGCACCGGTGACGTCACCGTATGCACCCGGGACATCCCCACGTGGCACTACTCGGAGAGTGATGACCGGTACGCACTTTATGCAGACGGCAAGACGGGAGTGTACAGCTACGGCGGCAGCGGAAGCGCCATCGCCTATGACGACCTTCAGAGACGGTGCGACCTGGCCAACAGCTTCGGCGCCGACGTGTTCCTGTCGATCCACTGCAATGCTGCGGGAACGACCGCCTCGGGTACAGAGACCTTCTACAACAGCTGGACCGACGTGACCGACGCGGCGCTGTCTCGTCGCTTTGCCACGTGCGTGCAGGAAGAGGTGGTAAGGTCAGCGGGGACCGATTATCGCCGCGTCGACGACGTCGGGTACTACGTCATCCGATGGTCCAACATGCCTTCCGCGCTCCTCGAAGTCGGCTTCCTGTCCAACCCCGAAGAACGCGCCAGGCTTCTCTCGCCCGCGTTCCGCTCGAGAGTCGCCATCGGCATCGCCAACGGCATCGACCGGTTCCTCGCTCAGAAGCCCTTCACGCCGCGAGAACCACGGATCGGCGGAGAAGACCGCTATGACACAAGCGCGCGAGCCGCGCTCGCCGAGTGGCCGGACGGCGCGTCGAGCGTGATCCTCGCCTCGGGTGAGGACTGGGCTGACGCGCTCGCCGCTGTTCCCTTCTCGGCAATCGCTGACGCCCCCGTGCTTCTCACGGCCTCCACGGTACTCCCGGACTCGGCGGCCGCAGCGATCCGGAGCCTCCACCCGGTCACACTCATGGTGCTCGGGGGTGAGTCAGCCGTCGCAAGTGAGGTCGTGCGAGCGGCAGCGGACGCCGCGTCTCTCCAGCCAGAGGCGGTGCGCCGGATCGGCGGCGCGGACCGCTATGCCACGGCCGTCCTCATCGCCGAGGAGGTCGGCACGCCCTCGCGATCGGTCACCATCGTCTGCGGCGAGGACTATGCGGATGCGCTGTCCGCCTCGGCATTCTCGGCCAAACTCGGACGGCCCATCCTGCTTACCGCTCGCGACAGACTCTCGCCTGCGACTGCGGAGTATCTCGAGCGCCACTCGAACGCACTTACGGGCGCGACGATCGTGGGCGGCCCCGCGGCCGTGAGTGAGGCTGCGGCAGCGCGGGTGAACACGATGGTCCCGGCGACACGGCTGTGGGGAAACGACCGGTACGCGACCAACATCCAAGTCGTCAAGCACTTCTGGCCCACGGGCACGATGCGTCCGGTCGTTGCGACAGCGAGCCGCTTCCCTGACGCGCTCACAGCGGGCGCCCTGGCCGCCGAACGCGGCGAGCCGCTCATCGTGTGCGGCAGGTCGTATCTGCCGGGACGCACACGAGAATGGATCATGCACGAAAGTGACCGGATCGGCGCCTTCACCATGATCGGCGGCACATCCGCGCTTTCGACGACTCTGGAGTGGGAGTTCGCGAAAGCGCGCCGTTACGCGCAGTAACTCACACGTTGAAGCGGAAGTGCATGACGTCGCCGTCGGCGACCACGTAGTCCTTGCCTTCGATGCGCAGCCGGCCGGCCGCCTTGACCGCGGCCTCGGTTCCAAGCGCGTCGTAGTCCGCGTATGAGATGACCTCCGCTTTGATGAACCCCCGCTCGAAGTCGCTGTGGATGACGCCGGCCGCCTCGGGCGCCTTGGCTCCCACGCGTACCGTCCACGCCCGTACCTCCTTGGGCCCTGCGGTGAAGAAGCTCTGCAGCCCCAGGAGGCTGTACGCCTCTCGCACGAGCATGTTCAGCCCCGGCTCCGCCAACCCCTCGAGCTCCAGGTACTCGGCAAGCTCAGTGGAGTCGAGCTCTGCCATCTCCGACTCGATCTTCGCGCAGATCGCGATGGGACGCTGCCCATCGATCTCGGGAAGATCCGCTCCGATGGCGTCCTCGTCGACGTTCGCTACGTAAAGCATCGGCTTCATCGTCAAAAGATGCAGGTCGTAGAGCGCCGCACGCTCGCCCTCGGTCATCTCCATGCGGGCCGCACGATGTCCCTGCTCCATCCATGCCTGCACCCGCCGTGCGACCTCGAGCTTGGGCTCAAGCGACTTGTCACGCTTCGCGTCCTTCTCCAGACGCGGAAGAGCCCGCTCCATCGTGCCGAGATCGGCGAGCACGAGTTCCGTGCGGATCGTCTCCACATCCGAGAGCGGATCGACACGCCCATCCACGTGTGTGACGTCCACATCCGAGAAGAACCGCACGACCTCGCAGATGGCGTCAGTCTCCCGGATGTTCGCGAGGAATTGGTTGCCCAAGCCTTCGCCCTCGCTCGCACCCTTGACGAGCCCGGCGATGTCAACGAACTCGACAGTCGCGGGTACGACACGCTCTGGATGGACCAGCTCGGCGAGACGCTCGAGACGCGGGTCGGGAACCGGAACGATGCCCACGTTCGGCTCGATGGTGGCAAACGGGTAGTTGGACGCGTCGACGACCTTACGCGTCAGGGCGGTGAACAGGGTCGACTTGCCCACGTTCGGCAGGCCGACGATACCGATCGAAAGTGACATCTTCTCCTCGTGGAAACCGCACGTACGACGCCCGTAGGTTACCCGAAGGTGACCCAAGACGCCACACGAGAAAGATCGTGACTACGGGATGCCGGGCAGGTGTCGCGTCGCCGAGCACGCGACGACATCGGCAAGAACGACCTTGTCCCGCCCGTCGGCCTTTGCATCGTACAACGCCTGATCTGCGGCTGCGATCAGCGCCTCACCGCTAAGGCCATGGTCCGGGTAGACCGCGAGGCCGATCGAAAGGGTGATCCGGCCAAGGTCCCGCCCCTCGTGAGTGAAGCTGAGCGCGGCGACACCGCTGCGTATCGCCTCGGCCCGGATGAATGCCTGCTCGAGTTCGATGCCCGTCCAGATGAGAAGGAACTCCTCGCCCCCATAGCGGCAGGCCACGTCCCCGGCGCGCGTGTTGTCACGCAGAAAGTCCGCGATTCGCACCAAGACGTAGTCGCCCGCGTCGTGCCCATATGTGTCGTTGTACTCCTTGAAGAAGTCGACATCGATCATCGCCACCACAAGCGGCGTGCCCGTGCGCTTCGCCCGCGCGATCTCACGAGTGAGGGCCTCCTGCATCAGCCGACGGTTGTGGAGCCCTGTGAGATGGTCCCGCAGCGACTGTTCACGCAGCTCTTGACGCAAGCGCAGGTTGGAAAGCGCGAGCGCCACATGTTCAGAGAATGCAGTCAGCAGCCGATCCTCTATCTCCGCTTCGCCTTCGGGGGCGGTCGAGCACCCCTCGACGGTGAGCGTGCCGAGCACTTCTCCGTGCGCGGTCAACGGCACACACTCGAAGCACTGGCCCGCATCGCCATGCGCGCACACCGGCAACGTGTCGTCGCCATACTGGACCCGATGGGGACGACCAGTCCGCAACGCCCAGCAATCACGCGTGACGAAAGAGTCGGCCATCGACTCGCAATCGCCCCAACCGGTGACCTTGTGCACGACGCTCGCGCTTTCATACAGATACAGCGCACCGCGCATGCCGGAGAAGAGGCGCCGCCCATAGGCCGAGACGACCCCGTAGGCCTCTTCCTCGTCAAGATCGGCCTGCAGTATCTCCCCCATCTCGCTCACCAGGCCGACCTCGGTGTCGATCGCCTGGAGACGCTCGATCGACACCATGAGTTCCGCGTTCGCTTCAGCGAGCGCTTCTTCGGCGGAAGCCCGCTCTCCCACCTCGTGCGTGAGGGAGTTCAGGGCAGAACGCAGGCTCACGCGCATGTGTTCGAACGCGGCGCCGAGTTCGGCGACCTCATCCGACGCCTGGAGAGTGACCGCTTCCTCCAGTTCTCCCCGAGAGATCCGGTCGGCGGCATCCCTCAACTGTGAGATGGGACGCAGGATGTGTCGCCGCGCGATCCCACCCGCAATGGCAATCGCCGCAAGACCGAGCACGGCGACGATACCGATGATCGCTGCCACCTGGATGACAGCTCGATCCAGATCCCTCGTGGCCCTCGAGGTGAGAGCCTGCTCTGTGGTCGCCAACATGGCGACGTCCGACCGGAACGTCTCGGCACTCCGCACCACCGCCTGTGCCGAACGCGGCTCGACTCCTCCGTCGACCGAGACGAGCGATTCCGTCTCCTGCTTCAACCGCACCCAATCCGCCTCGGCGCGGGCAAGGAACGCGCGCTCGTCGTCGCTGCCGTGTCGCACGTAGCCCTCGCTCGCACGCAGGCTGTCGAGCAGTGCCTCGACCTGGACGCCTGCTGTTTCGAAATCGGAAGAGTGCGCGGCATCTCCGGAGGCGGCATAGAGTTCCGCATGCCTCACGGCGTCAGAGGAATGGAGAAGCAACTGCTGCGTCAGTGCCTCGGTGTGCACCCGCGCGGTGACGCCGTGTCCGCCCGCGCCCGAGAGCACAAGCACCGCAGCTATCGCACCCGCCCCCAGCAGCACCGCGGTCACTACGCCGAGCAGGGTTATGCGCGTCCTGAGCTTCACCTGCCGTTTATCGGCATTTTGTGACCGTACATTGAGGCATCCCGCCGTTCGTTCGCTGCACGGTACCGCCGCCGAACCCAGCGAGGGCCCCGCAGCAACGCGGGACCCTCGCAAAGGTTCCTTCGACCAAACCAGCAGCGGCTAGTACATCCCGCCGCCCATACCCGCAGCCGCAGCGGCAGCAGCAGCCGCGTCGTCCTTCTCCGGAACCTCTACTATGGTGGTTTCGGTGATAAGGATGAGTGCCGCGATCGACGCGGCGTTCTGCAGCGCTGAGCGTGTGACCTTGACCGGGTCTATGACGCCCATCTTCACAAGGTCGCCGTACTCGCCTGTTGCCGCGTTCAGGCCCTCACCCTTCGGCAGCGCCTTGACCTTCTCTACGACGACCGAACCTTCGAAGCCGGCGTTGTCCGCGATGGTCTTGAGCGGCGCGTCGAGGCACTTGCGGATGATCTTGACGCCGATCATCTCCTCCTCGTCGAGCTCAAGCGCATCAAGCGCTGACGCTGCGTTCACGAGAGCCACCCCACCGCCGGAAACGATGCCCTCTTCCACCGCTGCGCGGGTGGCCTGGAGGGCGTCCTCGATGCGATGCTTCTTCTCCTTGAGCTCCACTTCCGTGGCAGCTCCGACCTTGATCACCGCTACGCCACCGGAGAGCTTGGCCAAACGCTCTTGCAGCTTCTCACGATCGAAGTCCGAGTCGGTGTTCTCGATCTCGTTCTTCAGTTGGTTGATACGCGCCTTGATGTCCTCTTCGGAACCCTTGCCGCCGATGATGGTCGTATCTTCCTTGGTGACCTTGACCTTCTCGGCACGGCCGAGCAGATCCAACGTCACGTTCTCGAGCTTGTGACCGAGCTCCTCGGAGACCACTTGGCCGCCCGTGACGATCGCGATGTCTTCAAGCATCCTCTTTCGCCGGTCGCCGAAGCCTGGGGCCTTGACGGCGACAGAGGTGAACGTGCCACGGAGCTTGTTGACGATAAGGGTCGCGAGAGCCTCGCCCTCGACGTCCTCCGCGATGATGAGGAGCGGGCGTCCCGCCTGCATGACCTTCTCCAACACCGGGAGAAGCTCCTGGATGTTGCCGACCTTGTTGCCCGAGATGAGGATGTAAGGATCCTCGAGCACGGCTTCCATACGGTCCGCATCGGTGATCATGTACGGCGATATGTAGCCCTTGTCGAACTGCATACCCTCGACCGTCTCGATGTCGATACCGAAGGTCTGCGACTCCTCGACCGTGATGACACCGTCCTTGCCGACCACATCCATCGCCTCGGCGATCTTGTTGCCGATCACCTCGTCCGCAGCAGAGATCGAGCCGACGTGCGCGATCTCGTCCTTGTCCTCGATCTCCTTGGCATCAGCTTTGATCGTGGCGACAACCGCATCAACGGCCTTCTCGATACCCCGCTTGATCGCCAGCGGGTTGGCGCCCGCCGCGACGTTGCGCAGACCCTCGCGCACGATCACCTGAGCGAGCAGAGTCGCTGTAGTCGTGCCATCACCCGCGACGTCGTTCGTCTTGGTGGCGACCTCCTTCACAAGCTGCGCCCCCATGTTCTCGATGGGGTCTTCAAGCTCGATCTCCTTGGCGATGGTCACGCCATCGTTGGTGATCGTCGGCGCGCCGAACTTCTTCTCAAGAACCACGTACCGGCCCTTGGGGCCGAGCGTGACCTTCACGGCGTCAGCCAGCTTGTTGACACCGGTCTCCAGACCGCGGCGCGCTTCCTCGTCGAAATGAATGTCCTTGGCCATACCGATGAACTCCCTCCTTACGTGTCACCATGGGCATCTGCGCCCTGATCGGATGCTTACTCCACAATCGCCAGGACGTCGCCCTGGGACATGATGAAGTACTCCTCGTCGTCGATCTTGACGGATGTCTTGCCCCACTCTTTGTAAATCACGACGTCGCCCACCTTGACGTCCATCGGCACCCGCTTCTCGCCATCTTCATCCCAGCGGCCATCTCCGACGGCCACGACCTCGCCCTTCTTCGGCTTCTCTTGGGCGACGTCCGGGATATACAGACCCGACTTGGTCTGCTCCTCGGCTTTCGCCGGCTTGACGACGATGTTGTCGAACAGCGGCTTGAGATTCATGCTCTACCCTCCTGTTTCCTCGACTCGACGCATTCACACACACCGAAAACCACGTGATAGGGTGTCCACCGCATCATCCACAGAAGCATGGCGCCGACCGCGTAACGGTCGCTGACGGCTTCCAGGATGACTTGGCACTCTGGACACCCGAGTGCCAACACTCACGAATCATAGTACCCACATCGACGGCTTTCAACCCCATTTTGACAAGCAACATCAGATTGCTTGAGCGTACTACGCTTAGATTCTTGAGTAGGCGCGCGAAGGACACGAGGCCGCGTCGGCTTAACGCGCACATAGGAACGGGGGGCCGGACATCCGGCCCCCCGCCTCACACGTAGGTATCGGCGCAGTGCAGACTCGCGCCGCGGTCCGCGACTCCCTACCGAGCGACAGGTATGCTGCCGATATAGTCCATCCACAGGTCACGGAATTCCGCGTACGTCGCTGCGCTCACAGCTGCGGTCCCGCCGACCACGTAGCAGCCGGTACCATCGTCGACCGCGCTGACTCCGATCTCCCCAGACTCGTCGAAGTACTCGACCACCGCCGGATGCAGAGACGACCGAGTCGTCAACAGTACGGGAGCGCCCGTCCACCAGCTGATCGGTGCAGCCGCCAAGGCGTCGGCAAAGCCCTCACCGGACACGAGCGTGGCGAGCGAGTCCTGCATGCCGACGTTGTTGACGCCGTAAAGCGCGATCTCCTTCGCGGTCTCGTACCGGTTGTCGCCCGAGACCCTCTCCACCACGTACAGAGCGTCGAGTTCGTCGTAAGCCGCTTGGCTTATGACACCCTCTCCGCCGACAACGACAACATCGCTGACCCCGTGATCAGCAAGCCATGTCATCGTGACTTCCGGTACATCATCTTTGGTGGTCATGAGCACCGGCGCATAGTCATACCCGGCCACTGGAGCCACCGCGAGGGCATCGGCCCAGGACGTCCCATTGACGATGTACGCCTTCGTCTGCACCGAGCCGTAATCGACCGTCGCAGATGCGATCTTCGCCGCGGTCGCATACCGGTCAGCGCCCGCGACGCGCTCCACGGAGGTGACGAACCGGATGCCTTGGAGTTGCTTGTACACGGCATCACTCACAGCTCCTGGTCCGCCGAGCACAATAACGTTGACGTCATCGTCATACCAGAACCTCGACTCAGCGACGCGCATGATCTCGTTGTACGTGTCACCTGGCAAGGAGCTCGGATTCGTAAGGAGCATCACGCCGCCGAGTTGAGTCGCAAGCGCACCGCCGGCAAGCGCGTCGGCGGGGTCCAGCCCGTTGGCGACAACGATGTACTCCGGACCATAGCCCGTCCCGTAGTAGGGACTGGTCGTGTTGTCCCATTGCAGACGTGAAACAGCTGCCGCCGTGGCGAAACGATTGGCGCCGGACACCCTGCGGGCATCACCGACGGTGATGTACAGCTCGTACTTTGCAGCGTAGTCACGGTTTTCCACGCCCACGTAGTACGTGCCCGGGGCTGGCGCGATGAAATACGCGCC
The DNA here is from genome assembly GCA_021372825.1 of Actinomycetes bacterium. Taxonomy (GTDB): domain Bacteria; phylum Actinomycetota; class Coriobacteriia; order Anaerosomatales; family Anaerosomataceae; genus JAJFTR01. The sequence continues at coordinate 17,730 of JAJFTR010000027.1, forward strand.
TTCCGAGTAAGTGCTGTACCAGTAGTCGTTGTCGTCATAGCTCGCCAGGTAGTCATCCGGACCCGTCGCGTCCTCGGCGTAGATGTAGACGTACGAGTCCCATCGGCCGTCAAGGAACATCGTCTCGACCCAAATGGGCGTCCCTGTCTCATCCACGCTTACCGCGATGTAGTCGACCGTGTCGTTGGCGGTCTCGCTCGTCTTGCCATCGAAGGTGCGCACCGAGTAGAAGGTGTTCCCATCGGCGGCCGGGTCGAACTCGTATGCGGTTTCGAACGTGTCGTCGTCTTCATAAGCGTCGGGGGCGAACACAGCGGTCTGCACCGTCACGGTACCCGTCGGCGCTCCGGCTCCGAACGCGCCTGCCGGTATCGCGATCGAGGCCATCACCACCACGGCCAACACCATCACCATCACACGCTTGGACCTGGAGTTCATGCGCATCACTCCCTCGGGCTCGATGCCCCTCTTGGTGCGCGTCTCGTGACGTCGCCCCGAAATCGCGCTTGTCAGGTAGATTCCCTTCCGGGAACCGCCGCGAACGCGACTCCGGGCTCAGATTTCCTGACGATCCCCACACGCACACCGGTTGCCACGCAACGCGAGGTCAGGCGCCGCGTCCGCGTCGAGTCCAAGAAAGCGGCCGACCGCAAGCGAGTCATGTGCGGCGGCGGCGATCATGGCCGCGTTGTCGGTGCACAGCTCGAGGGGCGGGACGTTGAGTTCGATCCCCACTGCCGACAGAGCCGAACGCAGCCCCCCTCTTAGAGCAGGATTGGCGGCCACGCCTCCGCCAAGGACCACCGCATGCGCGCCGTACTCCTGTGCCGCGCGGAGTGTCTTGGCGATCTCGACATCGGTCACCGCCGCCTGGAACGAAGCGGCGATGTCGGGAAGACGAAGGGGACGTCCCTCTCGGCGCTCGCGCTCCACGTAGTGGATGACCGCCGTCTTGAGGCCCGAGAGTGACACATTGAGGTCGTCTGAACGGAGCATGGGACGGGGGAAAGCGATCGCGTGCGGGTCGCCCTCTGCCGCCAAGCGCGAGATCGCGGGTCCTCCCGGGTAGCCCAGCCCCAGGAGCTTGGCCACCTTGTCGAACGCCTCTCCCGCCGCATCGTCCAGTGTGCCCCCCAAGACGCGATAGCGTCCCCACTCGGGCACATGCACGAGCATCGTGTGTCCTCCCGAGACCAGCAGCGCCACCAATGGGGGCTCTAGACCAGGATCGGAGAGCCGTGCCGCATACAGGTGTCCCTCCAGGTGGTTGACGCCGATGAGCGGCAGGCCTGTTGCGGCCGAAAGCCCCTTCGCGTACGCGAGCCCCACCACCAGCGCGCCCACGAGACCGGGTCCGATCGTGACCGCGAGCGCGTCGCAGTCGGCGAGCGTGATGTGTGCGCTCTCGAGGGCTCGCTCCACCACCTCCACGATCGCCTCGGTGTGCTTGCGCGACGCGATCTCCGGGACCACGCCTCCGAAGCGCGCATGGAAGTCGACTTGGCTTGCCACAACATCGGCCAGTCCTTCCCGCCCGCCCCGCATGACCGACGCGGCTGTCTCATCACAACTGCTCTCGATTGCGAGGATGATGTCGGAGCCCTCGCGTGCCGCTCGCATCGCAGCGACGTGCGGCGCAAGCGGGCGGGACCACATGACGAGCGCGTCCTCCCCTGTCTTGGGGTAATACCCCCGCCGACGCCCCGCGATATCAAAACCCGAAGACCTGTAGAGGCCAAGCGCCTCCGTATTGGAAGGCGCCACCTCCAGCGTCATACGCTCCGCGCCCATCTTCACCGCTGCTTCTGCAAGTGACCACAGTATCGTGCGCCCTGTGCCTCTGGCACGTTCTTCCGGCGTGACCGCAAGGTCCATCAGGTGCGCATCAGCGCCGACCACCATCACTCCCCCGAAACCGACCACGCGACCAGCGTCCGCCGCCACCAGCCACACGCGATCATCGCGCCCGAGCTCGTCGCGCAGGAGGGCTTCCGTCCATGGGTCAGCAAAGCTCGCGCGTTCTATCGCGAGAACCGCCGGGATGTCGGCGACGTCCATACGCCGCACTCTCATCCTGTCTCACCGCCTCGCGGCCCCGCCACCCCGTTGTGAGGCACAGACCGCCCTGCCGACCGCTCTGCTTCTTCAGCATCCGAGAGCCTCGTGTAGACCGGCAGCAGCGCAGCAGGATGAGCGATGCGGTAGGCCTCGGCGAGTGGCAAGTGACGAATCGACGCGACGGTCGAATCACCTGCCGCCGTCCACGCCGCCCTCACCAATGCTGGCCCGTCAGGCGTCCATAGCGCGCCGTCAGCGATGATCCCGTCTTCGCCCAGGATGTCCTCGAAAACCGCCCGATGCTTGACGAGACCTTGCCCACCGAGCACCACCCTGCGCCCGAGCTGCGCCCACTCGGTAGCGGCGACCTCGGGGAGCGTGACCCGATCGGCGGTCATGCGTTCTACGCCGCCGCTCCGCACGCGGAAGAGCGCGGGGTACACCTCGCCACGCATCGCGTCACCTACTACCCCCAGCAACTGGCCCTCGTCGGGAGCTAAGCCCGCCACGATCTTGGCCGCGACCGCGTCAAGAGTCCCGAATCCGACGAGCGGGACTCCTCTTCCATGGGCCAAACCCTTGGCGGTGGCCACGCCGATCCTTACTCCCGTGAAAGACCCGGGGCCGCGACCACAACCGATAGCGCACAGGTGCTCGAAACGCAGCCCTGCCGAGGCGAGCACGCGCTCGGCACTGGACAGCAAGACGGTGTTCGCAGCACGAGGGGCCGGGAAGTCATCGGCAGCAAGAACGGCGGAACGGTCCTCGAGGTCCCCCACCGCGACAGCAAGGTGATCGGTCGCCGTGTCAAAAAGCAGGAAAGGCCTCATCGATGACCTTGAGTCTCGACGGCATCGACCCACGCCGAGGCCAGCTGACCAGCGCGCTCACCATGGGGTACCAACTCGAAATCGCGCACATCATCGGTTCGCCGGTGGATGACCACAAGCAAGTGTGCGGCCGGCAACGCGTGGCTGAAGCGATCGCCCCACTCGATCACGGACACACCATCCGATTCCAAGGTCTCGTAGAAGCCGATGTCGTCCAACTCCTCGACGTGCTCCAGCCGATAGAGATCGAAGTGATACAGAGGAAGACCACCCCGGTGGACCATGAGCAAGTTGAACGTCGGACTTGTGACTGCGCTTTCGACGCCAAGCCCACGGGCGATCCCCTGGACCAGTTGCGTCTTGCCTGCTCCCAGGTCCCCGGAGAGCGCGATCACATCACCGGCGCGCAGGAGAGGCGCGAGCGCTGCCCCTGCGTTGCGTGTCTCACGCGCACTTCGTGTCGTGAACCCGGACGGCATCGACCCTCCTCTAGAACAGCGTCGGCTGGTCGACTGCGCCCTCATGGCCCAGATCCTCCCGCGATCCGTCTCGCGACGGGGCGCTGAGATCGGACGCGCGGTCGAGCACTGTCTTCAGACGCTGGAAGTCTTCAAAGAGGACCTCGGTCTTGGAGCGGTCGTAGAGCGCTACCGCAGGGTGGAAGATCGGGATGACCGAACGTCCGTCCACGTGGAACAGCCTCCCACGCAGCCGGGTGATGCCCTGGTCTGTGCCGAGTACGTACTTGGTCGCGAAGTTCCCCAGAGTAGCGATCACGTCCGGTGCGATCAGGCGGACCTGCTCGGCCAAGAACGGAGTACATGTGGCGATCTCCTCGGCAAGCGGGTCCCTGTTCTGCGGCGGACGGCACTTCAAGACGTTTGCGATGTAGACCGCCGAGCGCTCGAGACCGATGCTCGCGAGCAGCTCGTCGAGCAGCTTCCCCGCCGCCCCCACAAACGGCTCGCCCTGAAGGTCCTCGTTACGCCCTGGGGCCTCGCCGATGAACATCAGCCGCGCATGTGGGTCGCCCACGCCGAACACAAGCTTCGTGCGGGTCGTTCCCAGCGGACATCGGGTGCACGTCCCGAGGTAAGCACGCAGCGCGTCCAGATCGTCGATCGAGCCGGGAACCGTACTGTCCAGGACGCTATGACGCTCTTCGGAGGGCATGGCAGCGGATCAGATCCAGGTGGTGACGTCATCGATCGGGCGCCGCGCAGGCTTACCCGCGGATTCCGCCGAGTAGCCGACAGGAAGCACGGCCACGGGCGTGATCGGGGCTGTCACACCGATGGCAGCTGCCACGGCCTTCTCGTCGAACGCGCCCACCCAGCACGAAGCAAGCCCGCGGTTCACAGCGGCAAGCAGGATGTTCTCGGTGGCCGCAGCTGTGTCCTGTATGGAGTAGAGGTACTCTCCTCTGTCGCCATATCTGGCGGCGCACGGGCGGGGGTCCACGCACACGACGATGATCACCGGTGCCGCCGTCGCCCAGCGCTGGCCCATGGCCGAGGAAAGCCGTTCACGCGCCTCCCGGCTCCTCACGACGACGAAGCGCCACGGTTGGATGTTGCCGGCGGAAGGAGCGCTCACGCCCGCTCTCAGCAGCGCCGTGACGTCGTCATCTGACACAGTGAGCTTGCCATTGAAGTGCCGCACGCTGCGGCGCTTGGAGATAACCTCGTCGAACTCCATACTCGCCCTTCACGATGGGGATGAGGCCGGTGCTGGCCGAGCACATGCACTCAGTCCATTCTAGAGACGCGCGCATGACCGTACAACCTGGCCACTAGCAGGAAACTCACCTCACGCGGCGAACGAGAACGGCAGGAGGTGAGCAAGCCCATGGACCCTAGACCAGACTTGAGCGATGAAGAGATCGGGATGCGCGCTTTCCAAGTACGGAAGGAAAAAGCCGTCGAGCGTTCGCTGGAGCGTCTCCGCCAGGGCCTCAAGAACACCTGGAGTCTGCTCTCGCAAAAGGATATCGCCGATTTGTCGTGGGTCATCGGCGAGTTATGGGCATACGAGAAGCGCGCGGACTGGGAGGACTTGCATTTCAGCAAGCTCACGCCCGAGGACGTCCAGGCGATCATCAAGATGGGACGAGAACTGAGGGACAGTCCACACAACAGTGTCGAGACGCTGGAGCGCATCGGAGACATCGTCCGCTCGCGCAGCGTCTAGCCCTCTGCGCGGTGCGTAACGCCACATCCAAGACCCGCGGATGCGTTCTCCCGCGGGTCTTTCCTACGCTTCCTTCAATGACGTGTGGGGCGGCGCCAGAAACCCCCCGGTAGGAAGCGCCGTCCCACTATCGCACCCGCGCCTCCTGCCGCCGGTTGGTGGCAGCAGGCGCCAACGGGCTATCGCTGCTTGGCTGCCTCGCGGCTTTCGATCTTCTTCTTGACCTTCTTGAGCCTGAACAGGTCCTCACGCGCGCGCTCATCGAGGGCTTGGCGTATGTAGGACACTTGCTCTTTGAGCTGAGGAACCGTGACCTGCTCGAGAGCGTTCACGCGACGGTTCGTCTTCTGTATCTCCTCGCCAAGACGCTTCAGTCTGGTCTCGATATCGGCGTACTCGATGATGACGTCCAGGATGCGCTCGAACTTGTCAGCGGTCTCGTCGATACGGGAGGACACGCTTGTGATCGCGTAACCTCGCGTAAAGGAAGAACGCACGGGACTCTCGCCCTTGGTGACGACAGGGACCGAGACGCCCATGATCTTGGTACCTGTCATGTCGATGGTTATCTCGCCTTTGGTGGCCATGGATGCGGACCGCACCGACACCACGCCGTCGACGGCCTTTGCGAGCGCAAGGCTGAATTGCGCCTCCGACGTCGTCCTCTGAAGGTCGCTGGAAAGCCGAAGCGTCTCGTCCATGACAGACATGAACTCGATCAGCAGCGCGTCACGCTTCTGCTTGAGCAGGTCCATACCCTGCTCGGCAAGTGTGATCTGCTGCTTGCGCTCCAGCAGCTCGGACCTGGTCGGCCGGACTTCTTCCACGTGTCACCTCCTCGTTGTCGCTCGTCAGGCTAGATGTCGCCCTTCTCAGTGCTCGCGCTCGAAGCCGCGGGGTGATATTTGTCGATGAACTCACGCACGCGCTTGAGCTCGCCCATAGGCAACGTGGAGAGAAGCTCCCACCCGACCGTCAGTGTCTCCTCGATCGAACGTCCCGTTTCTCCTTGGCCGATGATCTGCCGCTCGAACTCGTCCGCGAAGTGCAGATAGCGCCGGTCGGTGTCCGAGAGAGCTTCCTCGCCCACGATCGCAACGAGACGCCGCAGGTCGCGACCCTGCGCATACGCCGCGTAGAGCTGGTTGGCGACCGCGCGGTGGTCTTCACGGGTCTTCCCCTCACCGATGCCGAGGTTCATCAAGCGCGACAGGCATGGCAGCACGTCGATAGGCGGATAGACACCGCGTCGGTGGAGCTGACGCGACAACACGATCTGACCCTCGGTGATGTACCCGGTGAGGTCAGGGATCGGGTGCGTGATGTCATCGTCGGGCATCGACAGGATCGGGAGCTGGGTCACCGATCCGCTCCGCCCCTTGATACGGCCAGCCCGCTCGTAGATGCTCGCAAGGTCGGTGTACATGTACCCAGGGTAGCCGCGGCGGCCCGGGACTTCTTCACGCGCGGTGGAGACCTCGCGCAGTGCCTCGCAATAGTTCGTCATGTCCGAGAGCACGACGAGCACCTGAAGGTCTTTCTCAAAAGCGAGGTACTCGGCTACCGTAAGAGCGCACTTGGGAGTGAGCAGACGCTCGACGGTGGGATCGTCGGCGAGGTTCAAGAAGAACACCACGCGCTCGAGCGCTCCGGTCGTCTCGAACTGCTGCATGAAGTAGGCAGCTTCCCGGTGCGTGATACCCATGGCCGCGAACACGATGGCGAACTCCTCGCCGGAGATGACCCGCGCCTGACGGATGATCTGCGCGGCGAGCTCGTTCGCGGGCAACCCTGACCCAGAGAAGATGGGCAGCTTCTGTCCACGGACGAGAGTGTTGAGCCCATCGATGGCGCTGATACCTGTCTCGATGAAGTCCGCCGGCTGCTCACGCGTGTACGGGTTGATCGGCGCGCCGCTCACGTCGAGGCGCTTTTCCGGAACGATGGGCGCGCCGCCGTCTATCGGCTTACCAGTGCCGTTCAGAATCCGGCCGAGAAGATCGGTGGACACATCGATCTTCGCGACCTCTTCGAGAAAGCGGATGCGTGTGGTATCGATGTCGATACCCTGCGTCCCCTCGAACACCTGGATGACCGCGGTATCGCTTGATACTTCCAGCACCTGCCCCGAGCGCTCACTGCCGTCAGGCATGACGATGGCAACCATCTCGTTGTACGAAACGTCGTGGACGTTCTCAACGAAGACGAGTGGGCCCGTCACGTAGTTGACGGTCTGGTACTCGACCGACATCAAAGAGCGGTCAAGGACGGCTTCACGGGGGGTCATCTAGAGCACCTCGATTCCAGCGATCTGATCGGCGATCTGCGGGATCATCTCTTGCATGCGCGCGATCGCAGCCTCATGTTCGGTCGTCTTGAGCATGGAGATCTCCTCGCGCAGAGGGACTTGCATGATCTGCCGAAGGGAGACGCCACGCGACATCGCCTGCGTCGATGCATCGTAGAAGGCCAGGATGGTCTTGAGCAGCCAGTATGCCTTCTTCGGCGGACAGTAGGCGTCCACGGCGTCGAAGGCGAACTGCTGCAGGAAGTCCTCACGCAGCATGCGAGCCACTTCCAAGATGATCTTCTCGGTCTCGGGAAGGGCATCCGGTCCGACGAGTTGTACGATCTCTTGAAGCTCGGTCTCTTTCTGGAGTAGGAACATGGCTCGGTCGCGAATGTCGACCCAGTCTTCGGCGACCTGCTCCTCGAACCACGGGCGCACCTGGCCGAGGAAGAGCGTGTATGACTTGGTCCACGAGATCGCCGGGAAGTGCCTGCTGTGCGCGAGCGTCGTATCCAAAGCCCAGAACGCGCCAGTCACGCGAAGCGAGTTCTGCGTCATCGGCTCGGACATGTCGCCGCCCGGAGGTGAGACCGCGCCGACCATCGTGACCGAGCCGATACGCCCCTCACTGCCAAGCGCTTCACAACGACCGGACCGCTCGTAGAAGGCCGCGAGACGGGTGGCCAGATACGCCGGGTATCCTTCTTCTCCCGGCATCTCCTCGAGTCGGCCGGATACCTCACGCAGCGCTTCGCCCCAGCGGGAGGTCGAATCGGCCATCATCGCGACGTTGTACCCCATGTCGCGGTAGAACTCGGCAAGAGTGACGCCCGTGTAGATCGAGGCCTCACGAGCGGCCACCGGCATGTTCGAAGTGTTCGCCACCAGTACGGTACGGTCCATGAGCTTGGAGCCCGTCCTCGGGTCTTCAAGTTCGGGGAACTCCTTGAGCACCTCGGTCATCTCGTTGCCGCGCTCGCCGCAGCCGACGTACACGATGATGTCCACGTCCGCCCACTTGGCGAGAGACTGCTGCGTCACGGTCTTCCCCGTGCCGAACCCGCCCGGGATGATCGCATTGCCGCCGAGCGCGATGGGGAAGAACGTGTCCAGTATGCGCATTCCGGTGAGGAACGGGGTAGTGGGGTCGAGCTTCCGCGCGTACGGCCGCCCCTCACGGACCGGCCACTTCTGGGTCATCCCCACTTCTCGACCGTCGTCGAGCACCGCTACCGGGGTGTCTATCGTGTACTGCCCCTCACTGATGATGCTGGTGATGGTGCCGCTCACACCCGGAGGGACCATCACCCGGTGCACGATCGTGGGGCTCTCCGGGATCGTGCCGAGCGTGTCGCCCGCCGACACATGCTGACCGACCTCAGCAACCGGCGTGAAATCCCACAGCCGCTGACGATCGAGTGGCGAGACGATAGTGCCTCGTGCGATGAAATCGCCGGTCTGACCGGCAATGACCGGCAAGGGGCGCTGGATACCGTCATAGATCGACGACAGAAGCCCGGGTCCAAGCTCAAGCATGAGCGCACCGCCCGTGGACTCGACCGGTTCGCCCACCTTAAGCCCTGAGGTGTCCTCGTACACCTGGACCGTGGCGAGATCACCCTCCAGCCGGATGACTTCGCCCATGAGACCGGCCTTGCCGACCCGGACGACGTCATACATTCTCACGCCTGTCATGCCTTCGGCCACGACGACCGGTCCGGTGATCTTGCTCAGCGTTCCGACTATCATCAGCCTCGCCTCAGTGTGATATCGAATCCGATTGCCCGTCGGATCAGGCGTGACAAGTACGCCCGATGGTCCTCTTCTGCTTGCAGCTTCTCGTGAATCGGTAAAGAGATCACGATCGGCCGATATGTGGAGTTGATCTTCTGCTGTGTCCGTTCGTCGATCTCGCTCATGAACGCCTCGTTCACCGCGATGATCCCGCTGGAGTCGTCGTCGATGAGCTCGTTGAGACGCCTACGCGCTTCATCCGGCGATTCAGCAGTGACGACATCGGCACCTGCGAGTCTGAATCCATCGCCAGTGTCCGGATCCGTGAGAACGATGAGCTTATACAATGATGAGCTCCTCCCGCATCCGGCTCTCGGGCATACCCACCGATACGCCCTTGACGATGATGCGCAGGTTCGTCACCTCGTTCGACTTCATCCACAGATAGCTGACGATGATGCCGACCCCCAGCGGCTCCCCGCGGCCGACGGCGAACGCCTGCCTCATCATGTAGTCTTCCAGCGCCCGCTCGAAGACCGAGACCGACCCCGACTCGACGTACTTCACTGCGACCTGCTCCACTGGACGCCCGTAGGGTGTCCGCTTCAGGCGCTCGTATACCTCGTCGACGTCCGACTTGTTCGCCAGATCAGCGAAGAGCGCCTCGTCTACTTTGAGTCCGCCCGGGATAAAGAACCGCAGGGGGTCTTCCTCCCCCAAGTCGGCGTTCAGTAAGCGAATACACGTCAGCAGGTTGATCGTGTCGACCTGCGTCCCCAAGAACCTTCTGCTGAGCGCCTTGTTCTGGTTGCGGCCTCGAAGCCTCTTGCTCGCCCAATCGAAGTAGTACTTGTCCACAGCCAGCTCTAAGACGGCCAGGTTGCCGCTCTCGGTGTACTCCGGCATAGCCGCTCTCAGGGGAACCGCGAAGGGCATGCCCCATGTCGCAAGCGTGTCCACCACAGCCTTGACCGTCGGTTGTTTGGAAAGCTCTTCAAGATCGACTGACTCGAGCTGGCCTGCGGCGACCATGCTCTCGACGATCTCATCACTGGAAAGGTTCATGTGCTTGCCACGGATGATGGTCTTGATGTTGAAGAGGTCCCACCGGCCTAGAAGCGTGGTGAGCAGGTTCTGCGCCTCGTCGTTCGAGAGGCTCATGACTTTGCGGAACGTCCGCACCATGTTGTCCTTGAGCGCGAGATCCACCTGGGCTGCCGTGTGTCCGTGCAGTAGACGCGCCTCTAGGTCCGGCCGATACTCGGTCTGCATGAGTGCCTGGATGACAGCTGCAAGGTCTTCGGACTTCATCAGGTCCTCAAGGAAGGCCTGCTTGAAGAGGCGTGACCGCATCCCTCGCACTCGAGCGTTACTGTAGCCGTAATCCCGGCCGCCAGTGCCGACTCGTCTGGTTGCCACCGCCGTGCTCATCGCGACAGGATCTCCGCCACCCGGGCCTGCGCCAGGCTTCGCGTCTTGGCCAATCGTGTCTCGAAGGTGTTGTGCCTCAGCACCTTACCGCCGGCGGTGGAGACCACGAGCCCGCCCATCGTCGAGATCGCCGGACTCACGGTACAGCGCATACCCATCGACGCCAGCGTCTTCTCCGCAAGCGCCGCATCAGCAGGGTCCACGAGCACCGTACAGTCGCCCTCAAGGCCCTGCAGCGCCTCTTCGGCGAGAGCCTTGAACACGCTCTCATACCCTGGAGTCGAGCGCAGGGAAGCTAGCGAGGACGCAGCGGTGGCGAAAGCCTTCTCGACCGCTTCGTCGCGAACGGCGGCGAGTTCCTTCTTGTTCTCCAGCCGGGCGGCATTGACGATCTTGCCCGCCTTGGCGCGAACCACCTCTTCGACAGCCTCGAGCTTACGCTGCTTGATCCGCTCGGCTTCCTGACGCGCCTCCTCGCGGATGGCTGTGGCCTGCGCTTCCGCGGCCCGCATTATCTCGGCACATTCTTCGTCGGCCTGTTCGTCCAACGCTCGGAAGATGTCCTCTATCGCCATTCGTCAGTCCTTCCGCGTTCGGTATGGCCTGCTCTACTCGGCGGTACCGATCATGAAGGCGATGACGAATCCGAGCAGGACGATTATTTCAGGAAGGGCCTGCAAGACGATCAGGAAAGTACCGGCTTCGGGACGCTCAGCAAGCGTGCCTGCACCCGCAGCGCCGATACGAGACTGCGCGTAGCCCGCGCTCAGCGCCGAGATGCTCATCGACGCACCGGCCGCAATCGCCTTGGCGACACCGACCCGGTAGTCCGTGCCCCCAGTCGTCGCGGCCTCTTCGGCAAGCGCCATGGCCGGGACGAACATGGCCGTCAGGAAGGTGCTGCCAAACATCCACTTCGCGAGCTTGTTCTTGATGATCATGCGCTCTTCTCACCTCCGGTTTTGTGGAACGGCTCGTACTCTGACTTGCTCGCCTCGTAGTACTTCTGACCGAGTTCGTAGAAGTTGAGACGCAGTGCGTGAATCGTCGGCGTGAACGCCGCTATCACCATATGAAGAGCGTGGAAGAAGATGGCCACGATGATGCCGACGAGGAGCGGCAAACTCCCGGCCAGTTTGTTGATGGCGGTGGCGAAGATGGCGTCCGAAAGGCCCACGGCCATGATTCGGATGTAGCTTGCTGTGTTCGATACAAGTTCGAGGGTGTCTATAGCTCCCATGATCCCGCCATAGCGAAAGACCGCGTAGACGGATACCACCAAGATGACCGCACCGATGATCTGACCCACGGGCTTCAGTCCGCCGGCCAGCAGGAACGCCGCGACACCGTACACGATCGCGCCGATCAGCAAGCCCGCAAGACCTCCTTTGACCCACGCGTGCTTGAGCTCCTTGGTCTTGATCGCGTTGATGGTACCGAGGATGAGCCCGAAGATCATCTGGATGACGCCGACGGCGATCGCGAGCAGCATGAGCGGAACGACGAACTCCTCGCGGTTGAGTGGTAATACGAAATCACCGAACAGCTTGATGGTCCTGATGACGCCCGCTTCCCACAAGATCCCCCCGAAGAACTCGCCGTACAGGATACCGAAGAGTATGGCCGAGGTGGCGGCCGGACCCATGAGACCGGTAGCGAGCTGGACGCCCTCGTTATCCTTGAACTTGAACCGCATCCACAGGATCAGCGCAAGCAGGACGACGCCGTACCCGATGTCACCCACGATCATGCC
>JAJFTR010000029.1 GCA_021372825.1 Actinomycetes bacterium
CAGTCCGAGGCCGCGCTGGAGCGCGAGCTGATTCGGCTCCTCCAGTCACAGGCGTACGAGTACCTGCCTCTTACATGTGAGGCCGACCTCATCGCCAACCTCCGCACGCAGCTCGAAGCTCTCAACAACATCACCTTCAGCGATTCGGAGTGGGAGCGCTTCTTCACCGAGCGGATCGCGGGCGCCAACGAGGGCATCGTTGAGAAGACCGTGCGCATCCAGGAGGACCACGTCCAGCTCCTCAAGCGCGACGACGGCACCACCAAGAACGTCACCCTTATCGATAAGGGCAACATCCACAACAACCGGCTGCAGGTGATCAACCAGTACGAGGTGGCGGAAGGCGAGGGCGGTGCCGCCCGCTCCAACCGCTACGACGTCACTGTGCTCGTGAACGGCCTCCCGATGGTCCACGTGGAGCTCAAGCGTCGAGGCGTGGACATTCGCGAGGCGTTCAACCAGATCGACCGCTACCAGTGTGACAGCTTCTGGGCGGGCTCAGGTCTCTTCGACTACGTGCAGCTCTTCGTGATCAGCAACGGCACCCTCACCAAGTACTACTCCAACACCACGCGCCGCCAGCATCTGGAGGCGATGGCGGGCTCCAAGCGGGCCCGCAAGACCTCGAACTCCTACGAGTTCACGTCGTGGTGGGCGGACGCCACCAACAAGCCCATCCAGGACCTCACTGCGTTCGCGAAGACCTTCTTCGCCAAGCACGCGCTCCTGAACATCCTCACCAAGTACTGTGTGCTTACTGCGGACAGGATGCTCCTCGTGATGCGGCCCTACCAGATCGTTGCCACAGAGCGGATCCTGCAGCGGATCCAGATCTCCACCAACTACCGCCAGCTCGGCACGATCGCCGCCGGCGGCTACGTGTGGCACACCACCGGCTCGGGCAAGACGCTCACCAGCTTCAAGACGGCGCAGCTCGCCTCGCGCCTGCCGAGTGTGGACAAGGTCCTATTCGTCGTGGACCGCAAGGACCTGGACTACCAGACCATGCGCGAGTACGACCGATTCGAGCGCGGTGCCGCCAACTCCAACACGTCCACGGCTGTGCTCAAGCGCCAGCCGGAAGATCCGGGCGCGCGCATCATCATCACCACCATCCAGAAGCTCACCAACTTCATCGCGGCCAACAAGGGTCACGTCATCTACTCGGGTCACGTCGTACTCATCTTCGACGAGTGCCACCGCTCCCAGTTCGGCGAGATGCGCACCGCCATCGTCAAGGCGTTCAAGCGCTACAACCTCTTCGGGTTCACGGGGACGCCCATCTTCGCGGAGAACGCCGGGGCAGGGCGGCCGGGTCTGCAGACCACCGAGCAGGCCTTCAGCGAGAAGCTCCACACCTACACCATCGTGGACGCCATCACCGATAAGAACGTGCTGCCGTTCCGCATCGACTACGTGAACACCATCAAGCTTCCCGAGGGGATCCCGGACGAGCAGGTCCGCGCCATCGACACCGAACGGGCGCTGCTGGCACCGGAGCGGATCAGCGAGGTCGTCGCCTACGTCCTTGAGCACTTCGACCAGAAGACGAAGCGGGCGGAGCACTACTCCCTCGCTGGCAAGCGCGTGCATGGCTTCAACGCGCTCTTCGCCACCGCCTCCATCGAGGCCGCCAAGCGCTGCTACCAGGAGTTCCGAAAGCAGCAGGAGGACCTTCCACCGGACCGTCGCCTCAAGGTCGGCCTCATCTACTCCTACGCGGCCAACGAGGAGCTGGAGGGCTACCTGGAGGAAGAGGGCTTCGAGACGGGCGCGCTGGACCAGTCCTCACGCGACTTCCTGGACGACGCCATCGCTGACTACAACGCGTACTTCGGCACCAGTTTCGACACATCTTCGGACAAGTTCCAGAACTACTATAAGGACCTGTCCTTGCGCCTGAGAAACCGCGAGATCGACCTCGTCATCGTCGTGAACATGTTCCTCACGGGCTTCGACGCCACCACCCTCAACACGCTCTTCGTCGACAAGAACCTGCGTACTCACGGCCTCATCCAGGCGTACTCGCGCACCAACCGCATCCTCAACTCGGTCAAGACCTACGGCAACATCGTCTCATTCCGCGACCTGGAGCAAGAGACGAACGACGCCATCGCGCTCTTCGGCAACAAGGACGCCTGCGGGATCGTGCTCCTCAAGCCGTACGCCGAGTATTACACCGAGTATGCCGACAAGGTCGCGCAGCTGCTTGAGGGCTACCCGCCCGGGGCGCCCATCGTAGGCGAGCAGGCGCAGAAAGCGTTCATCGCGCTCTTCGGCGCTGTCCTGCGGCTGCAGAACATCCTGACATCGTTCGACGACTTCGCCGGAAACGAGATCCTCACCGAGCGTCAGAGCCAGGACTACCGCAGCGTCTACCTGGACCTCTATGCCGAGTTCCGGCGTATGGCAGACGCCGACAAGGAGTCCATCAACGACGACCTCGTCTTTGAGATCGAACTCATCAAGCAGGTCGAGATCAACGTCGATTACATCCTCATGCTGGTGGAGAAGTACCGCGAAGCCCGCAGCGACGGGTCCGACGTGGAGATCCGCGCCTCGATCAACCGCGCTGTGGATGCCAGCCCGACGCTCCGCAACAAGAAGGACCTCATCGAGGCGTTCGTCGACTCGGTCTCCGCCACCGGTGAGATCGACGAGGAGTGGCAGGCCTTCATCCGCGCCCGCCTCGAGGCCGAGCTCGACGCGATCATCGCCGCCGAGGGTCTGCGGCCGGAGGCGACGCGCGCCTACATCGACATCGCTTTCCGGGACGGTGCGCTTCGCACCACAGGGACGGCAATCACCGAGGTGCTCCCGCCCGTGTCGCGCTTCTCACCAGACGGCGGCCACGGCGAGAAGAAGCAGCGGGTCTTGGCGAAGCTCGCCGAGTTCTTCGAGAGGTTCTTCGGACTGGCCGAGGCGTGATCACGCTCCGCGTCTCCGAGCCGATGCGGCTGTCACCATGCACCCGCAGACTGCTCTTCGCACCATTTCGGGGTATCCTTTGCGGCGAGGATGCGGCTGCGTGAACGGAGGAGCTCAAGTGTCCACCACACCGTGGGTCCAAGAGACTCGGCCCCAGTTCCTGCTGCTGGCGGTGCTGCTCGTGTTCCACGCCTCGGCGCTCGCCGCGTGGCAGGGCTCCGTCGACATCGTGCATTCGCTCATCGCCGCTGTTGCGCTCGTGCTTCTGCACGCAAGCGTCAACGTGTTGAACGACTGGCACGACTTCTCCAAGACAGAGATCGACAAACACGCGCCGCACACGCCCTTCTCGGGAGGTAGCGGACTGCTGCCGCAAGGTCGTGTGACTCCCTCGCAGGCTCTTGGCCTGGGTATCGGTCTGCTGGTCGCAGGATGTGCGCTCGGGTTGTACCTGGCGTGGTCGGCGGGCTGGCCGCTTCTGGTGATCGGAGTGGCTGGCGCGGTGCTCGTGGTCACCTACACGCCGTTTCTCAACAAGATCGGGCTCGGAGAGGTGGGTGCCGGTCTCGGCCTGGGGGTGCTTCCGGTGGTGGGCACCTACTTCCTGCTCACCGGCCGCTTCGACGCCGTGGCGTGGGTATCAAGCATCCCGGCGGGGCTGCTCACCTACAACCTCCTGTTGCTCAACGAGTTCCCGGATGCCGAGGCAGACGCTGCCGGCGGCCGGCGTCACATGGTGACACTGCTCGGTAAGCAGGGCGCACGGTGGCTCTATGCGGCGGTCGAGGCCTCGGTGTATCTCACGATCATCGTCGCCGTAGCAGCCCGGCTGCTCACTCCGTGGGCGCTGCTCGGCCTGGGAAGTGCGCCGTTCGCGGTGCGCGCGGTCAGAGCCGCGATCGCGGACTACGCCAGCTTCGAGAAGATCGTGCCTGCGCAAGGCGCCAACGTGATGGCGGTCCTTGCGACGAACGCGCTTCTGGGGATCGGGTATGTGATCGCGGCTCTCGTCTAGGAGCTCGCGCGCGACGGTTCTGTCCTTGTGCGCTCGGGTATCAACAGGTCACGGGCCGAGCCAGGAAGGGTCTGTCACAGGGAGGTCGATCATGAGCATCGGCGACATCTTTTGGATCTTCTTCATCATCTCGGCGTTGCAGCCGGTGATGCAGCGCCGATATCTGGATGCGATGCGTGCGCACAAGGTGGCTCAGATCGAGCAGAAGCGGGGCACTCGCGTGATCTTGCTCGTGCATCGCCAGGAGACGATGAGCTTCCTCGGGTTTCCTGTGATGCGCTACATCGACATGAACGATTCCGAAGAAGTGATGCGAGCGATCCAGTTGACCGACGACGATGTGCCGCTCGACATCGTCCTGCACACGCCGGGCGGCCTGGTGCTGGCAGCGCTGCAGATTGCCCGAGCGATCCAAAACCACAAGGGGAAGGTCACGGTCTTCGTGCCCCACTACGCCATGTCCGGCGGGACGCTCATCGCCCTTGCCGCAGACGAGATAGTCATGTGCCGTCATGCTGTGCTCGGGCCTATCGACCCTCAGATCGGAGAGATGCCCGCCGCCTCTCTCGTGAAACTCGTGCAGGAGAAGCCCATCGCGGAGATCGACGATCAGACCCTGGTGATGGCGGACGTCGGCCGCAAGGCGATACGGCAGATCGAGGCTGCCGCCACGGAGCTTCTGCGCGATCGCATGGACGCGGGGCCCGCTGCGGACCTTGCCGCGAAACTCGCGACCGGTCTGTGGACGCACGATTACCCCATCTCGGCGGCGGAGGCCGTCGCGCTCGGTCTGCCTGTCACCACCGACATGCCCCCCGAGGTGCTCGAGCTCATGCGGCTGTACCCACAGCCGGTGCAGCGGCAAGGCGGCGGGGTGGAGTACCTGCCCGGTCCGCGCCGCCGCGTCACGCGCACGCGCTGAGCCCTCTAGGGGCGCGCCCGCTCCACACGCGCGAGGTGTCGCGCACATAACTTGTGCAGAATGCACAATCAGCCTCGGACGTTCGTGTGTACGCACATCCCATTGCCGAGCAAGAAGCCGCCCAAGCGGGTACATCCAATGGACGCATGAGCGCGTCCACCGGAGCTCCTGCCGTGATGCGGCTATCCGGGTAGGTGGCGCCGATAATGCCAGGTCAGGGAATCCGTGAGAGCCACGCGCAGGCCGGATGGAGGAAACCACGATGAAGAGCACCGAATCGCTGCGCCGCAAGACGGAAGAGTACGCCGTGGGCGAGATCATGGGGATTCTTGCCGGAGACCCGGAGAAACACATCCGGCGGCTCGTCGATTTGGCACAACATCTCGCGATTCATCCGGAGCACAAGCAGGCGGTCGCGACCGTGAAGACCTACGTCGACCAGCAGCTGGACGGTGACCTGCCCGCGCCGTTGCGCACGCTCGCGCGGGGTCTGCGGCAGTCTTCTCCCGCATGCAGGACGAAGCTCGCGATGAACGCGCTGGTGAACGGCACATGGAACGCCCGTGCGACGCGTGACCGGATCCTTGAGGAGCAGGGTTTTTACCCTCCAAGCATCATGCTGATGAGTCCGTCCATGCGCTGTAACCTGAGTTGTTCGGGATGCTATGCCGCCCAATACACCAAGAAGGACGACCTCCCCTACGAGGTCATGGACCGCGTCCTCCGCGAAGCCAAGGAGCTCGGGATCTTCTCGGTGATACTGCTGGGTGGCGAGCCGCTGGTCCGTCCCGACGTCGTCGACCTCATCGAGGAGCACGACGACATGGCGTTCATGGTCTTCACCAACGGCACTCTCATCACGCCAGCGCTCGCCGAGCGCTTCAGCGCGATGGGTAACGCGGTGTTCTCGGTGAGCATCGACGGTCTCAAGAGGCAGCACGAGGCACGTCGCGGCGTGGGAACCTTCGATCGCACCATCCAGGGTCTGCGGAGCTTGCGTGAGGCGGGGGTGCCGTATGGATTCTCGACGATGGTCACCCGCGAGAACTGCGAGGACGTGATCGCCGATGAGTTCAACGACTTCCTCGTTGAGGAAGGATGTCTGTGGGGCTGGCACTTCTTGTACATGCCGGTCGGCCGTGATGCGGATCCATCGCTGATGCCTACTCCCGAGCAGCGCGAGATGCTGCGGCAGCGAGGTGCGCAGTACATCCGGTCGCGAAAGGAGCTGTTCGTCATCGACTTCTGGAACGACGCGCCGTACGTGGGCGGCTGCATCGCGGGCGCGCGGCGGTACTTCCACATCAACGCCAACGGCGATGTGGAGCCGTGCATCTTCGCGCACTTCGCCACACACAACATCAAAGACGTCTCGCTGGCCGAGGCGCTCAGCAGCCCGTTCTTCTCGGACATCAAGTCGCGGCAGCCCTATGACGACAACCTGCTGAGGCCGTGCATGATCATGGACCACCCACAGATCCTACGTGACGCGGTCGCTGCCAGCGGCGCTCACCCCACGCACGAGGGCGCGGAGGTTCTGCTCGGTGAGTTCGCGCCGATGCTCGACGCCTATGCCGAGACGTACCGGCCTATCGCGGACAAGGCGTGGCACGAGATCCTCGCCAAGCGCCCGCAGGAGCCTTCGCGCTCGGCAATGGCGAGCTGAGCGCGAGTGACATGCCTGTGACAGCCGGCGCCTCGGCGGAGGTCGCTCACGCGCGCCGCGTCGCCCGTGCGGGTATCGCGCTTCTCGTGGCGCTCGCGGTCGTGGCTGCTGTGGCTCTCGGCCTTGCCGAGGGCGTCAGCGCGACCATCGCCCGCACCCAGTGGTGGGGCGTCGTCGGCGCACTCGGACTTGCGCTCGCAAGTGTGATGGCCGAGGGAGCCGCTATGGCGATGCTCGCCGGTGATGTGCGTCCTGGGTCGGTGTTCCGCATGGCGCGCGCCTACGTGACAGGTGGCTTCGTCGGCATGGTGACGCCGTGGGCGTTAGGCGGCGGTCCCACGTGGTTGTGGGCGCTATCGCGTGAAGGAGTGCCTGTGGGCGAGGCCGCCGCTCTCCTGGCCAACCGTGCAGTCGTCGCGTCCACGTTCTTCGCGCTTGTCGGGATAGTGGCCACAGCCATCGTGCCGACGGTGGGCGGCGTGCCGAACGCGAGCATCCTGGCGGTGCTGGTGCCGCTTCTGACGCTTGGAGGGATGGTGTATGCCGCAAGGCGTCCAGAGGCGGTCAGCCGATGGGCCGTGGCCAAGCTTGAGCGGCTGGGGGAAAGGACTGGCAGCGCGAGGCCCGTCGAGCTCTCTCGGAGTGTGCCGGGGCAGATCGAGCGTTTCGCCGAGGTGGTGAGCAGGCTCACCTCAAGTGGCCGAGGAGCGCTTCTCGGCGCACTCGTCGCCATCGCCATCTCACGGTTCTGTCAGCTGCTCGCGATTCCTGTGATACTGGCTGCGCAGGGAAGCGGCGTGGACGTCGTGGACACCCTCCAAGGGCTTCTGCTCGTGTGGTTCGTGTCATCCGTGGCTCCCGCGCCGAGTGGTGAGGGAGTCGCACAGGGGATGGTCGTGACTGTCTTCGGACCACAGTTCGGCTCGGCAGCGGCAAGCGCGGCGGCGCTTCTGTGGCGGGCGCTGGTGTTCTATCCGGTGTTCCTCGTGGGCGGCGTGCTCTTCGCCCGGCTGCTGCGTGGGTGGCGAGCGACTTCCGAGGCGAGCGCGAGCGTGCCGAACGGCGCTCGGTGCTAGGCGCGCGACTCCCAGACCGGTATCCACATGCAGTACGCAAGCGCGAGGGCGACGTCGAGCCGATGACCCTCGAGCGGCCGAGGCAACATCGAGCATGCTTGTTCGACACGGTACCGCACGGTGTTGCGGTGGATGAACAGCCGCTTGCTCGTGAGTGCCGCGCTGCCGTTCTCGTCCAGATACACGCGAAGCGTCTGCCGCAGGCGTTCCCGGTCTTCGCCGGGTCCGGCGAGATCCCCCAGCACCGCTTCCACCCAGCTCTTGGCCTCCGCCGGCTGATCGACGAGGAACGCGATGGCGGAGACGTCGGCATACCGGATGAGCGGAGGTGTCCGCCCCTGTGCGAGCGCATGGACGCCCGCCGCGGCTTGCGCTTGCCGATGAGAGAGCCGAAAGCCCTCAAGCCCCTCGGCGGGCTCACCCACCGCCACACGCGTCCTCGAGTCGGCGATCTCGCGCGTGAGATGGTCGACCCACTCATCTGCCCGGCTCGTGTCCGGCGCATTGACCCACAGCGCGAACGTGCGCTCATCCCGGGGTACCATGAGCGCGTCGCATACCCCGGGCATGTCCTTCAAGCGCCGCAGCTCCGAGTCCAGATCGAGTGGCGGGGCGGCGAACTCATCTCGCCACGCGATGACGGCGGTGTGGCAGCCGGACATGTGGTACCCCAACATGCGCTGCGCCACTTCGCTGTCTTGCACTGTGCCGTCAAGCACGGCGTCGAGTCTCTTGGAGACTCCTGCCGCGCGGCTTCGGATCCATACACCGCGTGTCTCGGCATGCTCTGCGATGGCGGCCTTGAGCGAGGCGTCGATCTGGGCGAAAACATAGCCCAAGAGCGTCTCGGCGGTCTGAGCGAAGTCGTTGGATTCGCGTGCGCTCTGCGCGGCGTATCTTATCACGCCGTGGGACACATACTGTTGTACCGTCTGGTAGCCACGGAGCAACTCCTCGGCCGAGACATCACGCTGCGCAAGAAGGCGAGCATGCTCCACGATGGCGGGGGGCACGAAGACCGTGTCCAATGGGATCTGGTAAGCGATCGCCGCTCCCAGGCTCTCCAGGCTTGAGCTGAGCGCATGGCCGATGAGTTCGTAGAGCCGCGGATCCGGACCGACGAGATGCGGCACATCCCTTTGCAGGATAGCGAGAAGCTCCTCGACAAGCTCCGGCTCGCGTTCGCGCAGTTGCTGCGCGAACAGAGACTCGTGCGAGGCCGGCCGGGCTGAATCAGCCGCTCCATCTCTCATGGTGATGTGTCCCTTCGGATGACGTCGCTGTGCGAGCGCCCTGGGAACGTTACCTGCCGATGACGCGGTACCTCACTTCGTGCACGCCGCTGAAGTCGAGTACGCGCACGACACCAGGGCCAAGATCGAACGTGCGTCCCGCCACGTGCGGACCCCTGTCGGCGACCTTAGCAACGGCGCGCTTGCCGTTGTACTCGAACTCGATCAGGGTGCCGAACGGAAGCGTCTTGTGAGCGACGATCATCGAATACGGCCCGATCTTCTCGCCACTCGCTCCGACTCCCGTGAAGTCGCGCGAGTAGTGGGATGCGACCGCCACCTTCCACGCACCCGTGCCGCTGCGCTTCTGCACAGCGCCACGTGTGGCCGAAGCCGCCTGGTCGGCGGCCTTACGGCGGGCCTCGTACTGGGCCAGCGCCGCCTTGCTCGCCGCAAGCTCGCGGCGGGCAGCGGTGATTTCCGCTGCTGCCGCATCGAGCGCGCGGGCTTGTTGCGCTTGCAGCTCCAAGAGCTGCCGGGCCGATTCCGTGGCGGCTGTGCGAGCCGCCTTGAGTCTGCGTATGTTCTCGGCGTCCTGGTACGCGAGCCGCTCGATCAAATCGAGGCGGTCGGCCAGTTGCTGCATGTCTCGGGCACCGAGCAGGAACTCGAGAGTGCCGCTGTCCTGCCATCGGTACATCGCGGCAGCGCGTTCTTCAAGACGGGTCTGTTCGGCGTTCTGCTCGGCCACAAGATCATCCAGTTCCGCCGAGGCGGCCGCCACCTTTGCGTCGATCGCCCGGGCCTCACGGAGCGCGGCGTCATAGCGCGCAAGCGCTCGTTCCAAGGCGGCCTCGTCGGCGGCGACGTCTGCTACGGGAGCAGCCGATGCACCAGCGAGCGGCCCAAGAAGCAGGCAAAGCGTGGTGCCGAGCACGATCGCGCATGATGCTGTCCTGTTACGAGACATGTGCAGGAGTGTAGCATCTTGCGTGGTGCGGTCCTCGGGCGTGCGGGTGCATGTCGCACTCATCGGGTACGTACTGAGCGGTGATGTCGTCGCCTACGGAGGTGTGTGATGGCAGGGAAGATCTTCTATCGCGAGCGTGCCGAGATCGGGGAGGGCGATCAGATCCCACGGTTCAACCTGGTGGCGGTCGCCGGTGTCGACCTCAAGATACATGTGACCCACATGCGGAAGGCCGAGCTTGAGCAGATCGCAGAGGCGGTCGGCGCGGAGCTGGTGCTTCTGACGGTGCCCGAGCGAGGACACAAGGTCCAGGTCGGAGACTGAGGACACGAGCGCTGCGTGCGGCGCTCTTCCGCGTGACACAAGGAGGTTACACATGCCGCTCATGCGCGAGCGTGACAGCAAGCGCCTGCACGTCAAGAGCATCCTCATGGGCGAGAGCCTGGTAAGCGAGAGCTTCCTCGAAACACTCGAGGTCGCGCCTCAGCGCCGGCTGTTCCCCGACGTGAACGTCATCAAGATCGGCGGGCAGTCCATCTGCGACCGAGGCAAGCGCGCGCTACCCGGTGTGGTGGACGAGATCGTCGCCAACAGGGCCGCCCACAAGATGCTTCTCATGACCGGCGGAGGGACGCGCAGCCGACACATCTACGCGATCGGTCTGGAGCTAGGGATGCCCACCGGTGTCATCGCCGCGTTCGGCAGCTCGGTCTCGCGCCAGAACGCCTTGTTGCTCGCGACGCTGCTCGCGGACCACGGCGGTATCGAGATCGATCAAGACGCGATCATGAAGTTGCCCAACTACTTCGCGCAGGGATGCATACCCGTCACGCAAGGCATGCCGCCGTACGACTTCTTCGCAATCCCTCCCGAGAAGGGCCGCATCCCTGTGCATCGCACGGATGTGGGCACGATACTGATGGCGGACCTTATCGGCGCGCGTAGCTGCATCTTTGTCAAAGACGAACGCGGGCTGTTCACCGACGATCCCAAGAAGGACCCTGACGCGGAGTTCATCGACAAGATCTCGGCATCCGAGCTCATGGCCCTTGAGCTCGACGACCTCATCATCGAGCGTCCGTGCCTGCAGATCCTGCGCAACTCCGAGGTACTCGACCGCATCCAGATCGTGAACGGCCTTGAGAGGGGCGCCCTTACCGCTGCCCTCGCCGGCCAGGACGTCGGCACCGTGATCACGCGCGACTAGCGTAGAGCCAGCTGCGCGTCTATGTCGCGCCGAGAAGATCCTCACAGTGAGCGGAGGCATGTATGGACAAGCGTTTCATAGCCGAGGAGATCACGCGTGCCATGAAGGCGCACGACAAGCCGCGCGTCTCGATCTTGCGACTCGTGAAGAACGAGATCGACACCAAAGAGAAGGAGTCCAAGACCGAGCTTGCCGACGACGAGGTGCTCGGCATGCTCAAGAAAGTGCTCCGGCAGACCTCTGAGACCCTGGAAGGCTCCATCAAGGTGGGGACGGACCCGGACAGGACCGCGCTTCTCGAGCAGCAGGTGACGATCTTGGAGGAGTACCTGCCCGAGCAGGTCACAGGCGAAGAGCTCGCCGCGGCCGTCGATCGTGTCTTGCGCGAAGGCGGTCTCACGCAGCGTCGCGACATGGGCAAGGCCATCAACGCGGTCGTGGCGGCTGTGGGCGGGAACTGCGACAAGGCCGAGGTCGCGCGCCTCGTGGGGGAACGACTGAGATAGCGGCCAGGCGGGATTTGGAGCGCCGCCTCTGGTAATAGCACGCGGAACATGCATATATAGAGTGCGTGACCTGTATCACGAAGAGCCGCTGACCGGTCCGTTCCGGTGCGGCAACGACGAGTGCGAAGGGGGAAGTTGCATGGACCACTGTCATGGCATCATGCGCAAAGGCGGGAGGAAGAACCTGGCACTCATCGTTGCGGCCGCACTGGCCCTGTCGCTTGTGCCTGGAGCGGCGATGGGGGGGTGGTGGAGGCTCTCGGGGCCGAAGCTCGCCAGCTCGGATTCCTTCGGTGAGCCGGGGAACGGGGACAGCTACGTCCCGCACATCAGTGACGATGGACGGTTCGTGTCGTTCGATTCAGGCGCCTACAACCTGTCTGACCTGGATGCGAACCAGGTTGGCGAGGGCTACAAAGACGTGTACGTGCGAGATATGCAGTCGGGTGAGTGTGCCTTGGTGAGTGAGACTCCCAGTGGAGCTCTTTCGCCCGATAGGGGCGCTCGCGATAACTCGATCAGTGATGATGGCCGCTACGTGACTCTGTTCACGGGCCGCGACATGGTCCCCGAGGACACAAACGAGAGTCAGGACCTGTACGTGAGAGATCTCGCGACCGGCGAGTACATCAAGGCCACCCTCGGTGTGGATGGCGCGTCTCCTGGAGACGAGGTCTGGGACTGCACGATCAGTGGGGATGGCCGCTACGTGGCTTTCACCTCCGATGAGTTCATCTTGGGCCTGGACGACCCGAGCAAGCATATGGCGGATGTGTTCGTGTGGGACGTGCAGTCTGACGAGACCACGCTGGTGAGCACCACGCCGACGGCGGCGGTGGAGCGGCTCCGCGGAGCACGCCTTGCGGGCATCAGCGACGACGGCCGCTACGTCGGGTTCTTCACGGGGCGGGACTTCGTTCCGGAAGACACCAATGGCAACCAGGACCTGTACGTGAAAGACATGCAGACAGGTGAGTACGTCTGGGCGCGCCTCACATCGGATGGTTCTTCACCAGGCAGCTCGCTTGAAGACTTCGAGATGAGCGGCGATGGCAGCAGCATAGTGTTCCAGTCGGAGGACGATCTTGCACCGGACGACACGAACACGCGCACCGATGTGTACATGTGGACACGCGAGTCCAATGAGACCACATGGGTGAGCGCTCCATCGGCGACAGCGCTCGACACCGACCGCGGTTCACGCAGCCCGACTGTGAGTGACGACGGCCAACGTGTGGCTTTCTTCTCGGGCGTCGACTTCTCATCAGACGACACGAACGGGGAGCAGGACATCTATGTCAAAGACATGGTGACCGGCGCCTATACTCCGGTCGCTGTCACGGCAGACGGGTCGTCACCGGGATCGGAGATCAACGACCTTGCAATGAGCGGAGACGGCAGGTACCTCGCGTTCGCCTGGAGTGAGGGGGCGCTCAAGCCGACTGCTCTGGGCGCTGCGTACTACGACCCGTCGGCATCCGGAGGACTCGCACCCACGCAGACGTCGATGCACGCACAGGTCTATGTCGTGCCCCTCGCCAGTCTTCTGGAGCCGGGTGCGAAACGCGTCGAGGGGGACAACCGGTTCGAGACGGCGGTCTCGATCTCGCAGGAGACCTTCCCAGACGGCGCTGGCACCGTGGTCATCGCCACTGGCGCCGACTGGCCTGATGCGCTGTGTGCCTCGGCTCTGGCCGGCGCGGTCGTGGGGCCCGTGCTTCTGACAGGGCCAGATGAGCTGCCGGACGCTGTGGTAGCAGAGCTCGCGCGCCTTGGCGCGCGGCACGCGTACATCGTGGGCGGCACCCGCGCGGTGAGCGATAACGTGGAAGAAGAGCTCAACGACCTGGTGCCCGGCTATGTCAACCGACTCTCGGGCACCAACCGCTACGGCACCTCGCGCGCGGTCGCGAACCGGGTGATCGACATCCTCGGAACCACGTATAGCGGTATGGCGTGCGTCGCCACCGGCAACGACTACCCCGACGCCCTTGCCGTCGCGCCGCTTGCGGCTGGGCTGGAGTGGCCGATCCTTCTCGTGCACCCCGCGACAGGCGATGTGTATCTCCCCGCCGACACCAGCGAGGTGGCCGTGTTTGGCGGTGAGGCGGCGGTGCCGCTGTCCGTGGAACAGGCGCTCGCAGCCGACCTTGGTGAGGACATGGTCACTCGCGTGGGTGGTGACACCCGCTATGAGACCGCAGCTCTTGTAGCTGGGTTCGGTGTGGAACACGGGCTGCTCTGGAACGGTGTCGGTGTCGCGAGCGGCGCGTCGTATCCCGACGCGCTTGCGGGCGGTGCCGCGACCGGGCTTGAGCGCAGTGTCATCCTACTTACGCCTCCCAACTCGCTGGACAGCTACGCGTCCGCTGCACTCGAAGATGTCGCCGATGAGATACAGAGCGTGCGCTTCTTCGGTGGCTCAGCGGCGCTGAGCGCGTCAGTGGAAGCGGCAGTCCGGGCCATTCTCGGCATGTAGCGCTCGAAGACCCGCATGGAAGGGACCCCGTCGGCCTCGGCGGGGTCCCTTTGATGTCAGCGTCGACCAGGCGGCTCCTGTATAGTCGTTCTGTTCGCTAAGCGGTGCCTAGGGGAGGATGGACATGGCGCGGGTGGTCGGGCGGCTGCATGTGATCGCGGGTTGCATGAGCAGCGGAAAGACTGGCGAGCTCATCCGGCTTCTGTCGCGACACTCTGTGATCGGCGATCCGGTGATCGTCTACAAGCACGTGGTGGATTCACGAGACGGTCACGTCGCGCGCTCGCGTCTGGGGACCGAGTGGGAGGCTCGCGTGGTCGGCTCGGCATCGGAGATCGACGGCGAGGGTTGCCGGGTGGTCGCGATCGAAGAAGCGCAGTTCTTCGGAGACGAACTCGTGCCCGTGGTGAGACGGTTGCTGGACGAGCGCACCACCGTCTACATCACGGGGCTCAACCAAGACTTCCGAGGCGAGCCATTCGGCGTGATGCCGGCGCTCATGGCGCTCGCGGATGACATCTCACTGCTCACCGCCATCTGTCAGAAGTGTCATGGGGTGGCGACGCGAACGCAGCGCATCATCGACGGACGACCCGCGCCATGGGACTCGCCGTTGATCTTGGTGGGCGGCGCCGACTACTACGAGGCGCGGTGTCCCGATTGCCACGAGGTGCCGGGCAGGCCCCCAACCTCCGAGTGAACGTCACTTCGCTTGCAGCCGCCGCGCGACGTATGCGTCACGCCGGCGAGCATCTTCGTTCCAAGCCGCATAAGCGGAGTCCCCGCGGTGGTCGGGAAGCCCGTATGTTCTCGCCAGGTACTCCGCCAGGACCGGCGCCACCTTGCGCGCTCCGGCGTCGCGGAGATGTCCGCCATCGAAGAAGTCGGTTTTATACGATAGCCCGGGGATCGCGCCGGGTTCGCTCAGGTCCAGGACGTGGACATCCGGATAGCGCGCGACCACTTCGTCGGCGGCGAGTCGCATCGGGTAGGTGTAGCCGCGCGGCGGTCCGGTCGGTGTGAGGAAGAGCACGAGCTCGATGTCGTTGCGCTCGCAGAAACCGGCAATCTTCAAGACGGAAGGCAGATTGCGTTCAACTGCAGTCTCGGCCTCGATCCGGGCTTTCTCGGCCGGGACATAGGGAGTGGCGGTGACCTCACGGCCCTTGAGCCTCGGGAGGTAGCCTTTGAGGTACTCGAAGCCTTTGTTCTTGCCGAGCACATCCCAGTCCTCGCCGCTGAGTTCGGTCCACCGGCTGTGATACGTCCACAGATCCACGAGTGCACCTGTGCGCTCGCCCTTAGGCGTCGCGAGCAGTCCCGCGCCGATCTTGTTCACTGACCACGGCATGTAACCCACATTGGTCTGCTGGAACGCTGTGTCGTGGGCTTCCGTCCGGTAGGAGATCGCGGTCATCTCCAACGCGATGACGTCCGGCTGCTGCGTCTTCACGGCCTCACGCATGTAGTAGTAGGTGACGGACATGTCCTGCGCCGGGCCGGCGAGTACGTACGACGTGATCCCATGGCTGCGCCACATCGAGCACGGATCCACACCCGAGAAGGCGTGCGAAGTCCCGAAGAAGATGACGTCGAGGGAGTCAGGGTCTTGCGCAAGGTAGGACGACCACGTGCTGCCTCCGGCGTCGCCCTTGCGGGCTGGCTTGAGCACAGCGCTCGCGAACGCCAAGACACCGGCCAGTACGGTGCAGAAGACCACCGAGGCGATCACCCGTTGTATGCGCGATCTCGGTGTCATGTGCGCCATCCCTAGAACTTGAAGTAGGCGAAGTCACTCGCGTTGTAGACCGGTCCATAGTGGCCGAATACCACCACTGCCACCACGAGCAGGACGTATGCGGTCCATCTCACCGTGACGGGTCGGGTGTAGAGGATGCGGGGCAGGTCGAGCTTCATCGAGAAGAAGTCCATGGCCACCACGCAGAGCGCGCCCGCAGCCGCCACGATCGTCTGCGGTTTGCTGAGACCCAGGTGGAGGAACGTGCCGTCGGAGAACACAGCGGGCGTCGGGATGAGCATCCGTGGCAGGATGTAGAGCGCATCGGAGACCGACTCGGCGCGGAAGAACACCCACCCGACGGTGATGAGGCAGAAGGTCGTCAGCACCTGCACGAGCCGCCAAAGTGGCGTGTCCGTGTTGATGCGCATCGCGCCTGCTATGCGACGGCGCAGACCTGCGGTGAGATCCCCCAGTATCTGATAGACGCCGTTGATCGCCCCCCAGAGGAGGAACGTGTATCCGGCGCCATGCCACAATCCGCTCACGAGGAAGACGGCCATGACGTTCGCGTGTTTGCGCGCGGCCGACACGCGGCTTCCGCCCAAAGGGATGTAGATGTAGTCCTTGAGCCATGCCATGAGAGACATGTGCCAGCGACGCCAGAACTCCTTCACCGAGCGGGAGAAGTACGGACGGTCGAAGTTCCGCGCCAGCTCCACTCCGAAGAGCCGAGCCGAGCCTCGAGCGATGTCGGTATACCCCGAGAAGTCACAGTAGATCTGCACGGCGAAGGCGAGAGTGGCCACCAGCAGCACGGTCCCGTGTGTCGCTCCTGGCCAGGCCTGTGGGTCCGCGTACACGGTGTTCGCGACCACTCCGAGGGGGTCCGCCACCACGAGTTTCTTGAAGAATCCCCATCCCATGAGCACGAGAGCGGAGCGCATGTTCTCGTACGAGAAGCGGTAGCGGCGGGCCAGCTGTGGAAGCAGCTGCGAGCCTCTTGCGATGGGACCTGCGGTGACGTGTGCGAAGAAGCTCACGAACAGCGCGTAGCGGGCGAAGTCCTTCTCGGCGGGTATCCTGCCTCGGCGGACATCCACCAGATAGGCGATCGTCTGGAACGTCCAGAAGGAGACTCCCACCGGGAGCGCGAGCCGGAGCAACGAGAAACCGGGCGAGCCGCCTGTGGCGGAGACAAGATCGCGCACCACCGATGAAGCGAACCCCGCGTACTTGAAGACCGCGAGCACGCCTGCGGCCAGCACCACGGAGATGACGAGCCGTCTGTGCGCCGCACGCGCGTCGCGCGCGTGTGAGATCGCCAGGCCGCCCACGAACCCCACGACGACCACCGCGACGAGCACAGCCGTCCAGGCTGCGGAAAGCGTGTAGTAGAACGCGATGCTCGCACCGAGCAGCCACCACGTGCGGGACCGGGCACCAGGCAGCGCATAGTAGACCACGACACCGAGGGCAAGGAAGAGAATGTAGTTGACCGAAGCGAACTGCACGTGCACTCACTCCTGCGTCATCAGCTGCCGAACGACGCGCTATCGCGACTGCCAAGGGCCGGAGCGCTACGCCGGTCCTGTCGCCTACAGGTCGATGTCTTCCGGCACCGGGCGAGTGTCCGCGAACCATTCTTCGCCGAAGTCGCCCTCGGCGATGTCGGTGATGTTCATGCGAATGTACTTGCCAGTAGCCTGTACCGCCACGCTGCCATCATCAAGGACGATCTCGCCGCTTCCCTCGAACACTCTTCCCCGGTCACGGGTGATCCGCCCTATCACGCGCACAGGCGCATCCAGAGGTACCGGCTTGCGGAACGTGAGTTCAAGCTCGATCGTGACACCCCACGTGTCAGGCTCGGCGATGCTCACCGCGCGTCCTATGGTCTCGTCCAGGATGGTGGATGCGACGCCTCCGTGAAGGCGTCCAGGGTACCCCTGGTGCTCGGGTCTGGGGGTGAAGATCGCGACGACCTCGTCTCCTTCGACCTCGAGGAACTGCGCGTGAAGCCCGGCGGTGTTCTCGGTCCCGCATGCCACGCACATACGGCTGATGTTCTGGGCGGCTTTTACGCGACGCAACACCGCTTCTCCTCTCGACGTGTTCCGAACATGATAGCGGAATAGCGGAAGGTCTTCGCCCGTGGCGGCGCCCTCGTGCTATCGTCGGCCAGTCAGCCCGAGCGGGTGGGACGGCCCGTGAATGCACGCGCGGACCCGCTCAGGGGAGAGGCTCGCGTCTGGCGAGGAGAGCGATGATCGAAGCGGTCGTGGACGTTCTTGAATGTCCCGTATGCGCGGGGAACCTCCGGCGCGCGGGAAGGACCTTGCGCTGCGGCAACGGGCACTCCTTCGACATCGCGCGGTCCGGGTACGTGAGCCTGCTCGCCCCTGACGCCCGCACGGACACCGCTGACACCGCCGCGATGGTGGCGTCGCGTGAGGCGTTCCTGGGAGCCGGTCACTACGACCCCATCGCTGACGCGGTGTGCGATGCGCTGGCCAGTGCGCTCGGGCGAGACTCTCGCGGGTGTGTGGCGGAGATCGGCGCGGGAACAGGCTTCTACCTCGCGCGCGTCCTCGATCCCTTCCCGGGCCTTCGCGGGGTCGCTTTCGACATCTCCAAGCCCGCTCTGCGTCGCGCCGCCCGCGCGCACGCACGCTCGGTCGCGGTGGCGGCCGACACGTGGTCGCGGTTGCCTGTGCGCGACGGCGCATTGCTTGCCGTGCTCGACGTCTTCTCGCCTCGCAACGCGGCGGAACTCGCGCGGGTCCTCGCGCCGTCGGGGATTCTCGCGATCGTGACGCCAAGGGGCGGTCATCTGCGCGAGCTCGTAGGGCCCGTGGGGCTGCTCACCGTTGATGTTCGCAAGCAGGAGCGCCTGGCAGCGACGCTGGGTAGGCGGTTCGAGGCCGAGTCGTCCCACCACGTCGCGTACTCACTGCTGCTTCCGCGTGCGGCTGTGCGAGCGCTCATCGAGATGGGACCGAGTGCGCGCCACATCGACCCGGCGACGCTCGCGGAGCGCGTGCGGGCACTGCCCGAGCCGTTCCGGGTGTCCGTGGACGTCGACGTGAGCATCTGGCGGCTGGTCGTCTCGGCGTCGTCTCGGCGGACGCCTCCTTCGGGGGAGCGTTCCGCGACCGGATGACCCGCGAACCGCTGTCATACACGGTGCGCGTAAGCGCCAGGGCGCGGCGAGTGCGGCTTACCGTGAGCCCGCTTGACGGCTTGGTCGTGGTGGTACCGCGCGGCTTCGACCAGCGGCGCATCCCTGCGATCGTAGAGTCGCACCGGCAATGGGTTGAGCGTGCGCTC
This sequence comes from Actinomycetes bacterium, assembly GCA_021372825.1. GTDB lineage: Bacteria > Actinomycetota > Coriobacteriia > Anaerosomatales > Anaerosomataceae > JAJFTR01. Next base: position 19,070 of record JAJFTR010000029.1, read on the forward strand.
ATGCGTGCCGGGGAGCGCCGTGCCCACCTTGCCGAGGACAGCCTGCCCGGGCGCATCGACCTTCCGGCCATCAACGGGTCGTGGGTGGTGGAATATCGTCCGGGCGCGGGTGCACGGACTCGAGCTCTCCTGCGCGACGACGTCGTGGTGGTGACGGGCGAGATCACCGACGCCGAGGCGTGCCGCGCCGCACTGAAGCGGTGGGTCACCCGCAACGCGCGCAGTGTGCTCGAGCCGTACGTGCGCGAGACCGCCGAGACGCTCGGCATGCGCGTCGGCCGGGTGCGCCTGGGGTGGTACCGGAGCAGGTGGGGGAGCTGCTCCGCGACCGGTACCATCAGTCTTGACGTGAAGCTGCTCTTCTTGCCGCCGGAGCTGGTGCGTTCGGTGGTGGTGCACGAGCTCTGTCACACCCAGCAGCTGGACCATTCTCCGGCGTTCTACGAACTGGTCGAGCGCTTGGACCCTGGGCATCGCACGAAGCGGCACGCGCTCACTCAGGCCTGGCGCTACGTACCAGGCTGGGTAGGCGGGTAGCACGACGTCACTGCCCCGGGTGCGCCCGCCGCTCCACTGCGACCGAGCTGCCCTCCAGGGTCTTCGCGTACGCGAGCAGATCCGCTCCCTGGTCGAGAAGCGCGATGACGGACTCGGGGTACTCTGTGGTGAGCGGTATCACAGCGATGGACACCGTCAGGGGTCCGTAGCGATGCTTCTGTCCGATGCGGTCCGTGAGGGTGAACGAACGCTCGTCTCGGTCTTCGTCTTCGTAGAAGTCCAAGATGCTCAAATCGAACGTCTGAGCGATCTGACGCGCTACCTCCTCGGCGCATTCGGGCTCGGAGGTGAATACGAAGTCGTCGGCGCCCGTGTGTCCCACGAACGGGTCCTTGCAGCGGGCGAATCGCAGTGCCTCAAGGATGATCTCGGCGGTGTGGCGCAGGAGCATGTCGCCCCTGGCGTGGCCGTATCGGCGATTGAATGCCTTGAAGTGATCGATATCAAGGAAACTCGCGGCGAACGGCTTCTGACGCGCGAGCATGAAGCCGAGGCGTTCCTCGGTGAGTGCGCTTGAAGGCAGCCCGGTGAGGGCGTTCGCGAAACGCTCGCGACGCATGCGCCGGACGACCATCTCGATGCGGGCGTCCAGTACGAGGGGGTCGACCGGCTTAGCGATGAAGTCGTCCGCGCCTGATTCGATGGCCATGATCTCGAAGCCCGACTTGCCCAGGCCTGTGGCCATGATCACCGGGATGTTGCGGCTGCGTGGCTCGGCCTTCATTCGCTTGCAGAGCTCGAAGCCGTCGATGTCCGGCAAGTTGATGTCGAGTACGATCGCCTCGGGAGTGCTCTCGGAGAGCACGGTGAGCGCGCTGATTCCGTCGGCCGCCTCGAGGATGGTGTATCCACGCTCCTCCAGGGTCATCTTCATCATCTGCCGCAGCGTGGCGGAGTCTTCCACCACCAGGACGGTCCCTCTGTGCGTGGTGTGCTCGGTCATGTCATCCACCGACTTCGTTGGGAGCGTGCCGTGTTGTGGCGAAGTGCGCGTGTTCCGTGGCGATCCTACATGCATACTTTCCACACCCGCCCGTCGCTACCTGCCTGATGTGACCAAGAACACCCGTTTTGTGTAGCCGGATGCGGTGTGGCTGGCTCGTGATGCCGGGCGCGTTGGGAGAGAGCGGTCTCTACGAAGCCGAGGCGATGGCTGTGCGATCTGCTCGGCTCGCGCTGAGGCGGTAGAATGACAGCGTCCGCAAACGCGTGTCCTGCTCGGGGAGACGAATCATGACCACCGGTGGACCTGTCACAGTGCGGTTGTTCGGGAGCCTAGACGGCTATTGCCGGGAACGTGGTCTGCCCACTGTACGTGAATACACGGTGCCTGAGGGCGGGATCACAGCCCGGGATCTTGCCGTCGCGCTGGAACTCCCCTTGCCGGAGATCGAAGGCGTCTTCGTGAACGGCCATGTGTACGGCCCGGAGCGTATGGTCGAGCCTGGCGACCGCGTGGCTTTCGTCCCGCGGGGGACGCCCGGACCGCACCGTTTCTTCTTGGGTCTCTTCGCAGCGGGGCGCTCGGCGAGCTGGGAATAGGGGTATCGCTGCCGCGGCTGTGAGCGCGTACCGGACTCGTGATACGGTTGCCGCATGGAATTCACCGCGACATGCCCCAAGGGTGTCGAGCCGCTCCTTGCTGCCGAGATGGTCTCTCTGGGCGCGACAGGCGTGCGGGAGACTCGCGCGGCGGTGTCCTTCTCGGGTCCTCTTGAAGCGGGCTATCGAGCATGTCTGTGGTCGCGTCTTGCGAGCCGGGTGCTGCTCACGATCACCGAATTCCCTGCTGTGGATTCGGATGAGCTGTACGCGGGGGTGGCGGCGGTCCCGTGGGAGCACCACGTCCGGGCTGATGGCACCATCGCCATCGATGCCGTGGGTACCACCCCCCAGCTCACCCACACGGGCTTCATCGCGAGGCGAGTGAAAGACGCGATAGTCGACCGAATCCGTGAGCGAGAGGGACGTCGTCCATCTGTCGATCTTGCAAGGCCTGATGTCCGAGTGAACGTGCGTCTTTATAAGGGACGGGCGTCCGTCTCGATAGACCTGGCGGGCGACCCGCTCCACGAACGGGGATACCGCGCGACCGGGAAGCAGGCACAGGCCCCGCTCAAGGAGAACCTCGCGGCGGCGGTTCTCGTCCGCGCCGGCTGGCCGGGAATCGCCGAGCAAGGAGGCGCGCTCCTCGACCCGATGTGCGGCTCGGGGACGCTCCTCATCGAAGGTGCGCTCATGGCGGGCGACCAGGCGCCCGGTCTCCTTGGCCCGCGGTGGGGCTTCGAGGGGTGGCTCGGCCATGATGAGGCGCTGTGGGCGTCGCTCGTGGCCGAGGCAGACGACAGGGCCGAGGCGGGCCGCGCCGCGCTGCCGCTCATCGTGGGGTGGGACGTCGACCCTGAAGCGGTCGCGCTTGCGCGTGCGTGTGTGGCGCGAGCAGGTCTGCGAGGGCATATCAGCGTCCAGCAGCGCGACGTCGGCGCCTTCGAACCGCCTGCGGGCGCCGCGTGTGGGCTGGTGGTCGCCAATCCGCCGTACGGCGTGCGCCTCGGCGCGGAAGAGGACCTGCGCGAGCTCTATGCACGTCTCGGCACGGCGCTCTCGGAGAGGTTCTCCGGATGGCGGGCCGTCGTCCTCACCAGTGAGAGGGATCTTGCGCGCGCGACCGGGCTCAGGTCCTCCTCGGCGTACACGCTCTTCAACGGCGCGATCGAGGTGAAAGCCTACGTGTTCGACGTCTCACCCGCTATCGTGCGGGCGCCGGTGAGGGCAGCCGCGACGCCGCCTTCGCCCGGTGCGGAGATGGTGGCGAACCGCTTGCGCAAGAACCTCCGCCGACTTGGGCGGTGGGCGCGCCGCGAGGGCGTCACGTGCTTCCGTGTGTACGACGCCGATCTGCCCGAGTACGCCGCGGCGATCGACCTGTACGAGACCGTGAGTGGCGAGCGCTATGCGCATGTCGCCGAGTACGCGCCTCCGCGCCAGATCGACCCGGCCCGAGCCGAGCAACACCTGCGTGAACTGCTCGGCGTCATCCCCGATGTCTTGGGTGTGAGTCCGCAGCACGTGGCCGTCAAAGTCCGGCAGCGACAGCGCGGGCGCTCGCAGTACGAACGCCTGGAGGCGCGGGGGGAGTTCCTTGAGGTAGCCGAGGGGAGCGTCCGCCTTCTCGTGAACCTGTGGGACTACCTGGACACGGGGCTGTTCCTCGACCACCGACCCGTGAGATCGCGCCTGGCGGAGGCGGCGCGCGGCATGCGGTTCTGCAACCTCTTCGCGTACACCGGCGCGGCAAGCGTGCACGCGGCCGCTGGAGGTGCTGCGACCACCACGACCGTGGACATGTCCTCCACCTACCTTGGGTGGGCCAGGCGATCGATGGCGCTGAACGGCTTCGTGGAAGGCACGGCGCACCGCTTCGTGCGCGCGGACGCTCTGTCCTGGTTACCCCAGGAACGCATGCGGGTCGAGCGCGGTGTCGTCCCGCCCTACGACCTCGTGTTCTGCGATCCGCCGACCTTCTCCACGAGCAAGACCATGAAGGAGCGCACGTTCGACGTTCAGCGTGATCACGTGCCGCTGCTCGAGGACGCCGCTTCGCTGCTCGCGCCGCGGGGTCTGCTCATCTTTTCCACCAACCTCAGGAGCTTCCACATGGACGCCGAGGCGCTCGTCGGGCTTGAGGTGCGCGACATCACGGCCGAGACGATCCCGTTCGATTTCGCCCGCACGCCGAAGGTCCATCGGTGTTTCGAGATACGGGTGCGCTAGGTGAACGGTCCACGAACGTTGTTTACGCATGGACCCTCGAGATCGGCTGCTGACCGCCGATGCCACCGTGCGGTCGATACAGGTCGTAGTTCGCCTCGCGCAAAGCAGCCGACTCCTCTGACTTGCGTTGAATCGCGACCTGAATGGCCTCGGTGATAATCCTGCCTAGGAGGGCCGGTACTGCGCCGTCTTAATGTCCTCGCCGACCGCCCGCCGGTCGTCCTTCGCGCGCCCAAGCAGCCATTCCCTCACCGGTTCGCTACCGGATGCGGCGCGGTAGAACCGCACCGAGAGGATGGGCCGCTTGTCACCGGACTCGCTCATGGAAGGCGTGTACCACAAGTGGTGCAGTCAGGAACCCCTGATTCGGGGGCCGGAGGAATGTGGTTGGGGATTCGCGCTAAGGTCTCGGCGCTTGAGCAGATGCCCAGCGCTTCCAGGTCATTCTACCTCTTGGCGTTCTGCTCGATGCGCGTGTTAGCGGGCTCCAAGTAGCACAACTATGCTACGCTGGCTACGACCCCTCACCACGGAGGCAC
>JAJFTR010000030.1 GCA_021372825.1 Actinomycetes bacterium
GAGACCTGACGGATCATGATCGCAGATGAGCACGATCGGGTCCTGACAGTCGATCTCTATCATCCGGTCGACCACCGCGAACACGATAGGACGCCGCATGGCAGGCGTCAGCCCACGAATGTCCATCACCAGCCCGCTCGATGAGACGCCCACGGCACCCTCCCACGGCGACCACGTTCCCCTTTCCGGCTCTCGAGGGGACACATTGGCCGTTGACGCTGGTTCTCCTGCATACTGAAAAGCCACCGGCGTATGCAGCAGCGCGTTCCTTGGAGCTTACACCCTCTTTTCGGTGTGCGAAACATTCCGAAGTCGTCATCGACTTGTTACACTACTCGAGTAGGCGTGTCTCGATTCACCTGACCGAGGGGGACATGACCGTCAACATGCACATGCACTTTCACGAGCCGGGCATGAGGCACGCGTCTCGGCGTCGACGTCCATCTCCTACTCTCGTTTTTCCCCCAGCACCCGCGCCCTCTTCCCGGAGGCCCAGGGAGACGGCCGGCCATACCGGTCATGGCCGCCGTCGCACTCCCTTGCCAGGCCGAAAGTATCCTTCGGATCAGTGCGAAAGGAGGCGTGCGGGCCGCACCGCGGCCACCGGGGAACGAGCCCGGGACACAAGCAGAACTGACAAGGACTGTTGGTTCGAAACGACACCAAGGAGGTGTATGGCATGGCGCAAGAGGCGCACGGTGCGCTGCACGACCTTCTCGCGGTCCGTGGCGTATCCCGTCGCGACTTCCTGAAGTACTGCGGCTCTGTCGCCGCAGCAATCGGGCTGTCGGAGACGATGGCACCTCAGGTCGCAGCCGCTCTGGAAGGAGCTCCGAAGCTTCTCCCGGCGCTGTGGATCAACGGCGGTTCATGCACCGGCTGCACAGAGTCGATCGCGCAGGTCGATTCGCCCGACGTCGCCACGATCGTCCTCGACTATCTGTCATTTGAGTACTTCGAGACGATCATGGCCGCTGCGGGCACGTGGGCCGAGGAGAACATCACCAAGCGGGTCGCCGAAGGTGGCTACATCGTCATCTACGAAGGTTCGGTCATGACGGGCCAGGACGGCAACACGCTCTTCGTGGGTGGTGGCCCGAACAACGAGGGCGCCAAGAAGGGCATCGACATCCTCAAGGAGGTCGCATCCAACGCAGTGGCGGTCATCGCCGTCGGATCATGCGCGGTCGATGGCGGCTGGGTCATGGCGCATCCGAACCCCGCGAAGGCGACGGGTGTGGCGGCTTTCCTGCAGAAGGAGGGCATCACCACGCCAGTGGTGAGCATGCCGACCTGTCCGGTGAACCCAGAGTGGGTCGTCGCGATGGTCGTCCAGCTGCTTCTCGTCGCAGACCGCGACCCGGCCAAGTTCCTGGAACTCACGCAGTGGGTCAAGTACACGTATCACGACGGCGTCACCGACCAGGACGTCACTCTCACCCTTCCGAAGGGCATCTACGGGCAGTCGATCCACGACAACTGCCCGCGTCGCGGCCACTTCGAGAACGGCGAGTTCGTGACCGAGCTCGGTAGCAAGGAAGAGGCCATGGGCTACTGCCTCTACAAGGTCGGCTGTAAGGGTCCGCAGACCTACACGCAGTGCCCAGTCACCCGTTGGAACCGCTCGGCAAGCTGGTGCGTCAACTCAGGCGCTCCGTGCATCGGTTGCGGCGGTCTCAATTGGGTCGACAACAACGCTCCGTTCTTGAAGAGGCTCTCTGACATCCAGTTCGACGGCTTCCTCGGCATGGGCAACACACAGCCCGGCCACATCGGCGCGGCAGTCGGCGGCGCGGTCGCCGTCGGCCTTGTCGCTCATGGCCTGGGAATGAAGGCCGCGGGCCGCATCGGAGACGGGCCTCCCATGGAGGAGATGAAGGCCTACGATCGCAAGCGGATGGCAAAGAAGGGAGGCGATAAGTAGTGGCTCGCACTGTTGTCGATCCGGTGACCCGGATCGAAGGTCACCTGCGTGTCGAGGTCGAAGTGACCAACGGCAAGGTGTCTGACGCCTGGGTCTCGGGCACACTGTGGCGCGGCATGGAGCTCGTCCTGCAGGACCGCAATCCTGAGGACGCGTTCTGGGTCTCGCAGCGCATCTGCGGCGTCTGTCCGATCTCGCACAGTCACGCGTCGGCCCAGTCCACGGAGAGCGCGCTCGGCATCACGATCCCGAACAACGCGCGCATCATCCGCAACTTGATCGAAGCTGCTCAGTTCTTGCACAGCCACATCCTGTGGTTCTACACGCTGGCCGCGCTGGACTATGTCAACCCGGTCAACGCGCTTTCGGCCAACATCGCCGACACGTACGCACTCGCCCAGGCCGCAGGTACGCGAATCGCCGACTTCGGCGCCGTCGCTACCCGCCTCAAGGGCTTCGTGGAGAACGGCCAGCTGTCGATCTTCACCGGTCACGAAGGCTGGTTCGGTGTCGGCGCCGAGAAGCACCCGGGCTATGTCCTTCCGCCCGAGCTTGACCTGATCGCGACCGCCCACTATCTGGAGGCCCTCGAGCTCCAGGCGGTCGCCGCGGAGATCATCGCGGTGATGAGCGGCAAGTTCCCGCACCACATGACGTCGATCCCTGGCGGCACGGCATTCGTGCCCACCGAGCAGAAGCTCGATGACATCCTCTTCCGCTTCACGCGGGTCAAGGAATTCATCGATACCGCGCTCATCCCTGACACGCTCGCCATCGCCCCGTACATCCTGGGCGCGGCGTCGTTCGGCGGTGGCTGCGGCAACTTCTTGTCGTGGGGCGTGTTCGAAGCCGAGGACTTCGACCCCTACAAGCGGTACCTGCCGAGGGGCTTCATCCAGACCTCCAAGGGTCTCACCGCCGAGAAAGTCGAGGCCACAGACGTCAACGAGTACGTCACCCACTCGTGGTACTCCTCACCTTCCGGGCTCAACCCCGCCGAGGGTAAGACGGAGCCCGCATGGGAGCCGTACAGCACGGATGGCAAGTACTCGTGGGGCAAGGCTGCGCGTTGCAAGGACCTGCCCGCGGAGGTCGGCCCACTCTCACGGATGCTGGTCGGCTATGTGAACGGGGTCAAGCCCGTCAAGGACATCGTCGACTTCGCCTTGGGCAAGCTCTCCGCAGCCGCGGGCGCGACGCTCGAGCCGACCGTTCTCGTGTCCTTGCTCGGCCGTGTCGCCGCCCGTAACCTTGAAGCCGCCGTCGTGGCAGGCTGGGCGATCGAGTGGGTCAATGAGCTCATCGCGGCCATCAAGGGCGGCGACAGCTCGTACTTCGTCACGGAGCGTGCCGAGGCCGGCAAGGGCGTCGGCCTGTGGGAGGCGCCGCGTGGCTCGGTCGGTCACTGGATGACCGTCGAGAACGGTAGGATCGCCAACTACCAGGTAGTGGCCCCGACCACATGGGATATCTCGCCGCGCGACGAGAAGGGCGTCCCCGGCCCGATGGAGCAGGCTCTAATCGGTGCTCCCGTCGTAGATGCCACCAGGCCGCTCGAGGTAATGCAGGTCGCTCACAGCTTCGATCCTTGAATCGGTTGTGCTGTCCACGTGGTGGACACCGTGACCGGCAAGGACGCGACCTTCAACACGTCGCCGATGGGGGTGATGTAGATGTCCACTCACGCCTATTACCGTGAGGCGCATCCGCTGATCTTCGTCATCACCCACTGGATCAACCTCGTGTGCATGGTGATGCTGGCGTTCTCGGGCTTCTACATCCACTACCCGTTCTTCGACGGGTTCATGGGTGTGGCGCGAGGCATGCACTTCGTCGCGATGTACGTGGTCATCATCAACCTCACGTTCCGCATCATCGCCGCCTTCTTCGTGAAGTCCGCGAACAAGATGGGGACGCGCGAGGTCGATCTGGACATCAAGAACTGGTTGCCCCAAGAAGAGAACAAGCATCAGTTCTGGGAGACGGTGAAGTACTACCTGTTCCTGCGTAAGGAAGGCGTTATCAGCGGCAAGTACGGGTCGCTCCAGAAGATCTCGTATCTCGCCACCATCCCCCTCACGTACCTGCAGGCCTACACGGGCTTCTGCATCTACGCGCCAGCGATGGACCTTGGCTTCTTCAAGGGCGGGCTCGAGCTGGTGGGCGGCCCCATGAACATGCGGATCATCCACTACTTCATCATGTGGGTGTTCATCGTGTTCACGATGGTGCACGCCTATCTGGCCAACATCTACAACTTCGCCCCGAGCAAGATCATCTTCCTTTGGAAGGAGACGGAGGCGAAAGGTCACTAGCCGCCATACGTAGAATGGCGGCGTGGCAGATGCACGCCATACGGACGAGCCCCGGACGCGGTCCGGGGCTCGTTCCGCTATCATGAGTGCACCTCGACCAGTAAGAGCTAGGCAGGGAGAGACGCGTGACCGAGGAACGGATACTGGTGCTCGGCGTAGGCAACGTTCTGCAACGCGACGAGGGTATCGGGCCTAGGATCGTCGAAGAGATCGAGCGTCACTACCAGCTGCCGCTCCACGTCCAGGTCGTCGACGCCGGCACCATGGGACTCGGCATGCTCTACCTTTTGAGGGATGTCGACTACCTCTTGGTGGCGGATGCCGTACGCGGCACCGGGCATGCTCCTGGCACGGTACTGCGCATCTCGCCTGAAGCCTTCGCACCCAACCAGGTCATCCATTCGCTTCATGACATGCGCCTCGTCGACGTCCTCCAAGCAGCCCAGCTGATCGGCATAGAGCCCCAGACGGAGTGTATCGGCGTCGAGCTGGAGGATATCTCGGCGGGTGAGTTCAGTATCGGTCTTACCGAAACACTCGAACGATCGGTCCCCCGCGCCGTCGCAGCCGTTCTCATGCTTCTCGAGGAACGGGGGGTCGTGGCACAAGAGAGCGAGCCGGGCGATGATCTCGCGCGGGTCTTCCGCGACCAGGTCCGCGTCGCATGGGACGAGATGCGTGAGAGGCGTGAGCGCACGGGGAGTTCAGCGGATCACGACTTCTGAGCGGCGATCGGCAGCGTGAACCCGATGACGCTGCCCACCCCTGGAGTGCTTGCAGCGAACACTTGTCCGCCGTGGTCCTCGATGATGCGCTTCGCGATGGCAAGGCCCAGACCGGTGCCGCCGGTGCTGGCCGCGCGCGCCGTGTCGGCCCGGTAGAAGCGCTCGAAGATGTAGGGCAGATCCTTCTCGGGAATACCCTCTCCGGTATCTCGGACCGAGACACGCACCCATGCGTCCATCGGCTCCACGATGGCGGTGATCGAACCGTGAGCGGTGTGCCTCACTGCGTTCCCCAGCAGATTGCGCAGCACCTGAGCGATCCGGAACCCGTCGGCATCCACCGTCACCGGGACCTGAGGGCACGAGCAGCTCAGCTCGACATCTCCACTCGTGAGCAGCGACGCACGGTCCACCTCTCGTCGCACCAGGTCACAGATGTCGAACCTCTCGCGGTCGTAGCGAAGAGTCCCTGACTCAGCGCCAGACAGTTCCTGAAGCTCCGAGACGAGCCGAGACAGATGCGCCAGGTCCTCGACCATCGAGTCGATACGTTCCGCGTCCAGTGGCAACACGCCCTCGGCGACCGCTTCCGCCTGGGCGCGCAAGGCGGCGATCGGATTACGTAGCTCGTGCGCAACATCGCTCACCATGCGTTGCCTTAAGGACTCCGATGTCTGAAGCGAGCGAGCCATGTCGTTGAAGGCCTCTGCAAGCTCCTCGTACTCCGCTGGCCCCGTCACTTCGACCCTGTGGTCCAGATCGCCTGCGGCAACGGCCTTTGCGCCTGCGGTGAGCCCCCGGATCGGACGCGTGAGATAGCGGGCGAGCAGAAGCGCGGCGAGCGCCGCAAAGGCGACCGCGATCGCAGCTGAGATCCGAATCCCCCGGTCGACTCCTGCCAGGAACGACTGCTCAGCGGCCCCGAGGAAGAGCTGACCCATCCCGCGACCCATGCCGCTGCCCATATGCGTGTCTGCAGCGGCGAGATACGCTTCGAATGCCGTTGACAACGTGCGCCGTGCGACGACGCCTGTCGCAAGGATCGACAGAAGCGAGACGGCCAGGATCGAGATGAAGACCTGCCAGACGATGCCCGTGCGGCGCATCACTCCGCCCCCACCTTGTAGCCCACGCCGAACACGGTGCGCACGTATGTGGGATGTCTGGGGTCGTCTCCCAACTTCTTGCGCAGGTTCTTGACGTGTGCATCGATGGTACGCTCATAACCTTCGAATGCGTCTCCCGACACCGCCTCGAGCAGCTGGAGGCGGCTGTAGACGCGGCCAGGATGTGCCGCCATCGTCGCAAGGATCTCGAATTCGGTACGCGTGAGATCGACGACCTCACCCGCAACAGTCACCTCCCGGCGCTCTGTGTCCACGACAAGGTCGCCCACGCGCATCACGCCCTCCTCACCTGCCGGGCGCTGACCATCCACGCGGCGCAAGACCGCCTTGACGCGTGCTACCACTTCGCGCGGGCTGAACGGCTTGCTCACGTAATCGTCAGCGCCGATCTCGAGCCCGATGAGCCGGTCGATCTCCTCGGTCTTGGCAGTCACGAGGATCACTGGAAGGTCGTAGTCACGCTGGAAGCGCTTGGTGAGCTCGAGTCCATCGATCCCGGGCAGCATGATATCCAGAAGGGCCAAGTCCGGCCGTGATTCCTCGACGGCAGCCATCGCGGACGGACCATCGGTTGCGGTTCGGACCTCGAACCCCTCGTTCTTGAGGTAGGCCGACAGCACCTCTACGATCTTCACGTTATCGTCCACCACGAGGACCGTCCGGCCCATGTGATACCGTCCTTTCCGGGACAACAGCGTCCATACGTATGTTCGCTTGGCCTTGTGAAGCGGGTGTGAAGGTCATACGCGGGAGCCGTGCGTTATGCAAGCCTCCGGATCGCCTCGGCGATGCCGGAAGCGTCCAGCCCGGCCGAGGCCAGCACGTCCGATGCGCTTCCCGATGATCGGTAAGCATCCACACCATGTGGAAGGATGCGCGGCGCGCCTCCTGCGCGTGCAGCGGACTCAGCTACGGTCGCCCACAGACCCGTCCGCCAGTGATGGTCCTCGACGCACAGGACCCATGGCGATTGCGCCGCACGCTTCAGGGCTGCCTTGTCGATCTCCAGCGGAGTAGACACGATTCCGACGGCGACGTGCACTCCTTCGCCTGCCAGCACGTCCGCGGCGGTGAGCGCCGCGTGTACCGGCGTCCCCATCACCAGGACCGTACCCGCATCGCCTTCGCGCACCCACTCGACTGCGCCGTAGACGAACTCGTAATCCCCTCCGAACAGCGGTGACCCGTCCTTCTCGGCGATCACCGGCGCCTTTGAGCGACCGAGCGCGATGGCGATGTTGCCGCCGACCGTACTCATGGAGCGCACCGACCTGTCAGTCTGATTGGGATCGGCGGGGACCACGACCTTCCAACCGAACAGGTTCCTGAACGCTCCCACGTAGTCGAGACACTGGTGCGTCTTGCCATCTTCCCCCACATCCAAGCCACAGTGCGTGAGGACAAGCTTCACGTTCGTGGAGTTGATGTCGTTCAGGCGCTGTTGGTTGAAGACCTCATCGACTCCGAAGACACCGAAATCCGCCCAATACGTCGCCACGCCAGTGATGGACAGTGCGCCGGCGACGGTCGCAGCGTTATGCTCACCTACTCCACATTCAACGAAGCTCGCCGGGCGTGCGGCTGCAAGAGCGTCTGTCTTCACCGAGACCGCCAGGTCGCAGTCGAGCACCGCCATGGGCTTGCTGGGATTGGCCGATGCGAGGTCCGTGAGGGCCGAGCCCCATGCCGATCGATTATCGGTGAGGGTGCCTGCCGCATATTCTCGCGGCTTTCCCGGCGCAAGATCCACGCGCGGGTCGTGGAGCTCGCGAGAGGTCGTCAGCGGCGGGTGAGCGCGCAAAGCGCGGTAGTGATCGAACCGGTCGGCGAGGCCCAGCTCCGCCATGGCACGAGCGTACTCCTCGCGAGTAAGACCACGGCCGTGATACTCGGCCTGACCTTCCATGAACGAGACGCCCTTGCCTATCGTCGTATGCGCGATCACGGCTGTCGGCCGCTCCTTGTCCGCCACCGCAGCCGCGAGAGCCTGATAGAGCGCGGGGATGTCATGGCCATCCACTTCGAGGACGCTCCAGCCATCCGCACGATAGTCGTCGGCCACCCGGACCGGCATCACATCGGCCGTGTGCCCCGAGATCTGGATGCCGTTAAGGTCCACGACCACGGTAAGGTCGCTCAGACGTTCCTTGGTTGCAAGGCGACGCGCTTCGGCGACCTGACCTTTGTGCTGCTCGCCGTCACTCATCGCCACGAAGGTGTGCCAGCCCAGCCCTGTAAGGCGCGCACCCAGCGCGAAACCAACGCCCGCCGATAGTCCCTGCCCAAGGTTCCCGCTACTCCACTCGACACCTGGCACCGATCGTTCAACATGCCCCTCGAAGGGGCTGCCGGCCTGACGGAAGTGTGCGATCGCATCGTCAAGATCGAAGAAGCCTCGCTCGCCGAGGACCGCATAGACACCAGGCGATGTGTGTCCATGACTCACGACGATCCGGTCGCGTGCGGGTGCTTCAGGGTGCGCCGGGTCGACGTTTGCGAAGTTCCATAGAAGCAGATACGTCTCGAGCGACGAGAGCGAGCCGCCAGGGTGGCCGCTCGCTGCGACAGAGGTCATCGTCAGGACCGCGCCGCGCAGCCTCCTCGCCCGCTCGCTCAGCTCTCCGGCCGCCTCTGGATCGAGCGACGGTGCCTGAAAACCTCTTGTGTCCATGGTCTTCTCCTCGCGACAGTCCCACGCATGCACCTCGAACGGCTACACTCAAGATACCCGAACCTGCCTTACGGAGGCCCCATGGATCACGTGCTTGAAACCGCGGTCGCTGCCGCGCGCGCGGGCGGCGAGGTGCTTCGCGCCAGACTCCGCCACATAGGAAGGGTACGAGCTAAGACCAACGAGTTCGATGTCGTCACGGACACAGACATCGCCGCGGGCGTCGAGGTCGTGCGCACGATCCTAGAGCGCGACCCTAACGCGGTGATCGTCATCGAGGAGCCCGAGGTGTACGAGATCACGGGCATCGATGAAGGAACGCTTGACGCGGAACGCGTGTGGGTGATCGACCCACTCGACGGCACGACATCTTACGTTCACGGCTTCCCCTGCTACTCGACGAGCGTGGCGTTGCTCGAGGACGGACAGCCTGTCGCCGGGGCCGTCTACAACGTGCCCCTGGATGAGGTCACCTATGCTGCACGCGGCCAGGGCGCATTCCTCGCGGACACGTGCCTGCATTGCACCGACGCCGACGACCTTACGCACTCCTTGGTGATCACCGGTTTTCCCTACGACCGTGGCGAGCTCTTGACGCGGCAGATGGAGGTCTTCTCGGCCATCGTGCCCATCGCAGAGGGCGTCAGGCGTGACGGCTCGGCGGCAGTGGATTGCTGCCACGTCGCCGCGGGTCGTGCGGACGCCTTCTGGGAGTTCGGACTCAAGCCGTGGGACATGGCCGCGGGCGTCATCGCCCTCCGTGAGGCCGGCGCGACCGTCACAGGTATCGACGGTGAGCCCTGGACGGCACGGTCGACAGGCATCATCGCCGCCGGACCGAATCTCCATGGCATCCTGACACGCATCATCTGCGCATAGGTCTAGGGCCGTCAGGCGCAGGATGGGTCAAAGCACCTGACGAGGCCTAGGAGCGGTCCTCTTCAAGGTCGATACCCCACTCGCCCAAGATCTTGGTGACGGCGCGTTCCCCGCTCTCGATACAGTTGGGGACACCCACCCCGCGGTACGCTCCTCCCGCAACACCGAGACCACGCACCTGGCCGACCTGGCGCTCGATCTCATCCACACGGTCTAGATGGCCGAGGGTGTACTGCGGCATCCCGCCATTCCATCTGAACACCTCGGCGAATATCGGCTCCGCATCAGGCCGCATACCGAGAAGCTCCACGAGCTCGTGGTGCACTGTGTCGATGAGTTCCTCATCGCTGGCCTCAAGGAGGTGCTGATTGAGAGGCCCTCCGATGAAGCCACGCAGCAGGACCCTCCCTTCGGGTGCCTTGTCGGACCACTTGGAGGAGGAGAGCGTCACGGCAAGTATCGGCCTTCTCTCCACGAGCGGCGCGAGGATGCCGAACCATCTCTGGTCGAACGGGCAGTCCTCGGCACGGAAGGCCATCGGCACGGTGGCCGATGAGGAACAGGGGATGGTCGCGAGTAAGTCCGCGATACCGGTGTCGACGTCGCGCAGAAGCTTCTCGGCCGCCCACGCCTCCGTCGCCACGATGAGAGCGTCTCCCTCAAGGACCTCGCCGGTCTCAAGCGCGACCGACCACGTTCCGTCAGTCTTGGCTACACCAGTGACCGCTGCCCCGGTGCGGATGCGCTCCTGGCCGATCGCGTCTGCCATCGCGAGCGCGAGCTGCTGCATACCGCGATCGAAAGTGTTGAAGAAGGTCTTCGGCGCGTCGCCTGGCTTCGGAGGATACGTCTTCTTCATCGCCTCGGCCTGCTTGCGCTGATGGAGCATCCCTCTCACCACGGAGCCGAACTGCTGCTCCATCTCCAGGAGGTTGGGGAATGTCGCTGCTAGCGACATCTGGGTGGGTTCGCTTGCGTGCACCCCTCCCACAAGCGGTTCGGCCACACGGTCCAGACATTCGCGTCCCATCCGGCGGACGACGAAGCTCTCGAGCGTCTCATCGTGGTCCTGTGCGGTCTCCCCCGGCGCCCACCGCTCCTTGCGCGGGAGCACGAGGTCGAGCCCCATCCGAAGCTTCCCGGGCCACGAGTACAGAGGCGTGGTCACCAGGGGCATGAGCTTCGTGGGCGCGAACATCATGATGCCATCCGGCATCTCGATCAAGCGATCACCTTTGACGATGAGCGTCTTCTTGTTCTCATCACGCGCGGGTCGCATCGCCTCAGTGATGCCGAGAAGTCTGGCCATGCGGGCGATCGCGGGCTTGCCGGACACGAAAGCGTCTGACCCCCCATCGACGACGTACTCCCCTCCTTCGGGGTCGGGGATGATGTGGGTGGCGAGCTTACCACCGACTCGATCATCACGTTCCACCACGACGCACTCTACGTCGGCTCCCGCCTCCGCCGCCCGCTGCACTTTGAAAGCCGCACCGAGACCGGCTACCCCGGCGCCTATGATGATGACCCGCTTCATGCATGATCCTTCCTCTGGACCCCTCACACGCGTGCGCTCACTCAGCGGACTGACCCGTCATCCGAAGCGGTGTCTGCGTAGTCGACACCAGCGTCCCGCAGCACTTTGGACGCTGCACGTTCGCCACTCTCCAACGCGTTAGGCACGCCTACACCACGGTAGGCATTACCAGCAAGGGCAAAACCTGATATCACAGCCTCGCGCGCCTCGATCTCATCGATGCGGTCGAGGTGGCCGAGGGTGTACTGAGGCATGCCACGATCCCACCTGAAGAGTCTCGCATACAACGGTTGCGCACTCCTGGGCATCCCGAGAAGCTCCACAAGCTGTGTGCGAGCAAGTTCCACAAGCGCGTCGTCTGAGCGCTCGAGCACATGCTGGTCACGCGGACCTCCCAAGAATCCTCGCAAGAGCACTGTACCCTTCGGTGCACGGTCCGGCCATTTTGACGACATGAGCGACACACCCGTCAGCGGCCGATGCTCCACGAGTGGCGAAAGGATGCCGTGCCAGTGACGATCGAAGGGGCAGTCTGCATCCGCGAATGCCATGACCACCGTCGCAGAAGAGGAGCACGGGATCGACGCGACCAGTTCGCCGATGCGTGCATCTACGGCGGCGGCCAGAGGCGCCGCGGCCCACGCCTCGGTGGCCACGATCACCGCATCGGCTTCATGCACCTCGCCCGAAGAAAGCGTGACCTTCCAGGCATCCTTTGCCTTCTCCAGCTTCTGCGCTGTCACCCCCGTCACTATGTGCTCGCGTCCGGCGGCATCGGCCATGCGGTCGGTCAAGTACTGAAGCCCTGGTCTGAACGACGAGAAGAACGTCCTCTTCGGCTGGCCGGGCTTCGGGGGGTGCTTCTTCCTCATTTCCTCGACCTTCTTGCGCTGGTCGAGGAAGCCGAGGATCAAGGAGCGGTGCTTCTGCTCCATCTCAAGAAGCATCGGATAGGTCGCCGCAAGTGACATGTCCGTTGGATCAGACCCGTTGACTCCTCCCACGAGTGGCTCAGCCAATCTGTCGAGACACTCACGACCCATACGCCGCACAACGAATGCCTCAAGACTCTCGTCGTGCTCCTGAGGAGTATCTCCGGGCGCCCATCTCTCCTTGCGCGGGAGCATGAGGTCGAGCGCCATCCGGAACTTCCCCGGCCACGAGTACAGCGGCGTCGTCACCATGGGCATGAGCTTCGTGGGCGCGAACATCATGATCCCATCGGGCATCTGTATGAGCCGACCGTCCTTGACGATGAACGTCTTGCTTGTCTCCTCGTTCGTGCCCGTCTCATCCTGGAGGATTCCCAAGGACCGTGCGACTCGATGCACCGCCTGCTTGTCGGTGAGAAAAGAGTCAGATCCTCCATCGGCGATGTACGTGCCGCCGTTTTCGTCACTCCAGCGGTCCGTCCAAAGCTTGCCACCGAGCCGTTCGTCCTTCTCGATAAGAGTGAACGCCACGTCATGCCCCGCTTCGGAGGCTCGACGCAACCGTAACGCGGCTCCCAAACCTGCGACTCCACCTCCGACGACCACCACATGCGTCATGACAGCACTCCTCTGCTCGCCGGCCACATCCGTCACGAGCGGGCGCCTGCCGGAGCGTCCACGCCTTGTCCTAATCCTCGCCGATCGCCGCACGTACCGCCCATGCCACGTCACGCGCAAGCTCGGGCGCGGCATTGGGGATACCGGCCCGCTGAAAGGCCAGTCCGGCGCGTGCCGCGCGCTGGGACGCCACGATATCCAAATCGTACAGGGTCTCCAGGTGATCGGTCGCGAACCCCAGCGGCACAACGACCACGCCTGAAGCACCCGTTGCCGCAGCCGCGTCGATGACCTCCCCGACACTCGGACCCAGCCACTGTCCCCCGCGCACACCCTGCGATTGGTAGGCGATCAGCCAAGGATGCGCGCCATGTGTCGACCCATACGCCTCGACCCCACCGATCACACGAGACTCACGACCAGCCGGCAATCCCGAAGCGGACGCCACCACGTCTGCGACACGCCTCAACCCATCCACGTACGACCTGTCGGCATCGGCCTCGGTGAGCGGCAGACTGTGCGCCGAGAAGACCAGCAGCGCCCCAGGCGCGGCACACTCGAGCGCCCTGCGCGCTGAGGCGGAGAAAAGATCGACAAAGGCCGGTAGTTGCGAGAGTGGCGGCGCCTCGTAGACCGTCATCCCCGGATAAGCAGCAGCGGCCGCCGCGAACGCGGAGCGGTACTCGCGATGTGTGACCTGGGTTTCGAACGGAGAGAGAGTCACCATCACCACTTGCTGCACCCCGGATTCAGCCAACCGTCGAACGGCCTCGGCAATATCGGGATCGCTGTATCGCATGCCCACCTCGACAAACGCGTCGACACCGCCAGCGGCAAGAGATCGTGCGACTTCCTTCCCCAGCTGCCGTGCGATATCCAGAAGCGGCGAGCGGCCGCCGATGGCCTCGTAGCGCCTGCACACCTCCTCGAGTACGGCAGGGGTTGGCGTCTGACCGATCAGTTCGCGCATGAACGGCCCGACAGCCTCGAGAGAGTCGGGTGCGCCGAATCCGACGATCAGGACACCTACACGTCGCATCTAGCGGCCCGCACGTATCCGCTCGGAATGCTCGTGCACGAACCTGATCATCGTCTGCGCCTTAGCGGGGTCACTCGTCTTGTGGATGCCATGGCCGAGGTTGAAGATGTGTCCCGGTCTCGTCCCCACAGCCTCCAGTATGGCCACCACCATCCGCTCGAGCTCCTCGTCAGGAGCGAACAGCGCCGCCGGGTCGAGGTTCCCCTGTATCGCAAACCGCGCATCGACCTGCTCGACAACGTGCGTCATGTCCATGCGCCAGTCCACGCCGATGACATCGCCACCCGCTTCTTGGGCGAGGTCGAGCATCGAGGTGGCGCCGTTCGGGAAGTGGATGACTGGGACACCCCCTGGTACGGCCTTCTCGCCGTACTCCACCAGCGCATCGATCACCCGCTTGGTGTATGGAAGCACCGAACGTTCGTAATCTCGCGGAGCCACATAGCCGACCCAGCTGTCGAACAACTGTATCGCTTGCGCGCCCGCATCGATCTGAGCAGTCAGGTACGCGATCACGGTGTCGCTGATCTTTGTCATCAGCTCGTCCCAGACCGCTGGTTCACCCCACATGAGAGCCTTGGTGTGCTCGTAGTCGCGAGTCCCGTGACCCTCCACCATGTAACTCGCTAGCGTGAAAGGTGCTCCACCGAATCCGATAAGAGGGACTTTGTGCTCGAGCTCGCCGCGAAGTATGCGCAGCGCCTCCATCACGTATCCCGTGTCTTCAAGAGGGTCGGAAACGCGCAACCGGTGCACGTCTGTGGCCGTTCTCACGGGGCTATGGATGATCGGCCCCTCGCCCTTCGCGAACTCAAGGTCGAGACCCATGCCAGGCACGACCACAAGGATGTCCGAGAACAGGATCGCCGCATCCACGCCGATGAGGTCGACCGGCTGCATGGTGACCTCTACGGCGAGCTCCGGAGTGCGACACATCTCCAAGAAGCCATGCTTCGCCCGGATGGCGCGGTACTCTGGCATGTATCGGCCAGCCTGACGCATCATCCACACCGGCGTGCGTTCGGTCGCCTGGCGACGGCAGGCGCGCAGGAAGAGATCGTTGAAGGGCATCCAGACTTCCTTTCGGTGCGGAGGGACGCGCATCAGTCTACCACTCTCTTGCCGACTCGGCCGGACACGAGAAGAGCCTCGGACTGCTCGACCGAGGCTCTTCTGTGGGTCCCTGTGCTTTCGCTCAGGTTCTAGGCGCGGTATCCAGTATCTTCTTCACGATGCTGGGATCAGCGAGTGTTGAGATGTCCCCGAACGCTTCCATGTCGCGCTCCCCTGCCGCGATCTTTCGCAGGATACGACGCATGATCTTACCAGACCGGGTCTTGGGCAGCTCTGGCACGAAGTGGATGAAGTCAGGTTTGGCGATCGGCCCGATCTCTTCACGGACGTGGCCAGTGAGGATCTTGTTGAGTTGCTCTGAGGGCTCCTGCCCCTCTCGCAGGATCACGTAGGCGTAGATCCCCTCACCCTTCACGTCGTGTGGATAGCCCACGACCGCCGCCTCCGCGACAGCAGGATGGCTCACGAGCGCACTCTCGATCTCGGCGGTACCCATCCGATGGCCCGAGACGTTGATGACGTCGTCCACCCTGCCGAGCATCCAGTAGTAACCGTCCTCATCAAGACGTGCGCCGTCTCCGGTGAAGTACTTGCCGGGGAACGCCGAGAAGTAGACCTCCTTCATGCGCTTGTTCTCAGGATCACCCCAGGTGCCTCGGAGCATACCCGGCCACGGTTTCGTGATGCACAGGCGGCCGCCGCTTCCTACCGGCGTCGGCGTCCCATCTTCGTTCACGACCTCCGGGACGATGCCGAAGAAGGGACGAGTCGCAGAACCCGGCTTCATGGGAGTACAGCCAGGCAGATTGGTGATCATGTGGCCGCCTGTCTCCGTCTGCCAGTAGGTATCGACGATCGGGATCTCCTCGCGCCCGATGTTCTTGAAGTACCACATCCATGCCTCAGGGTTGATCGGTTCGCCCACCGTGCCCAGGACACGCAGCGTCGACAGGTCGTACTTAGCAGGCCATTCTTCTCCGAGCTTCATAAGAGACCTGATCGACGTCGGAGCAGTGTAGAACTGGTTCACCCCATGCTTCTCGACGACTTCCCAGAACCGGCCAGCGTCGGGATAGGTCGGGATGCCTTCGAACATGACGGACGTTGCGCCGACGCAGAGCGGTCCATAGACGATGTAGCTGTGGCCGGTGACCCATCCGATGTCCGCGGTACACCAGAAGACGTCCTCGTCGTGGTAGTCGAACGTGTAGCGGAAGGTGGTCGCAGCGTAGAGCAAGTACCCACCGGACGTGTGGAGCACGCCCTTCGGCTTGCCCGTCGAACCGGAGGTGTACAGGATGAAGAGCGGGTCCTCAGCATCGACCCACTCGATGTCACAATGGCGGCCGATGTCATTGGCACGGACCTCTTCGTGATACCAACGATCGCGGCCCGGCTCCATGTCGACCTGTGTGTGCGCGCGAGAGACCACGATGACCGTCTCGACCGTCGGACACTCCAGAAGGGCGGTGTCCGCCTCGGCCTTGAGCGGCGTCACACGCCCGCCGCGCAGACCCTCGTCCGCCGTCACGAGAAGCTTTGCGCCGCAATCCTGGATACGATCGCGCAGCGCAGCCGCAGAGAACCCGCCGAAGACAACGGAGTGGATCGCACCGATACGAGCACATGCGAGCATGGCGATCGGGAGTTCCGGGATCATGGGCAGGTAGATCGCCACTCGATCGCCCTTGCGGATGCCGTACTTCTTCAGGACGTTGGCGAAACGGCACACCTTGTAGTAGAGGGATTGGTACGTGTACATCTTCGTACGGCCCTCGTCCGACTCCCAGATGAGAGCAGCCTTGTTGCGGCGCCACCCCTGCAAGTGACGGTCGATGCAGTTGTACGTGACGTTGAGTTTCCCGCCTTTGAACCACTCGACCCGCGGCACACTGAAGTCGTAGTCCAAGACGGTATCCCACTTCTTCTGCCAGTGGAGCATCTGCTCGGCCATGTCCGACCAGAAACCTTCAGGATCTTCGACCGAACGGTTGTAGAGTGCCTCGTACTCCTCCATGGTCTGGATGTGAGCTCGCTGAGACACCCATGCCGGCGGCTTCACCACCCGCAACTCCGTCGACAGCGTCTCGATAGCCTGTGATTCCGTCATGCTCTCGCCTCCTTCTCGTGTCTCCCTGTCACCCCAGCGCAGCGCGGTACTGGAATGAGATATGAACCGATGACGGGGAGGACTCCCCGCGCCAATCGTACCGGCGTCATACGCGCAGAGGCGAAGAGCTCAGCCGTACGGGTGCATTTTGTCGGTCAACGGCAAAAGTGTCGCCACTGACCGAATGGGCACCGGAAAAGCACACGCATCTTGCAATCGTCGCGAGGCAGGGGTAACGTGATGTTCACAGATTCCCTTCCCTCTAGGAAGATGGACCGTCCGGAGAATCCGCCGGTCCGACCGGGTTGGCCCATCGACGACCGGCATCGCGATGATTGCAGCAAGGGCTGCAAGGCCAACCGAGACTCAGGGGTAAACAGGGAAGGAATGTGAGGAGCCTCGGCCCGAAGGTCGGGGCTCTTCCACGTCATGGCCACCTCTCAACGGGAACGCTGACTGCTGTCGCGGAAGGGTGGGACCATACTCGGAGTACCCGGAGCCACCGGCCACCAAGGCACCCTATTCCACAGGCAGAAGCGCGACCCCCCAGCCAGTGCCGGTGTGGGTGCTCAGTACGGAGCCGGCTTCCACGTTGTAGAGGTCGCGGATCTGATAGGTCCCACGCAGGCGAGCTTCCAGCCACGCGGCCTTATCGGGAGACAGCACATGCATGACTGCGAAAGAGCCCTTGCGACGGTCTCCCATGTACTGTGCGATCCACTGCAGGGTGTGCTCCAGTGCCGCCTTGGCACCTCGCGTGCGTGCGACTGGCTCGAGAGTCCCTGTCTCGTTGACCGTCAGAGTGATCTTGAGGTTCAGGATGCCACCGACGAAGGCGGCGACCCGGCCGATCCTCCCGCCTCTTGCCAGGTTCTCGAGGCTGTCAAGACCGACGATCATCCTCACCCGCTCACGTGCCGCCTCGATCCTCTCCAAGACCTCGGCTGCAGATGCGCCTTGTGCCGCGCTTCTGGCTGCTTCGATGACCTGAAGTGCTTCTCCCCATGCGAGATTCTTCGAATCGAAGACCATGACTCTGTCCCCGAAGTGCGCAGCCGCCTTGTGTGCCGACTCGAGTGTTCCCGACAGTGGCGCTGAGATATGGATCGACACCACTTCGCTCGCCCGATCCAGGACCCTCTGGTATGTCTCGATGAAAGCACCTACCGGCGGCTGGGACGTAGTCGGAAGAGCAGGGGCGTCTTTCATGCGGTCGAAGAACTCCCGCTGCGTGAGCGTGCCATCCTCGAACGTGTCATCTCCGATCGTCACACTCAACGGTACGACCTCGATCCCCAACTCGCGTGCGACCTCCGGTGTGATGTCCGACGTGCTATCCGTGACGATACCGACACGCTGCATGACGACCTCTACTCCTCATCGGCGAAGTGCACCATCCCGTGCGACATAGCTCTCCCGCCCAAGACATGCAGGTGCAGATGCTGGACGGACTGCATCGCGTCTGCACCGTTGTTGATGATCAGTCTGTACCCGCTTTCCGCCACGCCCTTGATCCTTGCGACCTCAGGCACCGCAGCAAGGAGTGCTGCACGCACCTGATCCGGCACCCCGTCGCCCAGATCAGTGTAGTGAGAGCGGGGGATGATGAGCGTGTGTACCGGGGCTTGTGGAGACAGATCGTCGAATGCGACCACGGCGGGCGTCTCGTAGACGATCTTCGCAGGCACCTGCCCCGCAGCGATCATACAGAAGATGCACTCAGACACTCGTGTTCCTTCCTCTCGCCACACGCCGCTTCTCAGTCGGCGTCGTCTTGACTCTCGATCTGTCCCACCAGCATGGTGACGCGCTGCTGTGCATCGGCGAGCTTGGCCTGGCACGCACGCAAGAGAGCGACCCCACGCTCATATTTCTCGATACTCTCTTCCAGCTCCAAGTTACCGCTTTCCAGCACCTTCACGATCTCTTCCAGTTCGGCGATGGCCTCGCCGAACGATACCTCCCCGACCCCTGTGTCATCCATCTGTGACGTCATGCCGGTCGCGCCTCCATCTCCGTGTTCTCGACCAGACAACCGATCCGCCCCTGCTCGAGTCTTACGCCCACTCGATCGCCTGGCGCCACCTCAGCAGACGACCGTATGACTCGGCCGCCATGCTCGTCATAACATACCGCGTAGCCCCTCCCCAGGATGGCCAAAGGCGACAAGTCATCGAGGCGGGCTGCCGCCAGAGCCATCGACTGCGCGTATGGCTCCGTCACCCGCGCTGCGTCCGCGATCAGACGGGCACGGTAGGCATCACGTCGCAACATCGGCCGGTCAAGAAGCCGCGGCCCCACGCGAACGAGCGCGTGTCGAGCCGCTGCGACGCGTTCTCCATCTCTTCGCAGGCGTTCCGGAATCGCGCGCGCGAGAGCGTCAGCCAGCGTGTCAACGGTCTGCATATGCATGCCGAGCAGGTACGCGGGGTCTCGGAAAAGCGGCCGCTGCGCGAGCAGAGCGACCCTGTGGCTGGCCTGCTGCACGGTATTGAAGAGCGAGCGGGCAAGCATCTTCGCCACCACCGACAGGTGCTGCGATACTTCCTCAAGCGACGGCGCGACCGCTTCTGCCGCCGCGGTCGGCGTGGAGGCACGAACGTCAGCCACCATGTCTGCGATGGTGTCATCAGGTTCATGGCCGATGCCCGTGACGACAGCAACGGGGCATGCGCGAATGGCGCGCGCGACCTCCTCGGCATTGAAGGGCATGAGGTCTTCATAGGAGCCCCCTCCTCGGCAAAGGATCACGACGTCCACACCTCCAGGCGCCGACGCGACGGCGGTGAGACCCTCGACTATGTGGAAGGCCGCCCCTTCTCCCTCGACCTGTACCCCTGCGACGAGCACTTCTGCGACAGGGTACCGGCGACGGAGTGTCCTGATGACGTCGTGGACCGCCTTACCTTGTGGGGAGGTCACGACACCGATGCGAGAAGGGTACGCAGGTAGCGGCCGCTTGGATTCTTGCACCATGAGCCCCTCGGCGGC
The DNA here is from genome assembly GCA_021372825.1 of Actinomycetes bacterium. GTDB lineage: Bacteria > Actinomycetota > Coriobacteriia > Anaerosomatales > Anaerosomataceae > JAJFTR01. The sequence continues at coordinate 19,943 of JAJFTR010000030.1, forward strand.
GAGCTTGCGTGCCAGCGCCGCCACTTGCAGCCGGAGTATGCCCTCGCCTGCGGGAGCCATCGTACGGACTTGGAACTGCATCCTCCCCTTCGGAGCGTACACCGTGAAACTCCCTGAGACCTGCACCAGCATGCCCGGTCTGAGATCCACGCCGGACCGCTCGTAAGCATCTCGCCACATCAGACATGGCATCACCGCAGACTCGTCTCGGATAGTGAAGTACACAGCCTTGTATCCAGGCTTGACGGTGCACTCGGACACCTCGCCGACGACCAACACGGAAACGCTTTCGAGCGCGGTCTTCGCGAGACGCATCGCATCGGAAACGCTTAAGGCCTCCGAATCGTCCATCGCGTTCCTCCCTACTCCCCATCCGTGATGCTAGGGGATACGTCTGACACTGAGCCGCGAGGTTCCACGACCACATGTCCTCCATCGACGCGCAACGCGATCTGCCCTTCGAGCAGAGCCTCCAGTTCCGCACCGACCAGGGTGCGTCGCCATCCGGACGAAAGTGGACTCCCATCGCGCTCGCCAGCGGCGAACCGCTCCAGCTCATCGCGCGGCGCAAGCAGGCTCGCCGCCACTCCATGCTCTCGTGCCCGCACACGTACCAAGGCAGACATCATGTCCGCCACATCGCTCACGTCACCTGCAGGCCGGTGCCTCTTCGGCAGACGAGGCCACTCGGCCTCGGGAGTCTCAAGTCCGCGCCGCACAGCGGCCACGACCCCCACCGCATAGCGCCGAGCGGCCTGATCGGTCACCCCCCGGATGGCGGCAAGTGACTTCTCATCTGTGGGAGCGCGTCGCGCTATCTCCAGCAAGCTCTCATCCGAAAGCACCCAACGCCGAGGAAGATCCTTGGCCTGAGCCGTCCGCTCTCGCCAAGCAGCGACCTCGCGTAGGACGGCGAGTGATCTGCGGTCCAGCGAGGAGGCACGCTTGACTCGGCGGTATTGTTCCTCGGGGATCACTGTGTAGGTCGCGGGGTCGGCCATCCTCTCGAAGTCTTCCGCCAGCCACCCCATGCGGCCCTCTGACTCGAGCTGGTCCCGCAAGCGGTGATACACGTCCGGGAGGTACCGCACATCATCGAATGCGTAGTCGATCTGCTCTCGTGACAGAGGGCGTGCCGACCAATCCGTGTACGTGTGGGCCTTGTCCAGCCTTACTCCCAGCAATGAGGAGACAAGCTGCTGGTACCCTACCTGGCTTGGCTGTCCGGTGAGCGTCGCCGCTACCTGTGTGTCAAAGACCGGCGCAACTGGGCTGCCCATCACTCTGTACAGGATCTCCAGATCCTGAGAACCGGCGTGGAAGACCTTCGTCGTCCGCGGGTCTTGCATGATCCCGAACAGTGGCGAGAGGTCCTCGATTGCGAGGGGGTCTACGACTGCCGCCACCTCGGTCGTCGCCACTTGGATCAGGCACAGACGGGCGAAGTACGTCTTCTCTCTCATGAACTCGGTGTCGACCGCCAGAACTTCGGATCCTCCGATGCGCTCGGCAAAGTCGACAAGCTCGTGCGTGGTGGCTATGTACACGCGCCCTCCTTGATGGCACGACCGTTGGCGTAGAATCCAGAATATCGAGTGTATCCCAACGCGACCAGCACAGGGGGACGCACCGTGCACATGCTCGGCATCGTGAATGTCCGCTCGGGTCTTGGAGACCCGGGGCTTTATGACCTCGCGCGGGAGCTCACCGAAAGGGGGGCTTCTCTTACGTTGCGCTTTCTCGGCGAGCACGACGACCTACAACACCTGTTGGAAGACGCCGACGGGTATGACCGGGTGATCGCCGTCGGAGGGGACGGCACCATCTCGGCGGTCCTTTACGCGCTTCGTTACCGAGACATCCCGGTGGCGTTGTACCCTGCCGGCACGGCCAACCTGTTCGCGCGTAACCTCGGCCTGCCCTCCGACCCAGCCGAGCTCGCCGCTCTTGCCATTCAGGGTGTCCCTACGCCACTGGACCTGGGCGAACTCGACGTCAACGGAGGCACGGGCTTCTTCATCATGGCAGGCGCAGGATTCGATGCAGCGCTCATGGATCGCGCACGAGCATTGAAGCCCCTACTCGGCGAGGGCGCCTACATACTCGCCGCCGCTCAGAACCTGCAACCGCAGGTTGCGACGTTCGTGCTCGACTTGGACGGCAGGCATGTCACCACGCAGGGGATAGCGGTCCTACTCGTCAACCTCGCGCGGATCCAATTCGACCTCGAAGTCACCCACGGGAGCGACGCGCGTGACGGCCTGCTCGAAGTAGTCGTCCTGAGGCCCGCCAAAGTGACGGGCCTGCTGCCTGCAGTGTGGGCGGCGCTTCTCGATCGCATCGGGAACCACTCAGACAGACCCGGGCTGGAGATCCACACGGCACGCGCCATAGAGGTCGTCGCCTCTCCGCCCCTTCCCCTCCAGTACGATGGAGAGGTCGTACCAGACACGACTCCACTGCGCGCAAGAGTGCTTCCTCGCGCGGCGCTCGTGGTAACACCCGAGGGTGGCTTGCCGGCCGACGTCTTCCCAGACTAGGCGCGTACGCGCGCTCCTATCGAGCGCCGGGGCCGAGACGAACCCCCGAAGCCTACTGGCGTGTCTGCACCAGTGTGCCGAGAGGAACCTGCGGGTAGAGTTCCAAGACATCCTTGTTGTACATGCGGATGCACCCATGAGACGCCTTGGTGCCGATCACCCACTCTTGGTTCGTACCGTGGATCGCGTATGCCGTATAGACGTAGCGCACATCCGCGCCGGAACCTACACGACGGAACAGACGCATCTTGCGTGGACCGTACACGCTGCTCGGGTCGGTGATGTACTTGGCATTGATTTTCCACATAGCGATGGGTGTCTCCATACCCTCACGACCGAGTGCTACCGGATACCGTTTGATGAGCACGTCATCTTTGACCCAGTAGAGCCGGAACTCCGACTTATCGATCACGATGGACGTCTTGGCAGGATACGACAGCCGCTTGAACTTGGCAGACACCGCCCGAGACGCACCGTCCGGGTTCGTCGCGACCGCCTTGAGCGCCACGCCATCGGCGGGCATCGCCCGCTTCCCGAAGTCCACGACCGTGTACGCCGTCGCGGGTTTCGTCGCAAGCAGTGTACTTCCCGCATACAGCCGCACCTCGGTGGTATTGATACCCACGCGCACCGCCACGTTCGCGAGCTTGCCCACAAGAGCACCCGCCGTCGGACGGACCAGAACAGGCACGCTCGGCGCGCCGCGAAGCTCTGCCAACGTGCCGTCCGACACCGCAGCCGGCCCTCCGAAGACCGTCGCGGAGGAAACCGTCTCACTCATCTCGTCCAGGTATCGTGCAATCGGGTTGCTGAGCCGCGCACTCTCTGTGAGCAACATCGGCCTGGCCGACCGCCCGCATGCACCCGCGCCTGTCACGCCGTCGACCACCGTACCGGCGATCCCGACCCCATCCGCCGTCAGCCAACCCCTGGAGCGCGCCTGGCGAGCGATCGCCACTGCCGTCGAGAAGCGATCTTGGCCGGACCACCGAGATGTTGCGCCCACTGTCTTATACACTCCGCTCGAGACGACCGCTGTGCCTCCCGCGAGGATGGTCTCGACGGGATCGAGGGCAGCCAGGGCCGACAAGGTCGCCTTCGGCACGGTGTCTCTCGTCACGAACAACACCGGTGCCCCGGTCTGCGCTGAGACGGCCGCCAACGGGAGCGCGTCAACGAAGCCCGCGCTGTTCGACCCGTTCGCGATGAGTACCTCGCGGGCGGGCGTCCGGGACGTCTCCGCAGCCACAGCATTCACACGTCGCGCGATTCCCGCTGCAACGGAATACCTATCGCCTGTAGTCCATGGCTGTTCGACGACGCCCTCCGTGATCGCGGCGATCTGCGACACGCACGCCTGCGTGACCGACACCGGACCGCCGACGACCGTGACAGTCATCGTCCCGTTAGCCGACCGGATCTCTGTGAGCGCCTGACGGACGACCCCTGGGACGCCATCGGACTCGACAAGCAGCAGGGGCGCGTCGTATGCCCAGACCAGTCCTGCTGCAGCCAGGACGTCCGCGATGCAACGCTCTTCTCCTGATGCCACGATCACGTGGGTGACACCGGCCCACTCCGGAAACTCCAAACGAGCGGTCTTCACGCTCGTGGCGTAGCGGTCGGCACCCGCCATGCGCGTAGCATCGAGATGCACATGAAGGCTTCCTGTCGGCCACTCCCCAGCCAGCGCAGGGCCTGCTGGAATGACAGCAAGCACGCAGATAAGGGCGCTGGCGACGCATACTCGCGCTTGGTGCAGCATCTGAACCCCTCTCGAGCAAGAGCCTTGTTCTCAGTATATCGGCTGATGCGCGCTACTCCCACACACATGGCGTCCTCTGACGCCAGATCACCCCCGGTCCACCTAGAGAATGGAACGAGCTCCCGGCGCAAGCCGAGAGCTCGTGTCTTCGGTGGTGGGCGCTAGAGGATTTGAACCTCTGACCCCTTCCGCGTCAAGGAAGTGCTCTCCCCCTGAGCTAAGCGCCCAAAGCGGCTGCCTTGCGGACAGCGACGCTTATTGTAGCAGTCCTGTCGCGCTTCGCTAGTCCTGATCGCTTCCCGATGAACCCTTGCACCCCCGCAGACCCGTTGGTAGACTACCCCTTGCGCGCGGACGTGGCTCAGTTGGTAGAGCACAACCTTGCCAAGGTTGGGGTCGCGGGTTCGAGTCCCGTCGTCCGCTCCACGTAAGATCACGGAAGGTCGGCCCGAGGCGCAGCGCTAACCCCTCGGGGCCGGCCTTCTGAGTGTGACAAGGGGCGCCCGCCCCTCATACGGCGACGTCGCCAAGTGGCAAGGCAGAGGCCTGCAAAGCCTTTATCCCCGGTTCGAATCCGGGCGTCGCCTCCACGCATGCAAGGGCCCTGACGCTACAGCGTCAGGGCCCTCTTCACTCTCAGAAGCTGCTATCATCGTGCCCGGCGTGTGGCAGACAGCACCCTCGCGCCGTCCGTTGCAGCCTCGCGGTCACAAGGGACGGTCCACCACCAGATCACCTTCGAGAGGAACTCACACGCCGTACCTCACTTGGATGCGCTTCGCTTGCTCAAGGCGATGAAGTCCTCGCTGTAGATCATCAGGATCGGAGATGTTCTCGACTGCCCACTTGACGATCTCTCGGGGGACGAGCGGATAGCGCTTCCGCGCCTGCGCGAGGGTCATGTCCTGCTCCTTCTGTCTACGATGACTGCTACGACTATGATGTGATAGACCCTGTTACACGCATGATTCTGCTACGTCTCCAAGACGCACGTCAAGCGCGTCACTGCTCGCCCCACCTACGGTAGAGATCGTGTCGCACGCCAAGGACGTCGAACACCTTTCCGACAACGAAGTCCACCTGGTCATCGACAGACTTCGGACGGTGGTAGAAAGCAGGCATAGCCGGCGCTATGACCGCTCCCGCCTCGGCAAGACGAGTGAGATTCCGCAAGTGAATCAGATTCAACGGGGTCTCGCGTGGCACCATCACCAGCGGCCTGCGCTCTTTTAGGGCGACATCCGCGGCGCGCTCGGCCAGATCGGCTGCTCTCCCGCTTGCCACCGATCCGACGAATCCCATGGATGCAGGGATGACCACGACGCCGTCGGTGCCGCTCGATCCACTCGCGATCGGATCGAACAGATCGTCGACCTGCGCGACACGAAGCGGAGACCCCTCGTTGAGCTCCAGGAACCTCAGTACCGCTTCGCGAGGTCCGGCCTCCGGCAGGCGGAAGCCGAGTTCGAACTCCATCACGTCCGCACCGGCATGCGTGACGACCAGCACGACGCCATGACCCGATACCAGCAGCTGCTCAACGGCGCGCATCCCATACGCAGAACCCGACGCTCCCGTGATCACCACGACATATGTGCCCATATCACCAGCCGCCTCGAAGCCGGTCTGCCAGAGCGCCCGTGAATACGACTATCGCGACGATCCCATTCACTGTAAAGAAGGCCTCGTTCACGCGCGACAGGTCCTCTGGGGAGACGATGCTGTGCTCATACCACATCAGAGCCGCGGCTGCGCCGACGGCGATGTACCACGGCCAGCCGGCGCCGACGAGGAACCCGCCGAGCACGAGCAGTGCCACGGTCGATACATGCTTCAACCGCGCCTGGGTGAGCGCCCGCGTCAAGCCGAAGTCGACTGGCATCGAGTGAAGCCCGTCCCGCACATCACACGCTATGTCTTGGGTCGCATAGATGATATCGAATCCGACGGTCCACAGCATGACGGCGCACCCGAAGACCCATGGGGCCGCGTCGGTGGCCGGACCTCCCACCGCAAGCCATCCGCCGATCGGCGCGAGGCCTAGGCACAACCCCAGCCAGTAATGGCAGAAGGGCGTCACCCGTTTGAGGTACGGATACACGATGAAGGCGACCAGCGGGATCGGCCAAAGCCACCGCGTCACGGGATGCAACTGCCAGACACCGAAGAGGTACGCGGCTAGCATGATCGCCGAGAAGATCCACAGCTCCCACGCCGTGACCCGGCCCGCGGGGATCGCGCGACCAGCGGTGCGAGGATTCCTCGCATCGATCTCTCTGTCGACGGCCCGGTTGATCACGAACGCGAATGAACGAGCACCGACCATGACGACGGTGATCCACACAAGCGCCGGCCACGACGGCCAACCGGGGCCGTCGAGCGTATGCATGACCCACCACGGATGGCCCTGCTCGGCCGAACCACGGGCGGGCGCCGTCGTCCAAGGAGCGACCTGCGCGCCGTAGAGCGCACCTATGTACGCGTAAGGTAAGGCGAATATCGAGTGCTCGAACTTGACGAGCTCGAGCAGCACCTTGATCTTCTGGATGATCTTGCTCACAGGCCCAGGCCCTCCCACAACTCATCGACCCGCGCTTTGACTTCAGGGGACATCTCCAGAGCATCCGGCCACTCACGTGCGTACCCCTCATTGCGCAGGGGACGGGTCGCGTCGATCCCCAGCTTGAAGCCGAAGCTCTCGAAGTCGCTGCTGTGATCAAGACGGTCAAGCGGACCCTTACTCACGAGTATGTCACGAGAGGGATCCACGTTGTTGAAGCAACGCCATGCCACCTGGGAGTAGTCGTGACAGTCCACATCTTCGTCCACGACGATCACGAACTTGGTGAACATCATCTGCCCCATCGACCATGCGAAGTTCATGACGCGGAATGCCTGACCCGCAAACTCCTTCTTGATCTGAAAGATCGCGCAGTTGTGGAACACACCCTCCAGAGGAAGGTCATAGTCGACCACCTCGGGCATCATCGCCCGGACAACGGGAAGGAACAGCCTCTCGGTGGCCTTGGCCATGTAGCAGTCTTCCATCGGCGGACGTCCTACGATCGTCGCGGCGTAGATGGGGTCGCGTCGTGTGGTGATGACGTCCACGTGGAAGACGGGGAACTCATCCGCTAGTGAGTAGTAGCCAGTGTGGTCGCCAAAAGGACCCTCTCGTCTCTTCTCGTCTGGATCACACCAGCCCTCAAGGACGATCTCGGCGTGTGCAGGCACGAGCAAGTCGTTGGTGAGACACTTCACGACCTCGACGCTCTCAGCCCGCAACACGCCACTGAACAAGTACTCATCGATCATCGGGGGCACAGGCGCCGTCGCGGAGAAGGTTGTTGCCGGATCAGCTCCGATCGCCACACTCACCGGTACCCGTGCAGCTCCGGCCTCCTTCCAGGATCTCAGGTTCTTGGCACCATCATGATGCTCATGTATGTGCAATCCGGTCGTCTTCCCGTCGAACACTTGCAGACGATACATACCGATGTTGAGCTTTGCCGATGGGTCGTTTGTTACCACAAGGGGGAGCGTGACGAACGGGCCTGCGTCGCCCGGCCACGTCGTGAGGACCGGCAACCTGCCCAGGTCGACATCGTCACCTCGCCATACGACCTCTTGCACAGGCGCCTTCTTCACTCGCTTCGGCCGCGCTGAGGCAAGATCGGCGAGACTTCTCGCGGCACCGATCTTGTCCCACACACCCGTGGGCGCGTCCAGTGGGATGCTCTTCATGAGCTGGTTCGCCTTGGCATCAAGATCGCGCCATGTTCCCGTTCTGGCATCCACTCCCAGCGCCCACGCCATGCGGTCGTACCCGCCCATCAGATTGATCGCGACCGGCATCTCATAGTGCCGGCCAGTCGCGCGGTCCACTGCGTTCTCGAAGAGCAACGCGGGGCCATGCTGCTTGCTCACGCGATCAGTGATCTCCCCGATCTCTAGATGCGGGTCGACCTCAGCGCTGATGCGTTGAAGCTGTCCCTTGGACTCAAGCAAGGCCATGAACTCGCGGATGTCCCTGAATGCCATAGGTCTACCTTCCTACTCCAGCCCAAGGGCGACCTCGATACGTCCGAAGTCCTGTATGCACGCCGTGTCTTGCTCGGCACTGCACACCTCGTCATTCTGTCGCGAGACCAGCACCGCATGCATGCCTACTGAGCGAGCACCACATACGTCGGCGTAAGGATGGTCTCCTACGTGCGCAGCGGAGGTCGCAGACACACCGACGCGCACGCACGCGAGCTCGAATATCCTGGGGTCCGGCTTCCGCAAGCCGACATCAGCCGAGGAGACCACGGTGTCGAAGTACCCTCGTATGCCGAGCCCCTCCAGAATGGTCGTAAGGCGACGATCCCAGTTCGAGATCACACCCAGAGCGAGCCCGCGTGCCTTCAGGCGCTCCAATGCCGGCACGACGTCCTCATGGACCTTCCATCGATCAGGCCGCCCGAACTCGTCGTACACACGTCGGCCGATATGGACGGCGTCCGGATCTATCCCCAGCTCTCGGCAGAGCAACGAGTACATGCCGACCCATACGGAAACCGTCTCTTCCTCGTTGGCCCAGAATGCGTCGTCGGCTCGATAGCGGTCCTCATAGTACTGGTCGACCTGCGGCATGAGCGCTTCGATAGCTGATAGGTCGCGCTCATGACCCGAATCCCCAAGAACCTGGCGGCACACCTCCGCCACACTCGGCCAGGGATACAGGAGCGTATTGCCTGCATCGAAGAAGACGGCATGCAACGCTCTCACTTGAGAAACGTCACCACGTCGTGCCGACGCTCGGTCATGAGTGGCACTTCCGCAGAACGACCGAGCAGGACGAGCGCAGCGAGCTTGCGGTCATCTGAGATGTCGAAGATCTCCCGGAGTCTGTCGACCACCCAATGCGGTGCCGTGATACTGCACGCGCCGAGGCCAAGGTCAGTGGCACGTAGCAAGAGGTTCTCGATAGCCGCACCTGTCGCCAACAACGCGTTGCAGTCGGTGTCCTCGTCGCCCGTGAGCGCGACAGAGGCGGCGATGACCACCGGTGCGCCCCCAAGGTCGGCATAGAACTCCGCGGCCCGGTCGAGCTGCTCCGGTTCCAGCCTGTCCACGTACTCCTCGAGATACTGGGTCGAGAGTGCCATCACTTCCCCGACCCTCTTGCGAGCCTCACCCAGTGCGACGTGAAAACACCACGGTTGTGCGTTGAAACTCGAAGGCGCTAGGATGGCCGCCTCGATGACCTCGCGGATGGTGTCTTCGTCTATCGGCTCTCCCGTGTAAACACGCACCGAGTGGCGACTGCGCAATGCGTCCAGCAGCTCCATCACGACTCCTCGTAGGTGGCATGTACGACGTCCCGGCCCGGACCATGCACAGCCGAGATGCTCCCCACGACAAGGATACCCGTTCCCGACACCAGTGGCACCCGATTATCTCCGATGTCGCAGAATATGCTTGACCATCGTGACCGACGTCCCGCCGTCGTGACTCACGGAGAACTCCACCTGGTCCATGAGAGCCCTCATGAACATGACGCCACGACCAGATGCCGCATACAGATCGTCACAGGATCTTGTGCACCCGTCGAAACCGCCTCCACAGTCGTCGACCACGATGACGACGCGGTCCTCATGGGCGTCGATGCGTATCTCCACGTTATCGGCGTCGCCGCCCGGTGACCCATGGCGGATGGCGTTCGCAAGTGCCTCTCCGACCGCCACCCGTATGTCGAACAGCGTGGATTCTCCGATGCCGAGCGGTTCTAGGAGCTCGACCACTCGTGCCCGTGTCTCTGCGAGCGATGCCGGATCCGCGGCCATGGTCATGCTCTCACTCCACAGCGCAGGGGAACCTCCCGCAGCGAGCTCGAGACCGCTCACCGCCTCGTTCACGTCTGGCGCGGAGGAGATGCAGGGCGCAACGCCCACCAAGCCTGACAGCTCCAGAACCCTGTTGACGTTACCGCTCGCTCCCGCAAGTACCAGTTTGCCCCCGACGGGCTGCAGTTCGCGATCCAGCCACACGAGCAAGCTGAAGACAGAGCTGTCGGCGTAGGTCACCTGGCCCAGGTCGAGCACCACATGCGAGCACCCGCGAGCGAGTGCGCTCTGGAGCCCTTCCCTTAATTGCGGCACCGTCACCATATCGATCTCGCCCGTGAGCTGCACAACACACGCGCTCACGTCCGGACTGTACTGGATACTCGATTCCACCAACCACTCCTCGTGCGATCCTGCGATCTCTACAGCCGTCTGATTCCCGGCGCTCACTGCAGTCTAACGCCCTCGTCCTCGATCGACCGCACGAGTGTGAGAATCGCCGCGTCATCGCGCAGCTCGCCTCCCGCGAAATGCTGCACCGATGAGAGCAGCCTCTGCGTGACTGCGGCCGCACTTCCGCCTGCACTGAGCGCTCGACGGACACGACCCTCCCCGAAGAAGCGCCCGCCTCTCCGAGCCTCTGTGACACCGTCGGTGAACAACAGCAGGATGCCTTGCGGGGCGATCCCTGCCACGTGCTCGGCATACAGCGCGTCCGCGACAGCTCCCAATAAAGCCCCCGTGGTGCCGAGACGGTCTATCCGTCGCGTCCGTGGATCAAAGAGCAACGCAGGCGGGTGACCACCGTTCGCCCATGTGACATCTCCGCTGCGCATGTCGACGAACCCGAGCCACACCGTCACGATCCCACTCGGGTCACCAGCAGCTACGATCATATCGTTGAGTTGTGACAACACCTGCGCAGGACCTGCCCCCGCCGCGACCATACCCCTGATCGCGTACTTGATCATGGATGTCTTGGTGGCCGCTTCCACGCCGCTTCCACACACGTCGCCCATTGCGACCGCAACTCGTCCGTCGGGAGCGAGGAACACGTCGTAGTAGTCTCCGCCTATCTCCACCTCGGACCCCGCTGGGACGTAGACGCTGCTGGCGTCGAGTCCGGGTATGCTCGGCAACCTGGTCGGAAGGATGCTCTCCTGCAGGACGGTCGCTACATGGTGCTCGCGACTGAAAAGATCCGCCGTGTCGATTGCGAGCGCGCCTTGTGACGCGAAGGTGAGTAACAGCTCGAGATCATCTGCGCTGAAGGCTCCGACCGATCGTGACAGCGTCGCGAGCACACCGATGGAACGCCCTCGGGCCAGCAGCGGCGCCACCAATGCTGCTCTCAGACCCTGTGACAAAGCCACACGCGACAGAGACGTGTCCTCCTGCTCCAGGTCCTCGATCCGTTCCGCTTGTTTTGTCTCGAAGACACGGCCGGGGATGTCCTCTCCGGCAAGGAACTCCATCTCGAGCATCTCGCGCGCAAGGGTACCACGCGCCATCGGGACGGTGATGATCCTGCGTCTCTGATCGTAGGTCATGAGCATGACCGCATCGGCCGAGAAGATCTTCTGGACGACGTCCAGCACGCGGCTGAGCACCACTTTGCTCTGCAACGAGGAGCTCACCGCCTGCGAGATCCGGAACACCGTCTCAAGAGTGTCCGCACGGGCCTTCGCCTGCTGGAAGAGGTATGCGTTCTGCAGAGCGAGTCCCATCTGCTTGCCGATCGTCTCGGCAAGTGTCACAGCTCGGTGAGTGGGTGCCGGGCAGGGCGCCAACGATCCCACAAGCGCCAAACCCGCGAAAGTCTCTTTTCGGAAGAGGCACGTCACGAGCGCGCACCTCATACCAAGTTCTTCCAGACACGCTCCAAATCCCACAGACGCCTCGTCAGCGGAGAGCCATCGTGACGGAAGCTTCAGCCCGTCTACCACGGGCTCGGGGAACAGTCGTTCCCACTCTCTTAGAAGGCGAGCTTCCACGCCACCGTCCAGTGTTACGCGTGCACCGTACGACTCCGGATCGGCCAGCGCGACGAAGGACCTGTCCATGCCCAGCAGTTCGGCCTCGGTCTGCGCGGCCGCGTCGAGCGCGTCGCGAAGGTCCATGAATGTCGCGAGGCTCTCCGCCACGTGCCGAAGTGCCTCGGCCTCGCGTCGCGCACGCCGTTCCTGGTCGAAGAGCCGTGCGTTGTCGAGAGCCACCGACGCCTGCGCTGCGAACGACCTCGCCAGTTCGATCTCGGCACTCGTGAACTCACGTGGCTTGTCGCACACGATCGCCACCACGCCAAGCACATCCACTCCCTTGGCAAGAGGGACCGCGAGGCCGCACTCCTCGCCACCCGTCGTGTGGTGCAATCTCATGAGCGCATCGCTCGTCGCATCACCCTGGAACACCTCTGCACCCCCGGATCTCAGCGTGGTGCGCAGCCATTCCGAGGCGTCGACGGGCACGTCCGACCCGACCTGGGATTCCAACGAGCCGGCAGCCCGGACGAGCGTGGCAGTCGAGGCCGTCTCGTCAAGCAACCACACGTCGACATCCACAGCACCGAGCATGTGCGCCATGGAGGAGGCTATTCCGTCGAGCACCTCAGCACTGTCGGACGACCGCGCGAGTATCTGCGAAACGTCGTGCATCCGGTTGAGCCGCATCGTGAGCAAGTTGAAAGAGTCCAGCAGTCTGCCTACCTCGTCCTTGCGGTCGACTGCGATGGGGTCGAGCACAGCCCCTGCAGCAGCGGCACGCGCACGTCTCTCAAGGACCCGTAGGGGGCGCGCCAGCCACAAGATGCCCCCCACAGCGATCGCGAACGAGAAGAGCACGGAAACACCCCACGCGTACACGGCAGGCCGCAACGCCTGCCAGGTCTCCTCCGCCACGACTGTGGCCGGTTCAAGGACGACGACCCGCCACGCGAGTCCCTTCAGGCCCTCTACATCGCTGTACACGCCTTGATACCGGGCGCGACCCCGCCCAGGTATCCGCGCCACACCAGTTCCCTGTGCTTCTGGCGTGAAAGCGACCGACCCAATCGCGGCGAGTGCCTCCGGATCGCCTGCTGAGAACCGCAGATCAAGGTCATCATCCACGATGAACGCGACCGGAGAGCGGTCCGCCGATGCGATTTGAGACAGTGTGTTCGAGATGGTCTGCACACGGACTTGGCCCACCAGGTACCGGTCAGAACGCCCCTCAGTCCCCGGAAGTGGTACCACCACCCACACCACCCCCGTGCTCGACCCCCGTGCAACGTCTTCCCACACGTACATCGTCTCGCCGGATCTGGCCGACTCTATGACGTGGGACATGGTGACCGAGGACACACTGTCACTTACCGGGTAGGCCGACAAGATCGAACCCGACTCGTCCGCGAGCACGACCCGCTGGATATACTCCGCGTTTTCCACGACAGCGTTCGAAAGAGCACGACGTTCCGCGACCGGATCCGATCCGCCCAAGGCGTCGCGCTGGGCCAGAGTCAGCAATGCGCGGTACGCGGCGTGAAGACGCGCACTCGTCTCCCGGACGACCACGTCTGCGTATGCGCGCTGCCGAGCAGACTGCTCAGCGCTCGCCATCTGGTACACGCCCGCCACGGACGACACGCCGAGAAGGAGCGTGGTCGTGACCACCACAGCGACCGCGAGCACGATGAATCTGCCCGTCAGCGACATCGACCTGCGCACGTGCACGGCCAGCCCCCTATATCACCTGGCTCGTCATGACCCGCCCGACCATCGTAGACCAAGCGCTTCCGGACGTGCTACCCGTTCCGGATCGGTCACCCCAGCCCGGACAAGAACGGGAACGTCTTGATCAGGAGTATCGAGAGACGACCGAGCTCGCCCGTCGCCATGAGCACACCTACGACGACCAATATGCCGCCCGCGAAGCGGCTGATTGCCAGAGAATGTCGATTAAACCACGCAAGGGCGGTTTGAAGCTTGCCGAAGAACACGGCAGTCACAAGGAAGGGAATCGCCAGGCCGGCTGAGTAGACCGCGAGCATGCTGGCTGCGCGAGCCGCATCTCCGGTGTGTGCCGCCATCCCGAGGATGACGGCAAGTATAGGACCAACACACGGTGTCCACCCGAAACCAAAGGCAAGGCCCATGACGAAAGCAGCTCCGCGACCGAACCTGCGCGCGGCAGACATGTCGAAACGCGCTTCACCGTACAGCCACGGTACCTTGACCACACCCAAGAGCAGCACGCCCACAGCTATCACGAGCACGCCGGCGGCGATGGTGAGAGCACCGCCGTACGATGCCATGAATGGTCGCAGGGCGTCACTCGCGAAGCCCGCAGCCGCGCCAAGGAACACGAACACTGCGGAGAAGCCAGCCACGAACAGCAGACTCGGAGGGAGGACCGTCTTCATGACGGACTCGCCGCGCCTGAGGTCCACGTTCGTGAGGCCGGTCATGAAAGACAGATAGGCGGGCACCAGTGGCAGCACGCACGGCGCGAGGAACGAGAGCAACCCTCCTGCGAACGCGCTCAGGTAGCCGACGCTTCCTTGGCTCATGAGTCCCTACCCCCAAGAGTCGTTCGGGCCAGTGAGCAGGGACACACTACTTGCTCAGACGAGCTCCGTAGCCCGCTTTGACGATCTCGTCGATGATCTGCTCGGGTGAGACCCGATCGGGATCGTATGTCACCGTCGTGGTGCCGGCAGCGGGATCTGCGTTCACATCAGCGACACCGGCCAACTCGCCCACACTCATTTGGATCAACATCGCACACGAGTGGCAGTGCATGCCGGTGGTCTCGAAAGTGCTTGTCACAGCAGAAGCCATCAGACCTCTCCTCACGCAGTGTCGATCGGATCATGACTCGACGGACGTCGCTTCACACGCACCCGCATCCCCGCTGAGCATCTGCCCGCAATACGGACACATCCTCCACTGAGAAAGAACGGCACAGCCGCACGCTGGACATACTGCATCTGACGCCGATCCTTCATGATGATCGTCGTGATGGGGCTCCTGGCTGAGCAAGACCCACGCGAGACCACCGATCACCAAAGCAGCGATCAGCGGCACCAGCCAACCGAACTCGCCAGTGCCTGTACAGTCCTCAAAACCCTCTTCAGCGTTCACAACGAAGAGCAGGCCCACGATGGCGGCGACTCCAACGGCAACGCCGATGACTCGCAGCATGAATGCTTTGCTGGCACGTTTGTCCTGCATCTTCCCGCCACTGCCGACGCCCGTAGACAGCGCTCCTTATGCAACGAGTATGCCAAGAACCGCTTCCTCAGGGCGTGACGCGTCACAGACCGTATCGTGACATCCTTGCTTCCAGCGTCTTGGCAGTGAGTCCGAGCAACTTCGCTGCCTTGGGGATACTCCCGCCGGCTCGCTCGAGCGCCTGCCGGATCAAGTCGAGCTCGACCTCTTCTAGGTCGAGTCCTCCTTCAGGCAGCACCACCTTCCTGTCACTCGCGGCTGACAGAGCCACCCCTGCCCTGACCTCGGCAGGTAGGTCATCGACGTCGACTTCATCGCCCCGCGAGAGGATGATGATGCGCTCGACGGTGTTCTCGAGTTCGCGCACGTTCCCCGGCCACTGGTACTCCATGAGCATCCGCATGGCCTCGGGAGTGAAGTGCTTGTTCCCTGCCTTGTACTTCTCCAGGAAGTGAGCCACCAGAAGCGGGATGTCGCTCTTGCGCTGTCGAAGCGGCGGAAGAGTGACCGGAACCACGTTCAGCCGATAGTACAGGTCCTCGCGGAAAGTGCCATCGACTATCAGTTGCTGCAGGTCCCGGTTCGTGGCGGCGATGACACGAACGTCTATCTCGATACTCCGCGTGCCTCCCAGCCGTTCGAACACTCTCTCCTGAAGAACCCTCAGGAGCTTGACCTGCACTGCAGGAGAGATGTCTCCGATCTCGTCTAAGAAGATGGTGCCCCCGTTCGCCATCTCGAACCGCCCAGGCTTGGCCTGCATCGCTCCCGTGAAGGCGCCCTTCTCGTATCCGAAGAGCTCGCTTTCAAGCAACGTCTCGGGCAGCGCCCCTGCGCTTACCGAGACGAAGGGCTTGCTCGCTCGGGGTGAGAGTGAGTGCAGAGCGCGTGCCACCAGTTCCTTGCCGGTGCCCGACTCCCCATAGATCATCACGGTCGCGTTCGTGGGAGCGACCTTGTGCACGGTATCGAGCACTGCGAGCATGGCCGGGTCAGCGGCGACGAGCCCCTCGACGTCATAGTTCTCGTCGAGTTCCTCTCGCAGCCGTTCGACCTCCACCGCGAGCTCGCTCATGCGAAGAACCTTGTCGATGCTCAACTTGAGTTCTTCCAGGTCGAAAGGTTTTGTGAGGTACTCGTCGGCTCCCGCCCTCATCGCTTCCACGGCGCTGGCGACGTTGCCGTGTGCGGTGAGCATGATGATCGGGAAGGTCATCCCTTTGCTGCGCACCCGGCGAAGGACTTCCATCCCATCCGGAGCAGGCATCCTGTGATCAAGGATCATCACGTCTGGCGGCTGCTCCGAGACCAGGGCGAGTGCCTCTTTGCCGTCGGCCGCTTCGGCGATCTCGTACCCCTCCGCCTCGAGCGCCTGGCCGAGTACCCATCGCATGTTCTTCTCGTCATCGGCGATAAGGACACGTCGTGTCATCGATTCTCCTCGCTTGTCTGCAGGACCGGGAACGACACGGTGAATGAAGCCCCGACTCCCGGTTCGGATGCCACTTCGATATGCCCATCATGCTCGTCCACGATACGGTGGACCATGGTGAGCCCAAGTCCAGTGCCCGCGTCGCGCGTCGAATAGAAGGGGTCGAAGATCTTCTTCAAGTCTTCTCCCTCGATGCCCGGACCTGTGTCCTCTACGATCACCGACACGAAGCTTTCGTCCGCCTCGGCTCTCACCGTGATCGTGCCGCCCGTCATCTCCATCGCCTGAACCGCATTCGAGATCAGGTTCACGAAGACCTGCTTCAGCTGATCAGGGTCGGCGCGCACCAGCGGCAGCTCCTCGGGTAACACAAGTTCGATGTTCACGTTGGACTGGCTTGCGAACCGCCGCGTGAACAGCGCGACGTCTTCAAGCACCTCTTTCATGTGAGTCGGTCTCATCTGCGGCTTGCTTGGCCGCCCGAAATCAAGAAGTGCCTTGATGACCCGATCGAGACGGTCGATCTCCTGTTTGATGACCCCGGTGGCTTCCACGATCCGATCCCGGTCGCACCCGGAGTCTTCCACGAGCTGCACGGAGGCCCGGATGATACCCAGAGGGTTGCGGACCTCATGCGCTACTCCCGCTGTGAGTTCGCCCATGGCTGCGAGCCGGTCCGCTCGGATGAGCTGATCTGTCAGCGCTTTGACTTCCGAGACGTCCTCAAGGGTGATCACCGCTCCCAAGATCCTGCCGTCTATGTCACGCATCCGCGAGATCGAGACCTGCACATGCAACACACGCCCGCTGCGAGTGACGAGCTTGGTTTCGCGCACAAGCCGAGGAACCCTGCCGCTAAGAACCTTCACGAGGTCGTCGCCAAGTCCGCCGTCGTCAGCGAAGAGTACGTTGATGCGCCGAGGCACCATGTCGCCCTCACGCTGGCCGAGCATGCGCTCCGCTGCCGGATTCGCGGTGGCGACCGATCCGTCGGGACCCACGGTGATGACGCCGGAGGTGATAGAGCGCAGGATCGACTGTGTGTAGTCCTGCACGTTGATGAGCTGGATCGCACGCTCCTCGAGCTTGCGGTACGCCTCCTCAAGCTGTGCGCTCACTTGCCGCAAGTCGGCGTTCCGCCGCTCCTCAAGGTCACGCAGCCAGCCGAACAACACGCCGACCGTCACGAACATGACGATCTCGTACAGGTTGTCGATCCCGGGTCCCAGCAGTCCACCGAGGGAGACCACAGCGTGCAGGCCGAAAAGCACGCTCGCCGCCACAGAGGTGAGGAGTCCTCCTCGGCGGCCGAAGACGAACCCTGCATACATGATGGGCACGTAGTACAAGCGGCGGTAGAGCATGTGCAGCGGCATGGCCCCAGGAGAGGTGTTCGTGAACGTGTGCAACAGGCTGATCATGCCCAGCATCACCACGATCAGCAAAACGTCACGAACGCTCTCGGGCCGACCCTCGACTGACTGGGCCGCCTGGCGCCTGTCAGTGCTCTCGCTCATCGGCGCTTCCTCGCCCACGAAGGCTCGATGCCGAGCTCCTCGCGATACTTCGCGACCGTCCTGCGAGCGACGTCCACTCCCTCCTCCGCGAGCATCCCGGCCAAGTGCTGATCGGAGAGCGGGTGGGCCGGGTCTTCGTTCTCCAGCAGGTCCTTGATCCGCCGCTTGACCGTGGTCGCGGCGATGTCCATGCCCGTCGAAGTCCGATACCCTCCCGAGAAGAAGTGCTTGAGCTCGAACAAGCCATAGGGAGTCGCCATGTACTTGCCTGTCACACCTCGGCTGACGGTGCTCAAGTGAACGCCTATCTCACTGGCCACGTCTTCGAGCCGCAAGGGACGAAGATCACCTTTCCCGTCTTCGAAGAAGTCGGATTGGACCTCTAGGATGATCTGCGTGATGCGGCTGACCGTGTCGCGCCGCCTATCGACATTGCGCATGAAGGACTCGGCTTGACGCACTTTCTCCTTCAGGTACTTGCGCGTGTCTTCATCCACCCCAGACTTCTCACGCAGCATCCGCACGTATCGGGGGGACACCCTCAAGACGGGTACTGCTTCGTTGTTGGGGATGATCAACCACTCCCCGTTGAACCGTCGGACCGTAACGTCCGGGACGATGTAACCTGGGGCGGGACCCGGCGAGAACGCACCCGCGGGCCGCGGGTTCAGTTGCTTGAGCAGCTCGACGGCAGCACGCACCTCAGCCTCATCGACGTGTTCGGCCCGGGCCACCTTGCGGTAGTGGTTCGCTGCGATGTCGTCGAGATGCTGTTCGATGATGGAGGTGAGTAGGGGCGATGTCATCCCAAGGTAGTCCGCCTGTATGAGCAACGCCTCGGCAAGAGTGCGCGCGCCCACGCCAGGCGGGTCGAGCTGCTGCACCACTTCCAAGGCCTCCTGCGCGGCCCGTCCGTCCACTCCGGCGATGGCTGCGATCTCGTCCAAGTCCCCGGTGAAGAAGCCGTCCTCGTCGAGAGAGCCGATGATCGCCTGCGCCGCCGTGGCCACGTCGTCATTCACATCAAGCATACCGAGTTGACTCAGGAGGTAGTCGTCGAAGGACTGGATACCGCCGACGAACTCGTCTGAGTCCACATCTTCAGCATTGGGATCACGAGGACCGCCGGTATCGAGGTTCTCCAAGTCTTCGTAGGCGTCGGCCCATTCGTCCCATTCTCGTTCATCCTCGATGTCGTCGATGCTCTCCTCGTCGTTTTCGACGTCAGAGTCGTCCTCGAACTCCTCGACCTCCAGCACCGGGTTCTGCAGCAGCTCCGCCTCTATCACCTGCTGCAGCTCTGCCACAGGCATCGCGAGGATGGAGAGCCCCTGATACACCTGCGGCGACAGAGTCACCTTCTGCCGAAGCTCGGGTCTTTGCGTCAGTTGCACTGTACCCTCCGACGCGGCGCCCACGCGGGCGCGCGCTATAGCAAACCTCGTACCATGATACCATCTGTGGCGCTCAGATGGCCGACGTCCGCGAGAACGTCGGGCACGCTTCTAACCCGCAGGCGGCAACACCTCATCGCCCTCGCTCGGGATCTGCGCGACGAAGATCGCGGCGACCACGAGAAGCCCACCGACGATCTGGACGACTGTGAGCGTTTCTCCGAAGAGCCCCCATGCCGCGATCGCCGCGATCACGGGTTCCAGCGTAGAGGTCACCGACGCCTCTGTAGCTCTTATGTGATGCAGTGCCGTCAGGAATGCGCCGAAGGGTATCACGGTGCTGAACAGTGCGATGAACATGATCGCCAGAAGCGTCCGCGTGTCTGCAAGCGCCTGAAACACTCGTGTCGGTCCACCGAGCACGATGAGCCAGAACAGGCTCGCAGCCCCTAGTCCGTAGACGAGGAGCGTCCACGCTGAGTACCGATGAGCCGCCCACCGGCCCATGAGTGTGTAGCCGGCGAAGAAAACCGCAGAAGCCAGTCCCCACCCCAGCCCTTGCCCCGAGACAGTGATGCGAGATCCCCCCAGCACTCCCACGACAAGGGCGCAGCCCATAACGGACAGCGCCACGGCTACCGGCAACGACCACGTGAACCGGTCACCGAGAACGATAACCCCGAACACAAGGACGATGACCGGCGCCAAGTACTCCAAGAGGATCGCCGTGGCGACACTCGTAAGCGAGATAGCCCTGAAATAGGTGAAGTGCACCATGGCCAACCCCGCGACACCGAACAGCGCGAGAAACGGCACGTCGGACGGCTTGATGCGCAGAGCGCTGCGCCTGCGCGCAAGCAAGTACACGACCAGCATGCAGAACGCGACGACAGCGCGTGCAGCGGAGAGCGTCGCGGCGTCGATCGTGATCCCAAGCGGAGGAACCGGCCAGGACGCGCTCACTTGGTCGAGGGGGGTGAACAGCCACTTGGCCGCAAGTCCGCCTGTCGCCCAGCACAGCGCGGCGAGCGCGGCCAGTCCGAATCCGACCACGCGGTCCCGCGCGTGTCCCTGAAGGATCCGCGCGTTCATAGGGACCGTACAGCGGGTCGACGATCGGAAGATCTCTGCCCGCACAGGGAACACACCACGCCTGCTCCTTGTGACTCATACCCCCAGGGGGTATAGTAAGGGTGAATCACATCATTCTACGCCACCGTCGAAACACGAGGAGCAGGTCATGGACAACACGGCTGGGCTGCAACCTCTCGGCACCGCCGAAGAACGTCGCCGCATCATGAATCGACTCAAGCGTCTCGAAGGACAGATCCGCGGCCTTCAGACCATGATCGAGTCGGGCAAGGACTGCGATGCCGTGCTCACACAGATCATGGCCGCGAAGTCCGCCCTCAACCAAGTGGGACTGCACATCATCGGCTACTCCATGAAGACCTGTCTTGTCGGGGACGAAGAACGTAGCCGTGACGAGCTGATCGATGAGGCTATCGGCGTCTTCTTGAAGTACTCGAACTGCGTCCAGTGAGTGATGACCGAGGAGCGCCTGCCGCAGCCGTCTCGTACATGCGTGCTTCTCACGCCCCGCACCTCCCCGCTCAATGACGAAGCCGTGGACCGCCCTGCGCGCTCCACGGCTTCCACGTTCCGCCTGGCTTCTCGAGACCCGCACTGGTCGCTCAAAGCCACGAGCATCCCGCGCACGTGCCCTACCGGTCACCCGGACCGAACATCACGCTCAACCGAACCCTCCAGAGGAGACGCACGAGCCCGCGGCCGTTCCGGAGGATGTCTTCACGAAGCCGCCCCCGACGCCCGTGACGACCTCCGTCGACCCACATCGTGGGCACACCTTGTCAGTGTCGCGGATCAGCCGCGGAACGAACCTTTCGAACCGGTGTCCGCACTTCTTGCACGACAGGTCATACGTCGGCATGACAGCCTCACACCAATCCGAACTCGCGCTCAAGCGCATCGGCGCTGCGTGCGCCTACTACTTGGGAGACCAGATCACCGCTCTCGAACTTGGCGATCGTGGGTATGCTCATGACACCGTACCGGAGAGCCACATCGGGGTTCTCATCAACGTTGACCTTCACGAACTTGACGGAGTCCCCGATCCTGTCCGCAAGCTTCTCGATCTCCGGCGCGACCATGCGGCATGGGCCGCACCATGGTGCCCAGAAGTCCACTATCACCGGTACATCGGCTCCCAGAACCTCTGTGTCGAACTCACTTTGCTTGATATCCTTGATGGCAGCGCTCACGCTTTACCTCCTCAGCCATATGACTCACGCAGCCATTATACCCCTTGGGGTATCCGTGTCAACCGCTGTGCGTGATACTGTCGCATCGCGTCATGACAACCTGTGCGGCACTGAGCAGCCACGAAAGGGGTTCGAATGCTCGCATGGGCCAGCCTACTCGCCTGCAGCGTCACCGCGGGTGCAACCATCGTCGGACTGCTCGTCGCCCCGAGCGGCTGGCAGACGGGTTTCGCGATCCTTTCCGTGATCGCCCTGGTGGTCACGGTACACTCGTTCACACTCCTGATCACCGAGGTCCCTACCGGCCAGACCGCCGTGCTCGCGCTCCTCTTCATCCTCGCGGGCCTTTCTGGAGGGTTCTGGGTCGCCGCCGCGTCGCTCGTGGGCCGCCAGTCGCGCCGTCGAGCAGCACACAGCACGTCCACGCCCTGCGTGGGGCCGTCGAGACGTGCGGTCGTCGTTCTGTCAAATGCCGAGCCCGAGCGGTACGACTACGCCGCCACCGCGAGGCGTCTCACGCGCTTGGTCCACAGCGGTGCGTTGACGCTCCCCGCAAGCGCGGTACCTTTCGTCTTCCTGTCAGAGAAGGCACGGTATCACGCCCTTCGTGACTTCCATCCCGGACGTGCGACAGCGCGGGTCATCGCAGAAGCGGTGGAAAGCCACCTGCGTGCGAGCGGTGACGCGGACACGGTCGTCGTGGCGTGGTGCGACGGAGACCCTTCGCTTTCCGAGCAGGTCCACAGCCTTGCCGCGGCGGGATACACCGAGATCGTTCTCGCACATCTTGGGCAAGACGGTTCGTATCTGTTCACGGAAGCCGCGAGCGAACTTGCCGATGCTCACATGTCACACGTCCGTATCGGGACGGCCCCGAGTATCTGGATCAGCGATCCTTTGGCGCGACGGGCATGCCAGCGCGTGTTGAACGTCACTCGAAACGCCGACCCTGCAACCGTGGGAGTAGCACTGCTCGGCGAAGGGCAACCACCGGAATGGGAGTCCCTGAGCAGAGAGTGGCACGAGACAGAAGCGTACTTCACGCAGCGCGTACGCCTCATGCTCGCCGAGCACGGGATCGACGAGCGCAACGTGCGACTCGGCTGGGTGGAATGGCAGACTCCTGACATCACCGAGGTAGTCCGCCATCTAGCCGCCACAGGGTGTACGACGATCGTGCTTGCCCCCGTCACGATCCCGGTCGCCACGCTCGCCACCGCTCTCGACTTTCCGCGTGCAATCGACTCGGCGCGTCTTGGTCCGGATGTCCTCACCATCACACTGACGCCCTGGGGAGACGATCCCGCCCTCATCCAGGCACTCGTCACTGCGATAAAGCAGACGCTGTCAGATAAGACAGACTGACCTGAGCGGACTGCGGCTACTTCGTGGCTTTACAGCGCTCCCAATTCCACGCCTGCAGACGGCGGATCTTCGGGTACTGGAAGGCGTAACGCAGCGCAATCGACATCCCGCCACGCGCAGCCTCAGCCCGCGTCTCCAGTGCATCGATGCTTCGGCGCAGATCGTCAGCGGTCGTGCCACGGAAAAGCGTGTACCCCTTGCCTATGGCCTTGAGTACGTGCGCGTCACTGCCACCCGTCGCTGCGAAGCCCTGACCACCAGCGAACGCTTTGGCGGCCAGCTTGTTTGCATAGACGAGATACGGCGACGAGTTGTAGACCTCCAGTGCGTGGAAAGCAACGTCGTGGATGGCCTTGCCGACACTCTCCAGACCGAAAGGCCCGAAGGCGCGGTTCGCGAACGGATGAGCGATTATCGCCACTCCCCCTTGTTCGTTTATGCGCGCCACGGTCTCTGCTGCAGAGAGACCAGCCGGAACCGTCTCGGTTAGCCACAGTCCGATTATGTGTCCCGACCGTGAAGAGACTTCCTCGCCTACAACGACTTCGAACTCGTACATGTCGGCAAGTGACTGAGCGAACACCGCGCCTTCGATCGTGTTGTGGTCGGTCACAGCGATCACCTTGAGATCGGTCCGATCGGCCACGTACTCCATGATGTCGGGTATCTTCGCCAACCCATCACTGTGATTCGAATGGATGTGCAGGTCCGCTTTGCTCCAGACCTCTGTCACGTTACATTGACCCCCTGGATAGTCGAAACGATGCCTCGAGGATACAGCAAGTTCCGTACCGGAACACCTCTCATCGTCGCGGTCCTGTCGGACCCACAGGGTCGGCATGCGCACGCGCCCATGCGTCGAGCCGCGCGACACCCTCCTGCAGCCGTTCCATCGACGCAGCGTAGCTGAATCTCAAGAACCCCTCGCCACCTGGGCCGAAATCGACGCCTGGGGCGACCGCCACACCGGCCTCTTCGAGGAGCCTTTCCGACAACTCAAGAGAGTCCTCTCCCCACAGTCTTGCGTCCGCGAACACATAAAACGCACCGGTCGGTTCGGTCGCGATCCCGAGTCCCGCCTCGCGCAGTGCCGGCACGAGGTAACGGCGCCGTTCGTCGTATACGGCCCGCATCCGTGCGACGTCGTCCTGAGCTTCCAGCAGCGCAACGGTACCTGCCACCTGGACGAAGTGATTGGCGCACAAGAAGAAGTTCTGCTGGATGACCTCAGCAGCCCGAACGAACTCGTGTGGAGCTATAAGATAGCCGAGCCGCCAACCTGTCATGGCGTAGGCCTTCGAGAAGCCGTTCAGCACGAACGCGCGATCCGTGTACTCCAGCATGGAGTGGCTCGGCCCGTCGAACTGCAGCCCATGATAGATCTCGTCGCTCGCGATCCAGATGCCGTACTCCTCGGCGACTCGCGCAAGGTCAGCCATGTCTTCAGGGGTGAGCGAGGACCCTGTGGGATTGGACGGGCTGTTGATCACGACCGCCTTCGTCCGGTCTGTGATCGCATGCCGTAGATCGTCCATGTCCAGCCGAAAACCGTTCTCGGCACGGACAGGCACCCGGACGGTCACACCTCCCAAGAACGCGATGTAGTTGGAGTATGCAGGATAGGAGGGGTCGCAGATGATGACCTCGTCTCCTGGGTCCAGGAGCGAACCGAACGCCAGCAGCATCGCAGGAGAAGTGCCCTGGGTGACGACGATGTCTCCTGGATCCACGCTGACGCCGTAAGCTCGACGGTGATGCATGACGATGGCGTCCCGAAGATCGGGAAGCCCTGCCGACTGGGTGTAGCCCGTATCTTCTGCGTTCATCGCCGCGTGCCCTGCACGCTTCACGATCTCCGGTGTGGGGAAGTCGGGCTCACCGATCTCGAGCCGCACGATGTCGCGACCGGCGGCCTCGAGCTCCTTCGCCCGCGCGACGATGTCCATCACCACGAACGGCTTCATCGACTGGGCCCTATGCGAGACGCCACTCACGTCGAGCTGCCTCCCTCACAACCTTGCGTCGTAGACGCGCTGCAGCCACATGGCGCCCACTTCCGCTCTTCGCAGGTCTCGGTACGACATCGTCGGAGTGGCGATGACTTCGTGGGGCGGCTCGGGGTCGTACACCAAGCCGAGCTCGTCCGCCCGAGCCCACAGGTCCGTCCCTGGCAACACACGCAACGTCGACGTCTGAACCTTGCCTGGGTCCAGGCCGAGACAGAAGTCCAATCCCTCATCGAAGTCAGACAGCTGATCACCCGGAAGGCCGATGATCAGGTCACACTCGACACGGATCCCTTGCTGTTTCAGCGCCTCGACTCCGGAGATGAACCGGTCACGCCTAAAGGCGCGTCGGCAGGTCTCAAGCGCACGTGGACCCACCGTCTGCGGACCCGTCTCGACCGAGACGACACCAGCCTTGGCGAGCAGCGCTGCCGCCTTGGAGTCGATCCGCTCGATATCCACCTCGATCGTGTGCAGCACGACACCTCGAGCCGCGTAGGGCTCCATGATCGCTGTGAGCCACTCCAAACGTTCGTCTGTCAGGTTGAACACGGGGTCGATGAAGGAGAACGCGTCCACCCCCGGCGCCGAGGTGAGCGCTGCGACCTCCGACGCGACCCGGCGCTGTGAGAACTCCCGGATCCGGCCGTATCCTTTGCCTTCGAAGCAGTAGCTGCACCGATGAGGACATCCGCGATACGTCTCGATGTATGCCGTATATTCCGTCGGAGCCATGATCCCCGTCAGGTAGGGCGACGGGATCGAGTCGAGGTCGGCGATCAGCGCACGGTCTGGAGCGGAGACCGGCATGCCGCTCTCGTCTCGGCCAGAGACTCCCTCGACTCTCAAGGCGCTCTTGCCGCGCACGTATGCGTAGAGCAACTCCGCGAAGGTCTCTTCGCCCTCGCCTCGGACGACGGCATCGACTTCGCGATGTTCACGCAGGACGCTCTCGGCGATCGCAGTGACCTCTGGGCCGCCGAGAACCACTCGGGTCTGCGGCGAAGCGTGTTTCACTACTCGGCATAGGTCATAGACCGCACGCGCGTTCCAGCAGGTGACGGACACAGCGACGACATCGGGCTGCGTCCCAAGCACTCGGAAAGCGACCCACCATGGATCCACTCCCACGTCGAGATCGAGCGTATGGAACGCGACACGACCTGCGAGACGCTCATCGTTCTGAGCGTACGCGCGCACGTATCCTAGAGCGAGGGACTG
>JAJFTR010000060.1 GCA_021372825.1 Actinomycetes bacterium
TTGGGAGAAGGCCCTGCGTCGCCGTACATCACACGCCTGATCTCGCAGCTCGGCCTGGAAGGCGACGTGCGCCGTGAGGGGTTCGTCTCGCGCACATACCTCGCGGAGAGCTACCGTGAGGCTGACGTGTACGCCACAGCGAGCACGATCGAGACCCAGGGTCTCGTGGTGCTCGAGGCGCTCGCTTCTGGGACGCCTGTCGTGGGAGTGGATGCGCTCGCAGTCCCCGAGATGGCGCGCCATGATGTTAGCGGTATCATTGTGCAGCCGTTCGACGCGGAGGCGATGGCTAGCGCGCTCGGCCGCCTTGCGGACGATGGGACCCTGCGCGAACGCATGGGCCGAGCGGGTATCGAGTCTGTCCGTCAGCATGACATCGAGGCGGCGGTCGACCGCCTCGAGGAGCGGTATCAAATGCTCTTTGGAAGATGACGGGCGCTTCGTCGCCCTGTTAGAGAGGATGTCCATGGCAGGTCACGGAGAGTCCAAGACAGCGGTCATCGCTGCAGTGGTAGGGAATCTTGCTATCGCCATCGCCAAGTTCGTCGCCGCGGCTATCACAGGCTCTTCCGCGATGATCGCAGAGGGCATCCACTCGCTTGTGGACACGGGCAACGGCGGACTGCTGCTCTTCGGCCTCAAGCAAGCGGCCACACCCGCCGATGAGGAACACCCGTTCGGTTACGGTAAGGCGCTGTACTTCTGGAGCCTGATCGTCGCGATGTCGATCTTCGGAGTGGGTGGTGGGATGTCCGTGTACGAGGGCATCACCCACCTGCAGCATCCGAGTCCGCTGGAGAACCCGCTGTGGAACTACGTGGTGCTCGGCGTGTCCCTGCTCATCGAGGGGACGTCGTTCACTATCGCGCTTCGTCAGTTCAACGCCGCGCGCGGCGCCACGCGGCCGCTCGCCTTCATCCGGAACTCCAAAGACCCGAGCCTGTACACGGTGGTGCTCGAGGACAGCGCCGCCATGATCGGCCTGATCGTCGCGTTTCTGGGCGTCTTCTTCGGGCATCTGCTGGAGAACCCTTACTTCGATGGAGGAGCTTCCATCATCATCGGCCTTCTCCTTATGAGCGTCGCGTGGATTCTCGGCAGTGAGACCAAGGGGCTCTTGCTGGGTGAAAGCGCCGACGCGGCCACACTCGCCAGAATCCGCGAGGCCGTGGAGTCGGATCGCGCTGTGGAGCGCGCGGGGGAGATCCTTACCATGTACATGGGACCGTCCGAGTTGGTGGTGAACCTGGGCGTGCAGTTCAAGTCGACGCTTTCGGCCGAGGAGATACACGACGCCATCCACCGCATCGAGGACGCGGTCGCCGCCAAGCAACCCGAGTGCACCAGGGTCTACATCGAGGTAGAGTCCCTGCCCACTGCGCCACGATCCTAGCGATCACGCGTCGGACCTCGACACGAGAGCGCCGCGCCCGACGCTACACCAGAAGCTCGCCCGACCTCACGCGTGCCGACTCCTCCCCGCGCAGCCGCGCATCGTCGAGAATGCCGACCACCTCGGCCAGGGTCTGCTCCCGGCGCACGCCGTGCCGTCGCAGCCGGTCCGCGCACGAGACGATCTCTCTCGTGTGACCGAGGTCGAGCTTGCTGAAGTGCAGCGAGTCCCACTCGTCACGCGTGCGCGTCGCCCACAGTTCCCCTGCCATCCATCGCAGGTTCTCGATGTCGTCCTGGGAGAGGAGCAGCCAATCGGCCTTGAGCCCGTTACGCCACCGCTGGATGCACCGCTCGACGGCACGTTGGCGGCTGACCTCGAACACCCGCATGCCAAGCGCCTCGTCGGAAGAGGACTTCATCCGGTCGTTCATCATGAACCTCCATGCACGAGAATGATGTGCCTTGTATTCGCGCGCATGCATGACAATCCTTGAAACCTGAAGAACCCCGTGCATTCATTACCTTTGATTACAAGCGGCTCGACATGTCGACAGCGCACTCATCGGCTACACTGACCGCAAGCCCCGACGAGGGAGGCGCGATGAGCGGGCACAAGACCACCGCGTTCGACGATGCCGGAAGGCGTACGCGCCCGCTCATGTGGGTCGGCATCGTGCTCGCCTGTCTAGTATTGTTCACCGCGGGCAGTGTCATCGGCACGTCCACGAACTGGTTCTGCACAAGGCCCTGCCACATCGTGCACGACGACAATACCAAGACGTATATGGCTGGCTCGCACAGCCTTATCTCATGCGTCGCATGCCACGAACCGGTCAATGGCGACCCGGTGACCTTTGTGATCAAGAAGCTCGAAGTCGCGCCCGATCTGGTGCCGACCGTCTTCGGGACTTTCACGCTTCCGATGAACGAGGGCAGCTACGTGGCCGTCGAGATGGCCGACGACCAGTGCACGCAATGTCACTCGATGTCGACACGGGTGGTGAACCCCAGCGCGGGCATCATCATCGACCATGACGCACACGCCGCGGCCGGCGTCACGTGCCCTACCTGCCACAACCGGGTGGCCCATCCGGAGGAGAGCATCGCCTACACCCTCCCGGGCGACGAGAAGCACGAGAACTGGATGACGATGCAGGCCTGCTTCCGCTGCCACCAGCTTGTCGAAACCACCCGCGGCCAGGGCAAGGCGCCCGGAGACTGCGCTGCGTGTCATCCGGCCGATTTCGACCTGACACCACCCGACCACGACGCCGTAGGCTGGTACACGTCCTATGGTGACTCCGCAGGTCACGCCTCGGCAGCCAGGGCCGAGACAAGCCGAGTCGCCCAGGCGCGGATCGCCGCCGAGAGACTGCCGCAGCCCACTCATCCCGCTGGGCCGGTCTTGCCTCCGGCCTCCACGCGAAACGCTTGCGAGATGTGTCACTTACACTCGTTCTGCGACGAGTGCCATGGCCTTGAAATGCCCCACCCCGCTGACTTCGCCACGACCCACGGCGAGGAGGGGCTTGCTCATCCCCGGACGTGCGCGCGCTGCCACGCGCGTACACCGGCAGAGGCCGCCGGCACGGCCTTCTGTACCGCCTGTCACCATCCTGAGAGTACGCCCGGCCGGCTGTGGCGAACGCAGCACGACGAGGTGGTCGGCGACGCGGGTGGGCAACCCTGCTTCGAGTGTCACGACCCGCGCTACTGCGCCGCGTGCCATGTGAGCGGACCTGAGGCCGCGCAGCGCTTCTTGCTCGGCAGGTGAAGCGGCTCATAGCAGCAAACAGGGCCCCGTCACACAACGGGGCCCGCTGAGAGCGTGGTGGGCGATGAGGGATTTGAACCCACGACTTCCTCCTTGTAAGGGAGGCACTCTCCCGCTGAGTTAATCGCCCCGCTATGAACCCTGCGGCTGCTCCCTTGGGCATTGTCATCAGGGCTTTCAGTATAGCGGCCGCAGGCGCGGAGTTTCCAGCGCGTCGCTACGATCGATCCGGCCGTGGATGGCGAGCACCCATGTTGCCGAGCCATTGAATCAATGCCGGGCACTATGATGGTACCGATATGCAACCAATTGACGATTGACCCCTCCCGGTATACCATGCGTTGGACGCACGGGGGGTGCGTAGCGGGCGGAGTTCATCGGAGGTGGGGGCGTTGAATCAGAAGACGAAGATCTTCGCATTTCTTGTGATTGCGTCGCTCGGAGTCACAGCCGCAGCATCCGCATTAGGGCTGTATGATGCGGCATTCTGGAGAGCCTGGGACGGTGTCATCTACTACAACTATGGGATGGTGCACTTCTATGGCGGTACGAAAGCGACCGGCAACTATGGCACCATATCCGGCAGGATCATCAAACAAGCCTACGTTCGGCTGGTCGAGGGGTCCTATGACAGCGGGCGCTGCTACACCCCCGTTGGCCCGAGAAGCGCCAACGGAGTGAACTACTCGCGAACCATCCGCAAGACATACAACCCATTGCAAGTGTGCTACGGGTACTACGGATGGTTCTACTACTAGGACTTCGGTAGAGGGGTTTGGGAAGGCTGCGCGCGATGCACCCCTGGTCATCGAGAGCCTGGATCCTCCTGCTGTACTCGATTCCCACGTCGACGCTTCTGTTGTTCGCGGCGTCTTGCGCCTCGGACCCAGGAATCCGTGGCACCGGGGATCTGGTGAGCCGG